>JBPOFE010000160.1:0-7692 GCA_051252035.1 Sulfitobacter sp.
TTGAAGATACCTTCGATCAACTTGCCGCCTTTGGTCAGGCGGAAGATTTTCGGCAGGGGCCATGCGGGCGTGTAATTTTCCAACCGTTCAACCGCGCGAGGTGACAGGATCAGCATGCCGTGGGCCGCTTCGCCGCCCAGCACTTTCTGCCAAGAGAAGGTGGTGACATCGAGTTTGTCCCAAGGCAGGTCCATTGCGAAGGCAGCGGAGGTCGCATCGCAGAGCGTGAGGCCCGCACGGTTTGCCGGGATGGCATCGCCAGAAGGCAGGCGCACGCCGGATGTTGTGCCGTTCCATGTAAAGCAGACATCGTTGTCATAATTCAGCGTCGCCATATCGACGATCTCGCCATACTCAGCAGTGTGAACTTGCGCGTCAATCTTGAGCTGTTTGACCACATCTGTGACCCAGCCAGCGCCAAATGATTCCCATGCGACCATCTCAGCAGGACGTTCACCCAAGAGCGACCACATCGCCATTTCGAATGCGCCCGTGTCTGAGGCTGGCACGATGCCGATGCGATAATCGGCTGGTACACCGAGAATATCGCGGGTGGTCTCAATCGCTTCAAGCAGTTTGGCCTTGCCTGGCGCGGCACGGTGACTGCGGCCCAACGGTGCACCGCTGAGCTTGTTCAGATCAAATGTGGGGATTTTGGCGCAAGGGCCAGATGAAAAACGCGGATTTATCGGCCGCGTGGCCGGTGGTTTTATCGTCATGTCTGCTATCCTTACAGATAAATGCCCTTCGTTGGGGAAGGGTGTCCCACCGCCGGACATACGGAACCCAAGTAAAAACAGCAACAGGCAAAGGGACGCAGCTTGCAGGTAAATGTAGACTTTTGCAGAACGATGCAGAGTCAGCTGGATGGTATTGCACAATGCGTGACGCTGCTGGTGCGTTCGCAAGCCGTATCAATGAAAGCATTGCGTGGATTGTTGAACGAGGAAGCGAGCTACAACACGCTCGACGAACAGTTGAGCAGGAGCTTGAGCTTAGCGAAGGACGGCGAAGAGAGGCTGAGACAGAGCTAGAAGCGCGGGAGGTCGAGATGGACCGGGGGCTGACGCATTGAACATGTGACTATGCGCTGTTTGGTGTGCCCGTCCACTCTAATGGCCCCAGATCTTCACCCCTATCTCCCACCTGCGCCTGAGGCTATTGTACCAATGGACCAAAGGCCAATCATGCACTAACTTTCAATCTGGACCATCCAGGCGGGTATGCTCATAGGCGGTTTCTACTTTAACCAGCGCGGCCTTAAATTTCATACTATCCTCGCCTAGATATCATTAGGCTAAAATTTTCTGGACTTTCTTTGCCCCAAGAGGTAAATCTCGGCGGACTTTTTGGGGGCCGATTGCATGACCGCTCAGGCCTATTTAGATCAGCAAAATCAAGACCATAATTGCTTTTTTATAGCCCATCATATTGACGTTTGAGTAGTAGGTTTGTGGGCGATGAAATTGGTTGTACTGGCGGGCGGTCTTGGGACACGTATCAGCGAAGAGTCGCATCTAAAACCCAAGCCGATGATCGAGATTGGTGGGCGTCCAATCATTTGGCACATTATGAAGCACTACAGCGAGCACGGGATCAATGAATTCGTGATTTGCTGCGGCTACAAGGGATACATGATCAAGGAGTATTTTGCGAATTACTTCCTACACATGTCCGATGTTACAATTGATCTGGAAACCAACGGTCTGAAAATCCATTCCCGTCCAGCAGAGAAATGGAAGATCACTCTGGTGGACACGGGCGAAAGCACCCAAACTGGGGGCCGCATCAAGCGTGTTGCAGATCATCTGGATGGCACTTTCTGCCTGACATATGGCGATGGCGTAAGCGACGTTGATCTGACCGCTTTGATCGAACACCATCATGCGCAGGGATGTGAGGCGACGGTGACCGCGATTCAACCCGCTGGACGCTTTGGCGGACTTGCAATTGACGGGGGGCTTGTCTCGCGCTTTCAGGAGAAGCCAGAGGGCGACGGGCGGTGGATCAATGGCGGGTTCTTTGTGTGTGAACCGTCGGTTTTTGACCGTCTTGAGAATGACCAGACAGTCTTTGAAAAAGAGCCATTGGAGGCCCTTGCAGCAGAACGTCAGTTAGCAGTGTGGAAACATAGCGGCTACTGGCAGGCCATGGACACATTGCGCGACCGAAACGCACTGGAAGAGCTTTGGGCAACGGGTCAGGCACCGTGGAAAACTTGGGAATGAGTGACTTCTGGGGCGGCAAGCGCGTTCTGGTTACCGGTCATACCGGTTTCAAAGGAAGCTGGCTGTCTCTTTGGCTGAAGAAGTTAGGGGCCGATGTCGCTGGAATGGCGCTGACGCCTGACACGAACCCTGCACTGTTCGACCAACTGGGGGTCGAATCTTTTGTTGATCACATGATTGGCGACATTCGCGACGCTGATCTGGTTGCGCGTCGGGTGGTCGAGGTTCAGCCTGACATAGTGTTCCACCTTGCAGCACAACCACTTGTCATAGAATCCTATGCAAACCCGCTTGAAACTTGGCAAACAAACGTCATGGGTTCGGCCCATGTTATGCAGGCGGTGCGCCAGTTGCCCGGTTGCTGTGCCGTAGTGATGGTGACGACTGACAAGGTTTACGAAAACCTCGAAGACGGCAGACCCTACGACGAGCAACACCCGCTTGGAGGTCATGATCCCTACAGCGCCAGCAAAGCGGCGATGGAAATCGCAGTGTCAAGCTGGCGACGGTCTTTTCTGGGTGGGACAGATATCAGGATGGCTTCGGCAAGGGCTGGAAATGTGATTGGCGGTGGTGACTTGGCGAGCAACCGCATTGTGCCGGACATTGTCAGGGCATTATCGAGCGGGCAACCGATTGAGGTGCGCAACCCTGACGCTGTGCGTCCGTGGCAGCACGTGTTGGAGCCGTTGGCCGGATATCTTGCTTTGGCACAGCGGCTTTGGACGTCGGATGATCCCGTCTATCAATCCAGCTTCAATTTCGGACCAAATCCGCAAGACGCGCGACCAGTACGCGATGTGGTGACCGAGGCATTACGCAGTTGGCCGGGGCGCTGGGAAGATGCTTCTTCTGACGATGCTGTTCACGAGGCCGGGTTTCTGAGCCTTGATCCCGCTAAAAGCGAAGCCCTTCTGGGTATTAAACCACGCTGGTCATTCGAGCAGACGATCGAGAAAACCATTGGCTGGTATCGCGCAGTCGGCGAAGGGCAGTCGGCGGTGGATGTTACCGAGGCGCAGCTTTTAGAGTTTGGCGGATTATGATCTTCAGACCGCTTCAACTTGATGGCGCATTCGAAGTGCTGTTGGAGCCGCGGGGCGATGCCCGTGGGTTTTTCTCGCGGTTTTATTGCGACGAAGAATTCGCCAAACACGGTCTCAACACGCGGTGGCCGCAGATGAACCTGTCGTATACTCGGGGCGTCGGGACTTTGCGCGGCCTGCATTTTCAGCGCGGTTCCGCCGCCGAGGTTAAACTGCTGCGCTGCCTGCGTGGACGGGTCTATGACGTCATTGTCGACCTGCGCAAAGGGTCTGACAGCTTTGGTCAGCATGTCTGGATCGAACTGGATGCGGAGCGCCGAAACTCGATCTATATTCCCGAAGGCTTTGCCCATGGCTTTCAGGCTTTGGAAGATGAGGTCGAACTGCAATACCTCCATTCCCAACCCTATTCCCCGACACAAGAGGGTGGAGTTAACTTGATGGACAGTCACTTGGCAATCGACTGGCCCTTACCACCGGCCCAAATGTCGGAGCGCGATAAAAACCTACCGGCTCTTAAGGAAATATCACCCCTATGACGCAACAGTGTCGCCATTGCGCTTCCCCTTTGAGCATCCGGTTTCTTGACCTTGGTTTTGCGCCGCCGTCCAACGCGTATTTAAACCCTGAGGATTTGCGGAAGCCTGAATTGACCTTTCCATTGCGGCTGTTGGCCTGTGGCGATTGCCGCCTTGTGCAGACCGAAGATTTTGCAGAGGCGGATGCGTTGTTTACGGATGATTACGCCTATTTCTCATCAACCTCTCAAAGTTGGTTGGATCATGCGGCGCGCTATTCAGATATGGTCACTGAGCGGTTTGGTCTTGGGCCGAACAGCCACGTGATCGAGGTTGCATCAAATGACGGATATTTACTGAAGAACTTTGTGGCCAAAGGCATCCCATGTGTTGGTATTGAGCCGACGCAGAGCACCGCCGCCGCCGCGCGGGCGCAGGGTATTCCCGTGGTGCAGGACTTCTTTGGCATTGAGCTTGCGGGCACCTTGGATCAGGCAGACCTGATTGCGGGCAACAATGTCTACGCTCATGTGCCAGACATCAATGATTTCACCGCAGGTCTAAAGGCGTCGTTGAAACCAGAAGGTGTCATCACGCTGGAGTTTCCACATCTGATGCGTCTGGTCGAATTTCGTCAGTTCGATACCGTTTATCATGAGCATTTCTCCTATCTCTCGCTACTTGCCGTTGACCGGATATTCGCCGCCGCTGGGTTGCGTATTTTTGATGTTGAGGAATTGCCGACCCATGGCGGCAGCCTTCGCATTTTTGGCTGCCATAACGGGGCTGGGCATTCGCAAGCCAACTCGGTCGCGGCTCTGATGGAACAGGAGAGGGTTCGCGGAATGGATCGCGACGATTTTTATCTGGCGTTCCAGTCGCAGGCGGATGACGTCAAAAACGACTTTCTACGATTTTTGTTGCAGGCAAAAGCTGAAGGCAAATCTGTCGCGGGCTATGGTGCGGCGGCAAAGGGCAATACCATTATGAATTATGCAGGGGTGCGTCCTGATCTGCTCCCGTTCATTTGTGACGCCGCCGCAGCCAAAATCGGAAAGCTGATGCCGGGTAGCCATATTCCAATACTGGCACCTTCAGCACTGCGCGAAGATCGCCCAGACTATCTCATCATCTTGCCTTGGAACATTGCGCCCGAAGTCAAAGCCCAATGCAGCGACCTTGCTGCTCTTGGCACGCGATTTGTCACGGCTGTGCCACGGCTTGAGGTGTCAGAGTGAGCCGCATTCTGATCACCGGAGCCACAGGATTTGTCGGATTGCCCGTGGCGCAAAAACTCGCGGCGACGGGGCATGATCTGATCTGCATCATCCGTCCGGGAACAGAAGCTAAGCTGGAGGGCTTGGACACCCAAACCATCCTCTGCGACGATGTTTTCGCGCAGTCCTCGGACTGGTGGGCCGACACACTGACAGGCGTCGACACAGTTGTGCATCTTGCATGGTATGCGGAGCCGGGCAAATACCTGACTTCTGAGCGTAATTTGGATTGCCTTGTCGGAACTCTGTCTATGGCAAAAGGTGCTGTTGCGGCTAAGCTGCGCCGGTTTGTGGGCGTCGGCACCTGCTTTGAATACGACCTGTCGGTGGGTGAGCTGTCGATCGATACCCCACTCGCGCCTGATACGCCTTATGCAGCTTCCAAAGTGGCTGCTTTCACCATGTTGAAATCATGGTTCGCCACCACGCAGATAGAGTTCCTGTGGGCGCGTCTGTTCTATCTCTTCGGCGAGCGCGAGGATCATCGCCGCCTGATCCCCTATCTGCATAGCAAACTGCGCTGCGGTCAGGTGGCCGAACTGACCAGCGGGACTGCGGTGCGCGACTATTTGGATGTCGATGCGGCGGCAGATCTGCTGGTAAGGGACATCACCGGCAACCGCGTCGGTCCGACGAATATATGCAGCGGCAAGGGTGTCACCATTCGTGCGCTTGCAGAAGAAATAGCCGATCAATATGGTCGCCGCGACCTTCTTAAATTTGGCGCGCGTCCAGACAACCTGACGGATCCGCCAGTTGTGATCGGTTTAAGAACGGAGGCCCCGAAATGACGCAACCCACTGATACCCGTCTGCTCTATTCGCAAGATGATTTTCCGGTTTTTCAAAACCGGATGTATAACAGCGCTGAGGAAGCGCGAAATTGTCCAAGAGGCAACATTCGTATCGTCGAAGACCTGACTTCTGGTCTGGTACGCAACGACGCCTTTGATCCGGGCCTCGTCGACTACGATGCCGCCTATCAGAACGAACAGGCAAACAGCGCGCCGTTTCGCCAGCATCTGAACTGGGCCGCCGATCTGATTGCCGACAAGATAGGGCTTGATGATCTGGTTGAAGTCGGGTGTGGCAAGGGGACATTCCTCGAAATGCTTGCCGAACGTGGCGCGTTGATCACTGGATTTGACCCCACCTATGAGGGCGACAGCCCCCATATCCAGAAGCATTACTTTGGTCCTGACTTGGGATTTTCGGCGAAGGGGCTCGTGCTCCGCCACGTGCTGGAACATATTCCGGACCCTTATGCGTTTTTGTGCCAGTTGCGTGATGCAAATGGCGGCGGCGGCCTGATCTATATTGAGGTGCCGTGCTTTGATTGGATATGCGAGGGACGATCCTGGTTCGATATCTTTTATGAACATGTCAACTATTTCCGGCTGTCCGACTTTCGCAAGATGTTTGGTAAAGTGGCTGCGATGGGCCGCTGTTTTGGTGGGCAGTACCTTTATGTCATTGGTGATTTGTCCAGCTTGCGCGCACCGGAATATGACCCGCAGGATCCAGTGATATTTCCCGACAACTTCATGGCGACCTTGCACGATAGTACGGCGGTGTCGCCGAAATCGGATGTTGTCTGGGGGGGCGCTTCGAAAGGGGTAATTTATTCCCTGCTACGCGAACGAGCCGGCGCGCCGGTTGAGGCTGTGATCGACATTAACCCAAGTAAGCAGGGCCGCTTTCTGGCGGGGACCGGATTACGTGTCAGCGCACCCGAGGAGGTTTTGCCAAACCTACCTCGGTCATCAAGGATCCTTGTGATGAACCCGAATTACTGCGAGGAGATCCGAAAGATTTCGAACGACGAATTTACTTATGTTGAGGTGGGAAATGACTGAATTTAAGCAAGAGATCGCAAGCCGCATCTCGGACATGATGGAAAACAAGCCGCTGAACGACATGGCTATGGCATTTTTGCAGGCCACGACCCAACCGAAATACTCGTATAACTATCATTGGCAAGACCGCCCGATCATCCAGTACCCGCAGGATATCATGGCGATGCAGGAACTGATCTGGAGCATCAAACCCGATCTGATCATTGAAACGGGTATCGCACATGGTGGTTCGTTGATTTTCAGCGCGTCTATGTTGGCGCTACTAGACATGTGTGACGCAATCGAGGCTGGCACCATGATGGACCCGTCCAAATCGTCCCGCAAAGTTTTGGGCATCGACATCGACATCCGCGAACACAATCGTACCGCCATTTTAGACCACCCGATGGCTTCACGTATCGAGATGATTGAGGGGTCCAGTATTGACGCGGATATCTTCGCCAAGGTGCGAAAGGCAGCAGAAGGATACGAGCGTGTGCTTGTATGTCTGGATTCGAACCACACCCATGATCATGTCCGAAGCGAACTCGAGCTATATGCGCCGCTCACGTCTGTCGGAAGCTATTGCGTCGTTTTCGATACGCTGATCGAGGACATGCCCGCAGACGAATATCCAGACCGTTCCTGGGGACCGGGCAACAACCCCAAAACTGCGGTTTGGGACTACCTTAAGACCCACCCCGAGTTCGAGATCGACAAGAGCATTCCCGCAAAGCTGCTGATCACCGTCGCCCATGACGGGTTTCTCAAGCGGGTCCGTTAATCAAA
>JBPOFE010000161.1:0-7617 GCA_051252035.1 Sulfitobacter sp.
CAGAATAAAGGTGGTGGGGCGGCCGCCGCGGCCTTGCATCTGATTGCCCTCGCTCGTAAGTGGGCGGACACAAGCAAAGGCATCGGGTTCAAACCCTTGGGGCATGATACCCTGATGGCTGGTAATACGGATGGATCAAATACCGCATGACGACCTCGCAGGCTGGGCTTTCCGGCAACCAGAAACGCAAAATGAAATCAGCCGCGCGGCTCTATGCTGTGCAGGCGTTGTTCCAGATGGAACATTCGTCACAGACGGTTGAATGGGTGCGTAACGAATTCCTCGAACACCGCTTCGGCGCGGTCTATGAGGGTGCGGAAATGCTGGATGGCGACATTAACTTGTTCGCGCAGGTACTTGAAGAGGCCGTAAATTATCAAGCCCCGATTGACCAGATTACCGACCGCGCCTTGGTGGCGAAATGGCCAATTGGGCGTATTGATCCGACTTTACGTGCGTTGTTTCGCGCAGCTGGCGCAGAAATGCGAGACATGAGCACACCGCCAAAAGTGGTGATCAGCGAATATGTCGATGTGGCACGGGCATTTTTCCCCGACAGCAAGGAACCAAGTTTTGTGAACGCTGTGCTGGACCATATGGCCCGCGAGGCGCGGCCAGAGGCGTTTTGAGCTGACTTGACCACGACCCCAATGCGCTTACTATTAAGGTATGGAGGTGCTGAAATGCCTAAAATCTTCCGTTTTTATATATTTCACTGTGTGATTGGCTTTGCGATTTCGGCGCTCTTTGTTGGTGCGCTGCTTTATCTCAATATTGCAAACCTGTGGCATTTGATCAGCACCTCTGACATCGGCCTGATGGCGGTCACGGTTTTCTGGGTGCTCAACGGCATTGTGTTTGCCGGGGTTCAAACGGCTGTTGCGATCTGGCTGATGGCCGAACCCGAGGATGATACACCACAAGGCGGGCGTCGGGTGCCTGTTATGGTCCCTGCAGAATCACGCAGCTAGCAATCTGAAAATTGGTGTGACGGGACCGCACCTGCCGTCCTGTTTTTTATTCCCGAGGACCTGTATGTACAGGTGGGCGCCAGATAACTGAACCAGGGCTCAGACAGAGCCAGCTCCCTCGGATTTGCTTAAGGCCACTGGAATGTAACGTAATACAAACAGGGCAGAACCCGTCACAGACCATGAGATAGGCGTGCGACGGGCGTCCGGCAAGGGTTAGTTTGCGTTATCGTGGATATCGGCGCGCATGCGGGTGATATGGTCGTCCCAGCCTTTGTCGAGCGAAAGTGTCAGGCCAAAGGCATCAGCACCCTGCGGCAGTCCAACATGCTCAAGCGACAGACGTGTGCCGCCATCAACGGTTTCCAAGGTCCATTTGACCGTGCTGACGGCATCACCCATAGGTTTTACTGTAAATGAGTACTCCAGATACTCCGGTGCGCGGGCTGTTTTTACTTGGCCCCAGATCAACTTGTCACCGCTTTCCGTGCCGAACATTTCCAGCGCCTTGCCCTCGACAAGCGGTGTCGTTGGCGCATGAAACCACTTGGCCAGCTTGTCAGGCTGGGTCAGATAGTCCCAGACCACCTCGCGGCTGGCTTGCACGTAAATACTTTTGCGAATTGTGGTGCCTGTCATGTCTTGTCCTTTTCAATGGCTGATTTGAGGGCGCTCAGGCGGTCGTCCCAGAAGCTGTCGAAATATTCGAACCAGTTGAGGACGGGCGCGAACCCTTGGGTGTTGATGCTGTTGATCTTTTCGCGGCCCCGCGCCTCGACGGTAATCAACCCGCCATCGCTGAGCACGGTAAGGTGCTTTTTGACAGCGGCGCGGGTCATGTCGAAACGGCCAGACACGTCCGCGATGGTCATGTCTTGGGTCGCAAGCAGTTGCAGAATGTCACGTCGGGTCGGGTCCGCAAGGGCGCGGAACGTGAGTTGATCGGGGGAGGTCATGGGATGTGGCTCCTTATCATGATACCTTTTGGTATTGTGATGTTTAGATACCAAAAGGTATCATGTCAAGCCAAATGCGAACGTACCCACAAAATGCGGAAATTCTACTCAGTCGCTAAGATAAAGTTGTAGGCGCGCAATTCTTCCGGCAGCAGCACGTAAATCTCGTCTGGTGGCGTCACCAGCGCGTGGCGCATCACCATCGGATCAATGCCCATGTCATCAAGATAGCTCATCACCTCACCCTGACCGCGCTGGATGTCTTCAACGGCGATAAATGCAGGCAGGATCGTGCTTTCGCCAAAGTAATGTTGATGTACGCCAACCGAAGCGGCGTCGGGGATGTCGCGGGTCACACCTGCAGCCAGCAGATAGGGGCAGGCGGAATAACAGATGTCGCCGTCCCGCAGCGATGTGTTCAGGCCAGCCTCGCGAATGTGGCGCCCCAGTTCCAAGGCATCGCGCACCGATCCACCGGGGGAATTCAGGATCACGCGGGCAGGGGCCGGGTCGAGTGCGTCAATTTGTTTCGCGATCCGGGTGGCATCGCCTTGGGTAATGGCCCCTTCAAGCAGCGCTGACGCACCCGCCTCAACCACGGTTAGTGTCAAACGATCCGGCAGGGGCGTTGTGGGCATTGGACGGCCCGGCGCAGGCGCGCGGTCTTGGCGATAGCGGCGGGTCTGATCGCCGGGACGGATCGGTTCGGTCAGCGATGGCGCGCGCGGACCAAAGCCCGGCAGACTGAACCCGTCGCGTAAGTCACCCCAGAACAGCATGACAGCAAGGCCCAACTGAAAAATCAGCACACCCATCAGTATACGCCCCACCGGGTTACGACGTTTGGGGCTACCGGTCTCCGTGGCCGCGTCGCTCATGTGGATTTGATCGGGGTGATTTGCGCGGCTGTGTCGGGCTTTTTCGCAGGCGCGTCTTCTGACGTGCTATTGTGCATGGCTTCTTCGACATCACGTACCGCAGATAGGGCCGCACGCAGTTCTGCCAACGTCATCGTATCCTCGACAGCGGCCCCCTCGCGACCCGACCGGATCGCAGTCTGGGTGATTGCAAGGATGAAGACCAAAACAGCGGGCAAGAGGTCAATGGCGATGGCCCCGGCCCACGATGGCACAAAATTGCGGGCATATAGGATAACCGCATCGGCGCTTGAGATTGGGGTATAAGTGGTCTCGGTTGGCGGTGCCATGCTCAACACCGATTGCGCGGCGCGTTCCAATGTGGTGGCGCGTTGAGCGAGGACTTCGAGCACAGAGGTGATAGTTGCGCCCTGTGCGCTGCGATTTTCAACAGAATTTCCGTCAAGTTCAGGTAACACGACCGAGGCGGACAGGTCTTGCGCGGCACGTTCCACGAGGGAGGCAACGGACAATTGCCTGAGCTGGGTGATCAATCCCGCCAGACGCACAGCTTGCTCGGAAAACTCAACTGACCGCGCCTCTACCGGGCCGGGTTCTACGGTGAGGGCGCGCATCCGGCTGAGGATCTGGTTGCCCTCCACAAAGGCGGCATTGACCAGCGGTGTTTGCGTGGCAATTTGTGCTTCTAACCCGCTGAGTTCGGCGGACTTTTGCCGCAAAACACGGAAAACCGCCCCACGTCCCGCAAGACCAGAGAGATTGCCAGTCGCTTCTTGCTCGCTCAGGTCCTCAAAACTTTGCCGCACGCGGGCGACGTCGCGCTCTAACCCTTGCGCAGACACGGCTATCTCGTGGGCGCGTTCCAGCGATCCCTGATATTCCTGCACAGTCTTGGCAAGGTGTTGTTCGACGGCGGCGGACCCGGCAAGGGCAGCGGCATTAAGCCAGGATGACATGGCGACAATGGCAAGCGATCCAAGCCCCATTGCGCCCAATAAACCCACACGGGCGCGGGTTGTGCGCACTGCAGGAAACAGGCGTAACATATAGGACCAAAACACAAATATGCCGACAGAAACCGCGACCGAATAAGCAATGGCAGCAAAAGCAGACATCGCCCCGTTGTCATCCAGTAGGGAAGACACGCCAAGATAGGTATAGATACCGGAGGCCACGGCCAGCACCCCAAGAGCAGTCCCGGAGAACGTATCAAGCCACGTCAGGTGGCCTTCAAGTTCGCGTGCATAGCGCACACCGCGCGCCTGCGATTGCGTCATTGGTTTGCGCTCGTCCATATCTCACCCCTGTTCACCAGACATTAAGATAAGCGAGGTCAGGGGAAATACCAACGGTTTGGCAAAAGACTTGCCAATGTTCACGAAATGTTCATAAAATTAGGCATGTCACAAAACGATCTTCAAACCCCGCAGATCACGCTGCAACCCGGACAGCTTTTGGCGCGTGGGGTTGCGCGGCATCTGTCGAGCCACGGATTTGCAACTGTTGAGGAATTGGTGCCGGCACGCGGTCTACGTGTCGATGTGATGGCATTGGGACCAAAGGGCGAGATTTGGGTGGTGGAATGTAAGTCGTCGCGTGCGGATTTCACCTCAGACTGCAAATGGCAGGGCTATTTGGAATGGGCGGATCGGTTTTTCTGGGCCGTGGATGCGGATTTTCCAACCGATCTATTGCCCGATAATACGGGGCTGATCATTGGTGATGCATACGGGGCTGAGATCATTCGCATGGGTCCAGAGAGCAAAATTGCACCCGCGCGCCGTAAAGTGATGGTGCAGAAATTTGCGTTTCATGCGGCCCGGCGGTTGCATGGGCTGCGCGACCCGGGGGCGTTATCCGATTGGGGTTAACGCTTTATACCACCGACACGCCCTGCGGCGGCCATAATCTCTTCTGCGATCTCAATGGCCTCATCCGGGGTGAAATCCATCGGGATTTCTACGCCGTTGCCTTCGACAAACAGACGTACCATGCCCGCATCGGTTGGGCCAATTTGCAGGTTCGCTTCGATATCGCGTTCGGTATTAATGCCCATTGGGTTCTCCTGATTGTGGGGGATATCGCTAGCGCGGGGTGGCTTGAAAGGCAAGCGGACTTGGCGGCATGATCGCGGCATGGACCTGATTGAGATTCGCAGATTTGAAACCTCAGACCGCGATTGGTTGGTTGAACAGCACGAGGTGCATTACGCACAGGCCGAAGGGTTTGATGCGACATTCGGTGTATTGGTGGCGCAGATCCTTGATGAATTTTTGGCCGATCACGATGATCGCTTGGAAGCGGGTTGGATCGCATGGCAGGATGGTCAGCGTCTGGGCAGCATTTTTTGCGTGAGGTTGGACGACGCGACCGCCAAGCTGCGGTTATTTTTGCTGACACCTGAGGCACGGGGGCAGGGGTTGGGCAAACGCATGTTGGCAACCTGCATGGGATTCGCACGGGACTGCGGTTATGCGCGGATGCAGCTTTGGACCCACGAATCCCACCGCGCGGCGGGGGCGCTCTATGCTAAGACGGGCTGGTCACTGATGGCAGAAAAGCCCGTTGTGTCCTTTGGCAAAGAAAATGTTGAACAAACATGGACGATCACGCTGTAGCGGGTCTTGCAATCTGAGGGCACGGGCGCTAAATCCCATCTCGATGCCGCCTTAGCTCAGTTGGTTAGAGCACTGGTTTGTGGAACCAGGGGTCCCCCGTTCAAGCCGGGGAGGCGGTACCACCCTCCCTTTTTGTTATTTAACCTCGGCTATTAACGCCTGCGGCATGCGCGAGCGGCCAGACCCGCACAACCCCGGGATATTGGCACCAAAAGAGAGGAATGGTCAGTCTAGGGTGATGGTTTGGCGCAGTTTTCCCGAGAGGCGATCAAAGATCAGGATCTGATTGTCTGTTGTTACAATAGCATACCAATCATCGCCTTGGGTGAAAGTCGCGGCTGTTGCGCCATCGGGCAGCGTGATTGTTTCAGGCAGATCGGGGCGTTTTCCAGACAGGCGCGTGACAAGCAGGGCGGTAACCACTAGAACGCCGCAAATCATCACGGCGGTCAGCACCGTCACCATTCGCCGCAGGAACCGTAGGTTTGCGGGTTCCTCAACTTCTATCGGATCATCCATGTCGCACCGCCGTATCACATTTAACATCGCGGACGCACCGCCGCCGCGCCTTGATAAAGCGCTGGCGCGTGATGTGCCAGAGGATGCGAGCCTGTCGCGCACAAGGTTGGGGCGTTTGATCGAAAATGGCGCCGTGATGGTCGCGGGCCAAGTGGTGCGCGACCCGCGGGCGCGTGTGGCGGTGGATGATCAGGTCGATATTGACGTCGAGGAGGCAGAGGAAAGTCATATCCTGCCCGAAGAGATCGCGCTTGAGATCGTGTTTGAAGACGATGATTTGGTGGTGGTTAACAAACCCGCCGGCATGGTGGTGCACCCGGCACCGGGGTCGCCTTCAGGCACATTGGTCAATGCGCTACTGGCGCATTGCGGTGATGAGCTATCTGGGGTGGGCGGCATGAAACGTCCGGGCATTGTCCACCGCATTGACAAGGACACCAGCGGGTTGCTGGTCGTTGCCAAATCGGATGCCGCGCATCATGGGCTGGCCAAGCAGTTTGAGAAACACAGTGTCGAGCGCTATTATCAGGCGGTGGTTTACGGGGTGCCGGATGCCAATGATCCGCGATTGCGTGGCATCAAAGGCGCGTCGTTTGAGTCGGGCAATATCTTGAAAATGACCACGCAACTGGCACGTCACAAGACCGATCGGCAGCGCCAAGCGGTGCTGTTTAATGGCGGGCGCCATGCCGTGACCCGCGCGCGCACAGTTGAGCGGTTTGGCACGCCGCCAGTGCTGGCCTTGATGGAATGCTGGTTGGAAACCGGACGCACCCATCAGATCAGGGTGCATATGGCACATGCGGGGCATAGTCTGGTCGGAGACCCGACCTATGGCGGCAAACGCAAATTGCCCAAGGCAGCCTTGCCCGAGATTGCCGCAGAGGCGATAAAAGCCTTTCCACGTCAAGCGTTGCACGCCGCGGTCTTGGGGTTTGATCATCCCGTAACTGGCGAAATTGTCCGGTTTGAAGCACCTTTGCCGCAGGATATGGCGGACCTGTTGGATGTGATGCGTTTGGCGGTTTGACCCTGCTTTGAAAGTGTCACAATCAGCACGTGTGCGTGACCGTACAGCGCAGTTACGCCTTATTAACATAGATTGTGACAAAATTAATCTAAACCGTTCGGTTCAACACTTGTAACTGGTGCAGGCGCAGACCATATTAATGTTAAGCCCATAAACATGGGCCCCAAAAACTGGGGAAAGGGACACTAAAATGGCCAATTATGCAAATTTACCGGCACCTACGCCGGAAGGTGGTCTGAATCGCTATATGCAGGAAATTCGTAAATTTCCTCTGTTGGAACCAGAAGAAGAATACATGCTGGCCAAGGCATGGGTTGAAAAAGAAGACACGCAAGCCGCACACCGTCTGGTGACGTCGCACCTGCGGTTGGCGGCCAAGATCGCCATGGGGTATCGAGGCTATGGCTTGCCGCAAGCCGAAGTGATTTCCGAGGCAAACGTGGGGCTGATGCAGGCCGTGAAACGTTTTGATCCTGAAAAGGGTTTTCGTCTGTCGACCTATGCGATGTGGTGGATCAGGGCGTCAATTCAGGAGTTTATCCTGCGTTCGTGGTCTTTGGTCAAAATGGGCACGACATCTGGCCAAAAGAAACTGTTCTTTAACCTGCGCAAAGCCAAGAATAAGATTGGTGCGTTGGAAGAAGG
>JBPOFE010000162.1:0-7582 GCA_051252035.1 Sulfitobacter sp.
AAGGTGTCGAACCCCTCCCTTGCTTCGATCTTTTGCCATGCGCGGGCATTGTTGATCGTCGCTTCAATCTTGCCTCGATGACGGATGATGCCCGCGTTGCCGAGCAACCTTTCCACATCACCCGCACCCCATTCGGCAATGACATGCGGATCAAACCCCTGAAACGCCTCTCGAAAATTATCACGCTTTTTAAGGATCGTGATCCAGCTTAACCCCGCCTGAAAGCCATCCAGAATCAGCTTTTCCCACAAAGCGCGGCTGCCATATTCCGGCACGCCCCATTCGGTATCGTGATAATCTACATAAATCTGTTCCAATCCGGCCCATCCACATCGATCCATAGTATGTCCTCTCACTCTGGCAATTCGTTGGCTTTTAAAATTGTTGGAAAATCAGCTCTTTAAGTCTGTGTTATGACTTTGTGGGCTACAACCCGTATCTGGACAAGGAAGAGTGTAAAACCGTGGTTAGTCAATTCAAACGTCGCATGGCCGATGTTGCACCGGGTTCGGAAGACCCGCTGAACTATGCTGTCAACCAGCGCGATAAATCGACGTTGCAGATGGTAAAAGACGCTATTGCACACAAGCAGACGCTATTGGCGTATCAACCGATTATGTTGGCGGGCGATCACAGCAAAGTGGGTTTTTATGAAGGACTGATCCGGGTGTTGGACGCTACAGGCCGGGTTATCCCAGCCCGTGATTTCATGCCAGCCATTGAGAATACCGAAACGGGCCGCGAGATTGACGTGCTTGCGCTGCGCGCAGGGCTGTTGGCCTTGCAAAATAATCCAGCGTTACGCCTGTCGATCAACATGTCTGCACGGTCGATTGGCTATAAGGCATGGAACCAGATGATGCAGCGATTTTTGAAGCGTAACAAAACCATTGGCGAACGGTTGATTCTTGAGATCACGGAAAGTTCCGCAATGATGGTGCCGGAATTGGTCATCGACTTGATGGAAGAACTGCAACCCTTTGGCGTGTGTTTTGCACTGGATGATTTTGGCGCAGGTCACACTGCAATCCGTTATTTCAAAGATTTTTATTTTGATATCCTCAAGATTGATGGTGAGTTCATCAAAGGTATTGCGGACAATCCCGACAACCGGGTGCTGACGGCGGCAATGATTTCAATTGCCGGACATTTTGACATGCTGACAGTGGCGGAATTTGTCGAAAATGAACGGGATGCCGCGATGCTGACGGAAATGGGCGCTGATTGCCTTCAAGGCTATTACTTTGGCGCGCCAACAACGCGGCCATCATGGCTTCAAAACGTCGAGGCACACGCAGTTGGTTAGGCAAAGTTATGCGCGCTTTGCATAGTGCCAAAGCGTAGGCACCGTTGCCGCGCTTCACCCCATCCGTTATGACAAACCTAGAAGGCGGGGGAGTCGTTGCTGTCAAAGATTGACACAAGGTCACAATATCCTCGGCCAGATAGGTAGAGGAACACCAATTTATGACCAACGTCGTCATCGCATCCGCCGCCCGCACTGCTGTTGGCAGCTTTGGGG
Organism: Sulfitobacter sp.; assembly: GCA_051252035.1. Classification (GTDB taxonomy): domain Bacteria; phylum Pseudomonadota; class Alphaproteobacteria; order Rhodobacterales; family Rhodobacteraceae; genus Sulfitobacter. The sequence goes on from JBPOFE010000162.1 coordinate 1,523, forward strand.
GCTCTTTCGCCACCACACCCGCCCATGATTTAGGCGCTGCCATATTGAAAGAAGTCGTCGCGCGCGCAGGCGTTGATGCATCCGAAGTTTCCGAGACCATTCTGGGTCAGGTTCTTACCGCCGCCCAAGGTCAAAACCCTGCCCGTCAGGCGCATATCAATGCGGGCTTCCCACAGGAAAGCTCTGCCTGGTCGATCAACCAGGTTTGTGGTTCCGGCCTGCGCGCTGTGGCATTGGCCGCACAGCACATCCAACTCGGTGACGCATCGATTGTTGCCGCTGGTGGTCAGGAGAACATGACCATGTCACCTCACGCACAAAATCTGCGTCCGGGTCAGAAAATGGGCGATCTGCAATTCATTGACACGATGATCCGTGATGGTCTCTGGGATGCGTTCAACGGCTATCACATGGGTCAAACGGCCGAAAACGTCGCCGAGAAATGGCAGATCAGCCGTGATCAGCAGGACGAATTTGCTGTCGCATCGCAAAACAAAGCCGAAGCCGCACAAAAAGCTGGCAAATTTGCTGACGAAATCGCCGCCTTTACCGTGAAAACCCGTAAAGGCGACGTCACTGTCGATCAAGATGAATACATCCGCCATGGCGCCACCATGGAAGCGATGCAAAAACTGCGCCCTGCGTTTACCAAAGACGGCTCAGTCACCGCAGCAAACGCATCTGGCCTGAACGATGGTGCCGCAGCGGCCTTATTAATGAGCGCAGATGACGCCGAAAAGCGCGGCATCACACCGCTGGCACGCATCGCGTCTTACGCCACTGCTGGTCTGGACCCGTCGATCATGGGTGTAGGTCCGATCTATGCCTCGCGCAAAGCATTGGAGAAAGCCGGTTGGAAGGCCGAAGATCTTGATCTGGTTGAAGCGAACGAAGCCTTTGCCGCACAGGCCTGTGCCGTAAACAAAGACATGGGTTGGGATCCATCAATCGTCAACGTCAACGGCGGTGCGATTGCCATTGGTCACCCGATCGGTGCCTCTGGTGCACGTATCTTGAACACGCTGTTGTTCGAAATGCAGCGCCGCGGCGCGAAAAAAGGTCTGGCAACGTTGTGCATTGGCGGCGGCATGGGTGTTGCCATGTGTCTTGAGCGCCCGTAAACAGATTGGGCGCGCAATTATCTTGCGCACCCGCTATTCGCTCTGAAATAACATTACTTACTGAGGAGACCTAATATGTCCCGCACAGCACTTGTCACCGGAGGCAGCCGAGGCATCGGCGCAGCCATTTCAAAAGAATTGAAAGACGCCGGATATACCGTTGCCGCAACATATGCCGGCAATGATGAAGCTGCCGCAGCTTTTACCAAGGAAACCGGGATCAAAACCTACAAATGGAATGTTGCGGATTATGACGATTCTACTGCGGGCATCGCAAAGGTCGAAGCGGACCTCGGCCCCATCGAAGTGGTCGTCGCAAACGCGGGCATCACCCGCGATGCACCGTTCCACAAGATGACGCCGCAGCAGTGGAAAGAAGTCATCGACACCAACCTGACCGGCGTGTTTAACACCGTCCACCCCATTTGGCCGGGCATGCGTGAACGCAAGTTTGGGCGTATCGTTGTGATCAGCTCGATCAACGGCCAAAAAGGCCAGTTTGCGCAAGTAAACTATGCCGCGACCAAAGCCGGCGATCTGGGCATTGTGAAATCACTTGCCCAAGAAGGCGCACGCGCTGGTATTACAGCCAATGCAATCTGCCCCGGCTACATCGGTACGGACATGGTGATGGCGGTGCCTGAAAAGGTACGCGAAAGCATCATCGCACAGATCCCAGCAGGTCGCTTGGGCGAACCAGAAGAAATCGCGCGGGCGGTGAAGTTCCTAGTTGCGGATGATGCGGGCTTCATCAACGGCTCAACCATTTCTGCCAATGGTGCGCAGTTCTTTGTCTAAATAAACATGGTTCCAAAATGGGCCATGCTAAAACGAAAAGGCCGGATCACATGATCCGGCCTTTTTTGCATCCCGTAAGAACAAAGGCCTTTGTTCAGCGGGAAGTCGGCTGAAACAACCACTGCCACACCGATGCCATCGCAGCCCCCCTTGCAGTATGAGCTTTTTCCATCGCGGTTCGGGCGGCGGGGTTCGTTGTGGCTTCAAACATGTCTTTGTTCCTTATGAGGCGTTCAACTTTTGATCTCTTGCCCCCAATATGTGCGGTCAAACGTTGCCTGACAAACGAGACTTTCCATAGCTTCAGTTAAGCTGTACTTAACTGAGCATGACGGACCGCCTGCCCCCACTCACCGCGTTACGCGCCTTTGACGCTGCCGCGCGCCATATGTCGTTCGCTTTGGCGGCGGCGGAACTACATGTAACGCCCGCCGCGCTCAGTTTTCAGATTAAATCACTTGAGGAACATCTTGGCGCGCCCTTATTCAAGCGGCTTAACCGCGCGGTAGAATTGACAGATGCCGGACGGGCTTTGGCCCCTGCTGCATCGGACGGGTTTCAAACCCTTGGTGCCGGATGGCGTGCAGCACAACGATTGCAAGACCATCAAACACTTACAGTCACAGCCGGGCCAGCATTTACCGCCAAATGGCTGGCTCCACGTCTCTTTGACTTTGCTCAATGCCATCCAGAAATCGAATTGAGGTTTTCGGCGTCATTAAGAATCATGGATTTCAACCGCGACAACGTCGATGTCGCGATCCGCTTTGGGCATGGGCCTGATCCGGGGCTTTTTGCATTGCCGCTGGCAGAAGAATGGGTTGTCCCGGTGATGATCCCCGAATTCGCACAAAAATTCCCCACGCCAGAGAGCCTGACCAATGCCGTGTTGATCGTTGATGAATCGATAGATTTTCTTGATCCACCAATTGATTGGCACGCGTGGTTTCGCGCGATGAATGTTGCCGTCACACCCAACCCAGGCCCCCGATTTTCCCAAGCGGATCACGCCATTGATGCGGCCCTTGCAGGTGTCGGCGTGGCATTGGGCAGGCGTGCCTTGGTGATCAAAGACCTTGCGGAAGGGCGGTTGGTCGCACCTTATCCAATGGCGCTGCCGACCGGGGCGCGGTTCCGGTTTTTATGCCCCGAAGGTACTGAAACCCGACCGCAGGTATCCGCATTCAAACACTGGATATTGCAAGAGATTGAAAAAACAACACATATTGCCAATGGTATCACTGTAATGGAACCACCCGGTAAATGACCCAACACCGTGCCACAGCCGTCGGATTTTGTGCCGTTCTTTTGTGGGCTTTGCTGGCGCTATTTACAGTGGGGTCCGCACCGACACCACCACTCTTGTTAAACACTTTGTGCTTTGCATTGGGAGGTGCATTGGGCCTGCTCTGGGTCGCTGCCACGGGTGCGCTTGCTGGTCTGCGGCAAGTGCCTATGCGCGTTTATATGTTTGGCACATTGGGCCTGTTCGGCTACCACGCCTTGTATTTCTCCGCGCTTCGCCTCGCTCCCGCCGCCGAGGCTGGCTTGATCGCTTATCTCTGGCCGTTGATGATCGTTTTGTTTTCCGGCTTGCTGCCCGGCGAGGTTTTGCGCAAAGGCCACGTATTGGGTGCACTGTTGGGGTTTGCAGGGGCTGCATTAATCATCACTGGCGGTGGCACAGGGTTTTCAAATCAACATTTACCGGGCTATGCGCTTGCGGTGCTTTGCGCGCTGACGTGGTCAGGCTATTCCGTTTTGTCCCGGCGTGTCGGGGCTGTTCCCACCGCATCCGTGGCAGTATTTTGTTTGGCATCCGCGGCGCTGTCTTTGCCGCTGCACTTGATGTTTGAGGACACAATTCTACCCGCCACAACATTGGGCTGGGCCGCGATAGCAGGCTTGGGGCTGGGTCCAGTTGGTCTTGCTTTCTACGTCTGGGATATTGGGGTAAAGCAGGGCGATATTCAGCTTTTGGGCACCGCATCATACGCAGCACCGCTATTATCCACAATCGTGCTGGTAATCGCCGGGGTCGCGGCCCCAAGCTATACATTATTGTGGGCTGCAATATTGATTACCGGCGGTGCCATCGTCGCAGCACGCGCCAGCTTTGGTCGTTAAATTCTAACTTAGCTCGACAGGCGCGTGATTTCCTCTTTCAAGCGCAATTTTTCCTTTTTCATCGTCGCAACTTCTAGATCGTCCACTCCGGGTGCGCGTTGGGCGTTTTCGACCGCCTCGCTCATTTCTGTGTGCTTACGCTTGAGAGTCTCCAGATGTCCGTTGAGAGCCATGTAATCCTCCAAAATGTTAGTTTAGAATTTGAGTTCACCACAAATTTTTCGCTGTGTCACGCCGCCTCGCAGCATAACGTGCAGACCGGTAAACAAATGCTTAACAGCGCCTAAAATTCCAATGCGGCACCATCGCGCAGCACAGCGCGCAATGCGGGCACATAGGTGTCGCCGTCCTCGCCGTGTGCAACACCTTGGTGCATCACAAAAGTATTCAATAGTCGAAATGCCGCGCGACCGTTTTTACGCGCTCGCAGGATGATCAATTCGGCAGGTCTACCAATCCTTGGAGCCAGTGGCAGTACCTCGACCGACCCTAGATCGGTAGGCAAGGCGCGGATCAAATCAGGCAGGCGTTCGGCCCGATGAATGAAATAGGCGCGACCCTTTGGGGTCAGGCGCTTGCCAGCGATCTTGACCCATTTCGCCAGCGGGGTGTGTTCGCCATGCGCCGCCTCGCGAGCCGGATCATCCGATGACACCGAAGCCGCGCGGTCAAAATAGGGTGGATTTGCCAGCACATGATCGAACTGCCTCTGCCGCACGTGCAGGGGCATGTTCGCAAGATCTGCCGTCACAACCTCTAGCGCATCACCGCCATTCCGGCGCGCTAATGCCGCGTTTTGCGGTAGCACTTCAACCCCGGTCAATGCCAGTCCCGGCACCCGAGCATTCAAGCATAGGATCGCCGCGCCGATACCGCAGCCAAGTTCGAGAACGGTTTGCCCCGCTTCGGCCTGAACACAAGCTGCGAGCAGAACCGCGTCGAGCCCTGCGCGGTATCCATGCTGCGGTTGATAAAGGTGCAATTTACCACCCAAAAACGCATCATGCGTCAGATCGCTCTCGGAATATGCGCTCACACGCCCAACGGGATGTCATTATCCCGCATCACCCGGACCGCCGCATCATGGTCATTTGGATGCACCATCAGACGGCGCGGGAAAATGCCGATACCGCCTTCAAGCACGCTCATGTTTACGTCCATTTCAAAGCAGTCTATATCCTCGCCCTTAAGAAGGGCGGAGGCAAAGGCAATGATCGTCATGTCAGGGCTGCGTAAAAGTTCCTTCATATCAAAGATGTGGGCCAGTTTGGTCAATTTGTCGAGCCTTGGGTGGGATCACGTTAATGAAAAATGACAACACGCAAAAACCCCATGACCGCATGGCGGCGTATCTGGCCGATGATATGGCGGCGGTTGGCGATTTGATCCGGGACCGTATGGCGTCGAAACATGCGCCCCGCATCCCTGAAGTCACCGCGCATCTGGTTGAGGCGGGTGGCAAACGCCTGCGCCCGATGCTGACGTTGGCAGCAGCACGGATGTGCGGCTATGATGGCCCTTATCATTTGCATCTGGCGGCGACGGTTGAGTTTATTCACACCGCGACCCTGCTGCACGATGATGTGGTGGATGAGAGCGCCCAGCGCCGGGGGCGGCCAACGGCGAACCTATTGTGGGACAATAAGTCTTCCGTCTTGGTTGGCGATTACCTGTTCTCGCGCAGTTTTCAATTGATGACCGAAACCGGGTCTTTGGATGTGTTGCGCATTCTGTCCGATGCGTCGGCGACAATTGCCGAAGGTGAAGTGCTGCAACTCACCGCGGCGCAGAATTTAGCGACCGATGAAAGCATCTATTTGCAAGTCGTACGCGGCAAGACAGCCGCGTTGTTTTCGGCAGCCACCGAAGTCGGCGGCGTGATTGCGGGGGCACACGAGGCGCATGTGAAGGCATTGTTCGACTACGGCGATGCCTTGGGCGTGGCGTTTCAGATTGTCGATGATCTGCTGGACTATCAGGGGCAATCTGCGGCCACGGGCAAGAACGTCGGTGA
>JBPOFE010000163.1:0-7555 GCA_051252035.1 Sulfitobacter sp.
GCTAAATAAGGGCTATCTGCGCGTTTCAGCATCAACCCTTCAGCATGGGCATCACGGGCGGTGTTGCGCAGATCAGCGAGGTCTGACCATTTGGTAAACTGGTGTTGCGGCGATAGTTTGATAGGTGCGTCACCCGGCAGGTTGGCGCAGGCATCTTCAAGCAAAGTACGGCGTTCGGCAAAGGGTTTGTCACGAATATCCTCGCCCTGCCATTCCAACAAGTCATAGGCGTGCAGGACCACGGGCGCCTCAGCCAGTAGTTTTTTTGGCACTTTCTTACGGCCTATCCGGGCCTGTAAAGTGTTGAAGGAGGAAGGTTTATCGGCACCCGGTTGCCAAACCAACAATTCACCGTCCAGCACGGTGCCGGGCGGCAGGTGGTCAATGGCACGCGCCAGTTCCGGGAAACGGTCAGTCATCAACTCCTCACCCCGCGACCAGACGAAATAATCGCCATCGCGCAGGATCAACTGGCCGCGAATCCCATCCCATTTCCATTCTGCACGCCAATCCGCAGGGTCACCCAATGGCTTTGGCCCGTCCTCAAGCGCATAGGCCAGATAAAACGGATAGGGCCGCGAAGCGTCGGCGCTGGCGTCCTCTGCCTCGATCAATTCATGCCAGGTGATGTCATCGGGATGCCAATTGCCCATCAATCGGTGCGCGAGTTCGGCTTCGGGCTTTCCAGTCGCTTTGGCAAGTGCGCGGGTCATCAGTTTCTGGCTGATACCGACCCGAAAACCACCGGTGATCAGCTTGTTAAACAGAAACCTTTCCGCCCCGCCCAAGTGTTGCCAAGCCTGAAGGACGAACGCCTTGCGCGCGGGTTCATCTACATGCGCAAGGTCGCGCAACGCATTGATCCAGTGCGATAGCGTTTGATTATCCACAGTCGGGGTAGGTGGTAACACCAGCGCGATGGTTTCGGCCAGATCGCCGACAATGGCATAGCTGTCCTCAAACAGCCAAAGCGAGATGTCAGCGGCTTCAGCCGCCCATTCCCTGAGCTTGGTGGTGGTTACGGCGCGTTTGGGGCGACGGCCGGAAAACAGCGCGATGGTCCATAGGCGATCCATATCGTCAGCTTCTGAAAAATACGCCGCCAAGGCGGCGACTTTGACGGTGGTTTTGGTGCTTTGATCAATCGCGTTAAACAGTGCGGCAAAACGTTTCATCCGTCATCCTCCGCCTCTGCTGAGTCACCACCAAACTGAGTTGGTATCACCTGAGCGTTCCACCCGTTTTCATTCAGGTATCGCGTGAGGATATCGGTGTAACCATGTGTTACATATATATTTTCAGCCTCAGTTTGTTTGATCGCCCAGAGCAGCCCGGACCAATCCGCATGATCAGAAATCACGAACCCCCGGTCGCCCGCGCGGCGGCGTCTGATTCCGCGCAGGGCCATCCAGCCAGAAGCAAACGCCGTTTCCTGCGGTCCAAATCGGCGCGCCCATGCGCTGCCTTGGGCAGAAGGCGGCGACAGCACCAAGGCTCCGGGTTGATCCTTGGGGTTCAGGTCGGGCGTCACATGAACCGTATCAGCCAAAGCGATGCCCTGCGCCCGCAGAACCGCATTGGTGTTTTCCACTGCAGTATGGGTCAGGATCGGGCCAATCGATGGGTCCAGCATTGACATCAACCGCTGCGCCTTGCCCAGCGAATACGCGCCCAGAAACGCGGTTTTGCCTGACGCAACACAGGCGCGCCACCATGCGTTTATCTCGACGGCAACGTCCTTTTGATCGGGCCAGTGAAACACGGGCAGGCCAAAGGTGCTTTCCGTGATGAAATGATGGCATTTGATCGGTTCAAAGGGGTCAGACAGCCCGTCATCGACGACCTTATAGTCCCCAGAAGCCACCCAAACCTCGCCCGCGACCTCAACCCTGATCTGCGCCGATCCCGGTACGTGTCCCGCAGGGTGGAATGAAACTTTCGCACCGCCGATTGTCCGCACCTCGCCGTAATCCAAACCTTCGGCTTCAATCTCGCCCAGACGATGGCGCATAACGGGCAGGGCGATATGTGTGGCCAGATACGACCCCATGCCGGGCCGGGCATGATCGGCGTGGCCATGTGTGATCAGCGCGCGCTCCACAGGTCGCCACGGGTCAATGTAAAAATCGCCGGACGGGCAATAGATGCCTTTGTCGGTGAAGATGAGAACAGGTGCGCGGGTCATGGACAGCAATGTAGAGTACGCGCGCGGTTTGCACAGTCGCTTTCACGCAACACGCATCAATAGCGGCGCGTTATGCCGTCACGGTCCCCAAGAACAGCTTTTCCAGCCCGTCAAAGACCTGCTTGCGCAGCGCGTCCTGCTCCATCAGGACTTCGTGTTCCGCGCCCTCAATCATCTCAAGGCGGCCGCCTTTCCAGTCTTCCATGCGCGCCTCAATGCGAGGCACATCAACGATGCGCTCATTGCTGCCGAGCCATGAGACGCAAGGCAGGCTTGGGGCGCTGCGTCCGGCCAGATGCATGGTTTCAACAAGCGCCTCACGCAGCCAGACAAAGCTGGGTCCGCCCAAGGCCAATTCCGGGTGTGCGATGAGGTGGTCGCGCATCATGTCATACATCTGCGCATCGGTGGTTAACATGTTGTCTTCAAACGGTTCTGCCAGCACGTAAGGCTCTGCCTTGCTGCCAGGGGGCATCAGATGGCCGCGCCCAAACCGGGGCATGAGATGCGATAGTACTGATGCCAAGTGGCGCAGATGGGGTGCAATGGTGATGCCCCACATCGGTGCGGTAAACGCCGCCGCCTGCACTGGCAATCCTTCGATCACGGCGCGCAACCCGATACAGCCACCCATGGAATGCGCCAACAAAAAGAAAGGCCGTGGCAGGGCAAGTTCGCGGGCCGCGCGCAGCATTGCGGCCACGTCTTTTTGATAATCTGAAAACGCATCGACATGACCCACGCGCGGATCATCCAGCATGCGGTCGGCCAACCCTTGACCGCGCCAGTCAATCGCAAAAGTGCCAAGGCCCCGCGCCGCCAGATCAGACGCCGCAGGGCCGTATTTCTCTATGTATTCCGTACGTCCGGGAAATAGCAGCACCGTCCCTTTGGTCGCAGGTGCAGGCCAATGTGCCACCCTGATCCGTTTTCCGTCAGATGTGTCGACCCAATGGGCCGACCCGCCCGCCGGGCCGAGATCAATATCCGAAAACAGAGGGGCGGGCGTCAGGACCATTAGGAAAGGGCAGCAGCCAACTTCATTGCCAGTCCCATGTCGCCATCAACTTTGAGTTTTCCGGTCATGAACGCAGATGTTGGGTTGGTGTCACCTTCGATGATTGATTGAAATGTCTCTGCATCAGCACTCAGGGTCACGTCCGCCTCTTCATCCGCCGCGCGTGCGCCGTTCGCGTCCATGATCACGGCACCTTCACCGTCGATGTCGAATTTGGCGGTGCCGCCAATATCGGTTCCGGCCAGTTTTTCATTCAACACAACAACGGCTTCGTTAACTATATCGCTCATTTTACGCCCTTTTTGGCAAAATGGCTGCTACTACATCTGGAAAAGCGGCGGCAGCCTGTTACATTCACCTTTGTTATGCGCATCAAAACCGTCAACCTCAAACGTCACCTTACGGCAATTGGATTGCTTGTGTTGCTGTCGGGCATTGCCATCGGCGCCGCACCCGGCGTGGCACATGCTGAAATGGCGTCGCCTGAATTGCTCGAACGGTTACGCAGCGCGTCAGCGATTGATGCACCACGGGTGGAACGCGAGGTCGAAACCGTGTGGTCCCGCTCTGGGTCGGCAGCGATGGATTTGCTGCTTAAGAGAGGCCGAGAGGCATTGGATAAGGGAAATATCCAGCTGGCGATTGAACATTTCACCGCCCTGACCGACCATGCACCAGATTTTGCCGAAGGCTATCATATGCGGGCGCAAGCGTATTTTCGCGCCAACCTTTACGGTCCGGCGCTGGATGATCTGGAAACCACGTTGTCGCTGAACCCGGACAATTTCAATGCCATCTTTGGCTTTGCGGTTATGGTGCAAGAGTTTGGAAATCTGCCGCGCGCGGCAGAACTTTACCGCCGGGTCTTGGCAATTCATCCCAATCATGAAAACGCGAAAGCAGCGCTTGATGCGATGAAACGCGATGGCATTGGCCGCAAACTGTAAAAATTTCCAAGGATTAGTTAAGTGGCGAATGATGCGCGGGTTGTGGCCGTTTTGGGCCCGACCAATACGGGTAAAACCACCTATGCGATTGAACGCATGCTGGCGCATCGCACGGGCGTTTTCGGCTTACCGCTGCGCCTGTTGGCGCGCGAGGTTTATGACCGGATTGTCGCGTTGCGTGGCCCATCAGTGGTGGCGCTGGTCACGGGCGAGGAACGCATCGTGCCGCCACGCACGCAGTATTGGGTCTGTACGGTTGAGGCGATGCCAGAGGGCATGGGGGCCGACCTCGTCGCGGTGGACGAGATACAACTCTGTGCCGACCCTGAACGCGGCCATGTGTTTACGGATCGCCTGTTGCGGTCACGTGGTCTGCACGAGACTTTATTTCTAGGCTCTGACACGATGCGCGGCACCATTGCGGCGTTGCTCCCGCAGGCGCAGTTTATCCGCCGGGAACGGATGTCCGAACTCATCTACACGGGTCAACGCAAGACCAGCCGCATGAAACCACGATCGGCTATCGTCGGGTTTTCGGTTGAAAACGTCTATGCAATTGCCGAACTCATCCGCCGTCAAAAGGGTGGCGCTGCAGTGGTGATGGGTGCGTTGTCACCACGGACCCGAAATGCGCAGGTTGAGATGTATCAAAATGGCGATGTTGATTATCTGGTGGCGACAGATGCGATTGGCATGGGGCTGAACCTCGACGTCGATCACGTGGCGTTTTCGGCGCTGTCGAAATTTGATGGCCGCCGCATGCGACCTTTGGCCCCGAATGAGCTGGCCCAGATCGCCGGGCGGGCCGGGCGCGGCTTCAAATCCGGCACCTTTGGCGTGACGGGCGATGCGCGGCCCTTGGATGATCAGGTCGCCAAGGCGATCATGGATCACAGCTTTACCCCGCAAAACAAGATCAACTGGCGCAATCACGCGCTGCAATACGGATCGGTGGACCGTTTGATTGCCACGCTTGAAGCTCCGCCAGACAACGAACGCCTAATCCGCGCCCGCGAAGCGGACGACTTAAAGGCATTAAAATCACTTGCAGAAATAGACGAGGTGTTTGCCCGCGCCACCGATGGGCCTTCGGTCAAATTACTCTGGGACGTTTGCCGTATTCCCGATTTTCGCGGGATCAGCCATGCGGAACACACCAGCCTGCTGGAGAGTATTTTCTTCGACCTGCACCAGCGCGGCGAGATATCCGAAGACTGGCTGGCACGTCATATCACGCGGATTGATCGTACCGATGGCGATATTGACGCATTATCGAAACGATTGGCATTTATCCGCACATGGACCTATGTGGCGCAACGCAAAGGTTGGTTGCGTGACGAAAGCCATTGGCGCGGGGCCACGCGTGTCGTAGAAGACCGTCTATCAGACGCCCTGCACGTGCGTTTGACTGAAAAATTTGTAGATCGGCGCACATCCGTGCTTTTGCGCCGACTAGGACAGAAGGAAGCCATGGTGGCCGAAGTAAACGAGACTGGTGAAGTAACTGTTGAAGGCGAATTTGTGGGCAAGCTGGACGGTTTCCGTTTCCGCGCCGACAAGGGCGCTGGCGGCGCAGAGGAAAAGACGATCAAGTCTGCGGCAATGCAGGCATTGGCCCCGCAATTCCACCTGAGCGCGGATCGTTTCTATAATGCGCCCGATACCGAGATTGATTTCACCGAACAGGGTGGATTGATGTGGGGCGCGTCGGCAGTTGGGAAACTGGTTGCCGGGTCTGATCCTTTAAAACCCACTGTTGAAGTCTTCGTTGACGATGTGGCCGGGCCGGAAGTTGCGCAAAAAGTGCAGCGCCGCTTGCAGCATTTTATCGACCGCAAGGTCGCGGCGCAGTTCGAGCCGCTGCTGAATTTGAGCAAAGATGAGACTTTGAACGGGCTGGCACGTGGGTTTGCGTTTCAGTTGGTTGAGAACTTTGGCCTGCTGCCGCGTGCAAAGGTGGCGGATGATGTCAAAGCGCTGGACCAAGACGCCCGTGGCGCGCTGCGCAAACATGGTGTGCGCTTTGGGCAGTTCACGATTTTCATGCCATTGTTGTTGAAGCCTGCACCGACGCGGTTGCGCTTGGTGCTTTGGTCATTGACCAAAGGTCTGGCGGAATTCCCAGAATCGCCACCCCCCGGTCTGGTGACAATCCCTGTGGAGGCTGGTGCGCCGGAAGGGGCCGATACGATGTCTGGCTACCGCATTGCCGGGTCTCGCGCGATCCGCATCGACATGCTGGAACGTCTGGCCGACATGCTGCGCAGCGAGGATTCGCGCGGCGGGTTCGAGGCCAAGCCAGACATGTTGTCAATCACAGGCATGACGCTTGAACAATTCTCTGAGTTGATGACCGGGTTGGGATACAAAGCCGAAAAAGGCGAACGTGCCAAGGTCAAAGCCGTGACCGAAGTGATGCCGAAAGCCGCCAAGGACGTGGCCGAGGATAAACCCGTGATGGATGTCGCGGCGGAACCCGCCGAGGGGGCCATCACTGAGACACCTGCACCGGATACGCCTGCTGGGGTCGACGCGATTGCCGACGAAGGCACGGCCCCCATCGCCGAGGAACCCGCACAGAAGCCGAAAGTAGATGATAACATCCCGGAAGTATCTGAAACCGAAACCCCGCAGGGCACAGCCCCTGATGCCGATATTGCCGCACCGGAATTGGAAGTGTTTTACACTTTCACTTGGGGCCGCGCGCCACGCGCCAACCAGAATCAGCGCCGGGGCGGTGGGGATCGCCCACAAGGCAAAGGCAAACCCAACAATCGCAAAGGTGGGCCGCGTGACGGCAAGGGTAACAAACCTCAGAAATTCAGCGCCAAACCACCGCGCCATGAAAAGCCTATTGATCCCGACAACCCGTTTGCTGCGGCATTGATGGGGCTGAAGGACAAAAAGTAATTGGCGGAACCCACGACAAAATTGCGCGTCGACAAATGGTTGTGGCACGCTCGGTTTTTCAAAACACGATCCCTTGCCGCCGCACGTGTGCAGGCGGGGGACATTCGTATCAACAGTGAGGCAACCACAAAGCGCGCCAGCACGGTGGGGGCAGGGGACGTACTGACCTTTGCCATTGGCGATCATATTCGCGTGATCCAAATTGATGCGGTGGGCCATCGGCGTGGCCCGGCGACAGAAGCACAGGCACTTTATACCGATTTATCCCCGCCAAAGCCCAAACCGCAGGACAAGCCTCCCGAAAACCCCGCGTTTGAGGGAAAAGGCCGCCCGACCAAACGCGACCGGCGGCAGCTTGATCTTTCTAAGGCCCGCCACCTTGAATGATCTTGCCCCCTGAATTAGCTAGGCGGCAGAAACCTCTGACAAAGATGACCGCATGACCTATATCGTGAACGACGCCTGTATCGCCTGCAAATACACCGACTGCGTCGA
>JBPOFE010000164.1:0-7471 GCA_051252035.1 Sulfitobacter sp.
GTCTGGAAAATCCGATCTGTGCTGCCTTCTATCTCGGCATCCTGCTATGCGTCGATCCATACTGGCGTGGCCCCTGCGGTGCATGGCTGTACCGGCAACGGCAATGTGTTCCGCCTCAAGGAAAAGGATGTCTTCGCTCAGGTCCGCGCGGGTGGTGGCGTCACGGGCGCAGTGGCGCATTCGTTTTGGTCCGAGTTTTTTAACCGCCATCCCTTTGATTACGTGCGTGACGTTGAATATGATGAGCCTGACAGCGACACTATCAACCACGGCCGTTTTCACTCAATGACAGGCTATGGCCTGGTCAATCAGATGACGCCATCAGATGTTGATCTCTTTGCCTCCCTCACCAACCTCTCCTTAAGATTTGGTTTGAATTACGGGATGTTACACACCTGCACCTTGGACAGTATGGGCCATCGGTTCTTTCATGATTGTCAGGAAATGGACCACGCTTGTGCGGTGATGGACGAAATGCTGGCTCCGTTCATTCCCCGCTGGCTGGACGCCGGATACGAAGTGATTGTGACCGCAGATCATGGTCAGGATGCACGCGGTCACCACGGTGGGCGTGACCCACTACAGCAAGAGGCGGCGCTGTATTATTTCGGCCCGGCGACGGGACCGTCAGAGGATACCGTGATTGATCAGTTGCAATTGGCGCCCACGATCCTGCACCGCCTTGGCGCGCCGATTGCGGATACTATGAAGGCCAAGAGTTTTCTTAGCTAGGCTTATGGTAGGGCCATTCTTTGCGTCCCAATGCGGCAACCGCGTTTACAACTTGGTCAAAGAAACCGCCCGCTTTCGATGACATCACCCGCGCCCGCAGACAGCCATGCACCATGCCCGGCACATTGATCCACTGCGCCTGCCCCCCTGCGGCCAACAGCCTATCGCGATAAGTCTCGCCATCACTGGCGAAGGGGTCACATTCTGCCGTGATACATACCGTTGGCGGCAGCCCGGCGAAATCTGAGTCCTGTAGCGGCGCATAACGCGGATCACCTTTGGGCGGTATGGACCCGCCTGTGCGCACCTTCATGTAAAATTCCATGTCCGCCGTACTCAGGTGCGGCGCATTGGCGTGCTCCACATATGACCCCTGCCCCCAGTCGCCACCAAGCCCCGGATAAATCAGCACTTGACCGACAATGCGCCCATCAATCTTGCCACGCGCAAAGTGCGTTACCGCCGCCGCCAAATTGCCACCTGCACTATCACCTGCGACAATCATTGGGCCGCTGTAAGTATCGGCAATGGACTTAAAAGCGGACCACGCATCGTTGAAACAACCGGGAAAAATCACTTCGGGGGCTAATCCATAGTCAACCGAAATCACCCGGTATCCGGTACGCGCACAAAGTTCTGCACAGACATCATCATGGCTGTCCAAGTCGCCAACGACAAATCCCCCACCGTGGTAATAGATGACCGTCACGTCGCTTGCATTCAGCTCATAGCGGCGGCACGAAACGCCGCCGTGATCCTCATCCCATATCTGGACGCCCGGCGGCCTACCTTGATAGAACACCTTACACATGGCGTTATACGCATCGCGCTGCTGCGTGACGTCCATGTCCACCACGCCGGGGGGATAGGTGCCATCCAACCGCTCGATAAACGCCCACATTTCGGCGTCGATCAAGCGGCGATAGTCTGGTGGGCTCATGCAGGTTCCCAAGGCCGCGTGAATGCGCCCAACACATCGCCAACGTCCGCTTCAGACGCGCCGCTCATCGTGACTTGCGCGACCAAACCACGCTTTTTGTCATCCAAAACCGATGTCACCCGAGCATCAAGCGATGCCTTTTCAAGCGACGCATTATAGATACGCGTGATGGCATGTCTGCGCAGGTCAGGTTTGAAAATCTTGCCCACCGCAGTTTTCGGCAACTCATCCATAATCGTCATATGTTTGGGTTGTGCGGCGCGCTCGTGAACCTTGTCCTTGCAGAACGCCAACAGCTCTTCTTCTGTCACAGACGCCCCATCCACCAGTTCGACAAAGGCGCAAGGCACCTCACCTGCATGGGCGTCTGGCTGACCGATGGCACCCGCAAAGGCAACCGCCTCATGACCCAACAGCGCTTCTTCAATCTCGGCAGGATCAATGTTGTGACCACCACGAATGATCAGATCCTTGGCGCGGCCCGTGATCCACATATACCCGTCACTGTCGATGCGACCCAGATCACCGGTGCGCAAGAACTTGTTTTCATAATACAAATCCTTGTTTTTATCTTCTTCGGTATATGTATTGCCCGCAAATACGCCGGGATTTGACACGCAAATTTCACCGATCTCATCGACGCCGGCCTCAACCGGACCGTCATTGGTCCCTTTGATGATCTTGATCTTGGTGTAGGGCAGCGGGATACCAATGCTGCCCACCTTCTTTTGACCATCGGTCGGGTTCACTGACACCAAGCAAGTCGCCTCGGTCAGCCCGTATCCTTCGACCAAGGTAACACCAGTGGCCTCTTCAAAGCGCCGAAACAGCTCAAGTGGTAAGGGTGCAGACCCTGAGAACGCAGTTTTGACCGTGCTTACATCTGCATCAATGGGCCGCTGCATCTTGGCAGAAATGGCTGTGGGCACCGTGATGATAAAGCTGATTTTCCAGCGCTCGACCAACTTCCAGAAATTGTCGAACACGCCCTCACCGCGATATCCCTGCGGGGTCGGAAACACCACATGCGCACCCGAATGGATCGCCGCCATCAGGATCACGTGACAGGCAAAGACATGGAACAATGGCAACGGACACATGATGTTGTCATTTTCGTTGAACAGCAATGTATGCCCCAACCAGCCGTTATAGATCAGCCCGCCGTAGGTGTGCTGCGCAACCTTCGGCATACCCGTGGTGCCGCCGGTATGGAAATAACATGCAACACGATCTTCTTGTGGGTCCTCAAACGCCAGCGTGGTGGGTTGTTTGGCAAGTTCTGCGTTGAAATTCAGGTATTTCGCCTGATTGCCGACTTTCAGTTTTGGTCGAATAAGCGACACAATCCATGACTTCGGCGGCGTCAGATAACGCAACAAGTCAACCTCCAGCACAGTGTGTACACCCGGTGCCAGCTTGACGGCCGCGGCAGTTTTTTCAGCTACGTCAGTCTTTGGAAACGGCCGCAAAGTCACAACTACCGACGCACCAGTTTCACGCAGGATCGACCCGATCTGTTCGGAATCAAGCAGCGGGTTGATTGGGTTGGCAATACCCGCAACCGCGCCCCCCAGCAGGGTAATCGTCGTTTCATTACAATTGGGTAAGACATAGGCAACAACATCCTTGGGGCCAACACCTAGGGCCCGAAACATATTCGCCGCCTGCGTCACCTTGCCGTGCAATTGCTGCCAATTGAGCGTTTCGGCCTTGTCCTTGGGACCCGAAAATATCTGGTAACTTACCGCTTTATGCTGCGGAAATTTTGCCGCCGTATCGCTCAGCAAACCATACAGTGTTTTTGCTTTGTCGCGTTTCTCCCACGGGCCTTCCGCTTCAATCGCTTGGCAATCCTTGATCCCGGCAAATGTCATCGCCATTCCTCCCCTTAACGCCGATTTTTCGGCTGTGTTTTCACTTGTCAAAAGGATGCGTCGAAATCCATATTTTCGCAAGTATACTTACCTCTGCGACGCAGCGTCAGACCAAATAACGCAGCGCCACGAAAAAGGGCGGCGGCACATCATGCCCCACCGCCCCTTGTCTTCTTGGCCTTAAATATTCCCGGGGGTTCCGGGGGCAGCGCCCCCGAATTTACCTCATTCGACAA
Source organism: Sulfitobacter sp. (assembly GCA_051252035.1). Taxonomy (GTDB): domain Bacteria; phylum Pseudomonadota; class Alphaproteobacteria; order Rhodobacterales; family Rhodobacteraceae; genus Sulfitobacter. The sequence goes on from JBPOFE010000164.1 coordinate 3,783, forward strand.
TCAAGCCGTTGGAATGCGCAGAACCTGACCAGGATAGATTTTATCCGGATGACTCAACATCGGCTTGTTGGCCTCAAAAATCTCTTCATAGCGCGCGCCGTTACCCAATGTCTTGGCAGAGATCGCCCAAAGGGTGTCGCCCTTTTCAACGGTATGGAACGTCGGCTCTGCGCCATCGCCTTCGATTTCTTCTTCGACGGCTGCTACACCTTCAACATTGCCCACCGCGAGAATGACTTTTTCTTTCATCTCTTGGCTTACCGCTTTGCCGCTGACTTTGACCTTGTCGCCTTCAACAGTGATGTCCAGACCATCAGCATCAAGACCAAGATCCTTCAACTCGTCTTGCAGCGCGGCCCCTGATACTTCTGCATCATCGCCACCGCCGAACACTTTCTTGCCGGCACCTTTTACGAAACTCCACAAACCCATTTTGGTTCTCCCTTTTGTTTATATTCAGCCAGAGTGTCTGGGTACCCGCCCCAAGACGCAAGGGGGAATTAAACCTGCGACGCACCATCGGTGAATTGCAACCTCGCCAACCGCGCATAAAGCCCGCCTTTGGCAACCAGTTCGTCATGAGTGCCAATCGCTACAATCCGGCCCGCCTCCATCACGACAATCCGGTCGGCTTTTTTCACGGTCGCCAAGCGGTGCGCGACGATCAATGTGGTGCGATCCGCACTCAACTGGTCCACGGCGGCCTGCACCGCACGTTCGCTTTCAGCATCCAGCGCGCTGGTGGCTTCGTCCAGCAGCAAAACAGGCGTGTCGCGCAGGATGGCCCGGGCAATGGCGATGCGCTGCTTCTGCCCACCCGACAACATAACACCGCGTTCGCCCAAGTAACTATCATAGCCATCCGGCAGTGCGGTGATAAACACGTCCGCCGCCGCCGCTTTGGCTGCGGCAATTACTTGTGCGTCTGTGGCATCAGGCTTGCCGAACCGAATGTTTTGCGCGGCACTGGCGGCAAAAATCACCGGATCTTGCGGGACCAACGCAACATGTTGGCGAAACGCATCCCGGCGCATGGCACGCAGGTCAACTCCATCAAGCGTGATACGGCCTTGGATAGGATCATAGAACCTTAAAATCAGCTGAATGATCGTAGTCTTGCCCGCGCCCGACGGGCCGACAAAGGCCACGGTCTCACCCGGCTTGATCACAAGGTCGATACCATCAAGTGCGGCCATATTGGGCCGGGCGGGGTATGAGAAATGCACACCCTCAAAGGTAATTTGCCCTGTAACGGTCTGGGGCAGTGCTTGGCTTTCATCCGGGTCTTGCACAGCGTCTTCGCTTTGTAGCAAATCGACCAAACGTTCGGTTGCCCCTGCAGCGCGTTGTAATTCAGACCAGATTTCGGACAACGCAGCCACACCACCCGCCACCATGACCGCATAGATGACAAATTGCACCAACGCGCCCGCTGACATGTCACCCGCACGCACGTCACGCGCGCCGATCCACAGCACGCCAACCACGCCAGAGAATACCAAGAAGATCACAATTATGGTCATCAGCGCGCGGGTCTTGATCCGTCTGCGCGCCGCGTCATAGGACGCCTCGGTCATCTCGCTGAATTGAGCGCGGCTTGCGGTTTCATGGGTGAATGCCTGTACGGTCTGCACCGCAGTCAGGCTTTCGGAGGCATTGCCAGAAGACGCCGCGATCCAGTCCTGATTTTCGCGGCTCATCACCCGCAAGCGCCGCCCCAGCGTCAGGATCGGGATCACAACGGCGGGTACGATCAGCAGCACCAGCATCGTCAATTTGGGCGAGGTCAGCATCATCAACACCAAGCCACCCGTAAATATCAGCAAATTGCGCAGGGCAATCGACACCGACGACCCAATCACGCTGAGGATCAGCGTGGTGTCGGTGGTGATGCGGCTCAACACTTCACCCGTCATGATCCGTTCATAAAACGCTGGGCTCATGCCGATGACCCGGTCAAACACCGCCTTGCGGATGTCTGCCACGACCCGTTCGCCCAACCGCGTCACCAGCGCATAGCGCAGCCCAGTGCCAATCGCGAGCAGCACGGTAATCGCCAATGCGGCTATGAAATATTGGTCCAGCAACTCAGTTTCGCCCGTGCCGAAGTTATCCACGACTCGGCGCACCGCCAGCGGCAATGTCAGTGAAATCATTGCGGTAAGAACCAATGCACCGATCGCCGCAGCCATCAGCACGCGATAAGGCCACAAAAACGGTACCAACGCCCGCAGCGCGCCAATCTGTTTCGATTTTTGGCGCTCTTCTGATTGCGTGGGGGCTGGGGCTCGGGCCATGAAACGTCCTTTGGTCACTGCCCCGCCGTGATGGCGCGGCTTTGCAGCAGGGTCAAGCGCCACAGGTGTCGCAGGTCAATCATTCAACGGAGAGTGTTGGAGCGGGCGGCGGGAATCGAACCCGCATCTTCAGTTTGGAAAACTGAGGTCTTAACCATTACACAACGCCCGCGCGCTGCCCCGTGGGTAAGATAATCCGACCGACGCGTCAAGCGGCCAACCGCCCTTTACGGCGCAACTTCAATCGCGCAAATTCAGGCAAAGTCTCCGCAGAAAAGGACACCCCATGGCAAACCCATTATACGACGCGCTTTTTGGGCGCCATGCGGGCAAGCAGACGCCGTTTCTATATCTGCCGACAGGTCAGATCATCACCCATGCCGGCTTTTTGGCCGTCGCCGCACGGTATGCCCATGCGTTTGAGGAATGCGGATTGAACCCCGGCGACCGTGTCGCGGTTCAGGTTGAAAAATCACCCGATGCCTTGGCGCTTTATGCGGCGTGCGTTCAGGCGGGTCTGATATTCTTGCCCTTGAACCCGGCTTATACCCCGTCAGAGGTTGATTATTTCCTCGACAACTCCGGCGCGCGCTTACTGGTGTGTGATCCGCGTTCCGCAGAAGCGCTGGAAGCAGTGGCCGCAAAGTCAGGGGCGCGGCTTGTGACGATGGACGCAGCAGGCCAAGGCAGCCTACGCAATATGGCCGCACAACACCCTGAGACATTCAAAACCGTGGACCGCCGCCCCGACGATCTGGCCGCGTTCCTCTATACATCCGGCACCACGGGACGCTCCAAAGGCGCAATGTTGAGCCAGAATAATCTGCTCAGCAACGCTCAAACTCTTGTCGATATATGGAAATTCACTGAAAAAGACGTGCTGCTGCACGCACTGCCGATCTTTCATACCCATGGGCTGTTTGTCGCCAGTAACGTGATCCTGCTTAGCGGTGGTGCGATGATGTTCATGCCGAAACTGGACGTGGATCAACTGATCAAATTCATGCCCCGCGCCACCAGCCTGATGGGCGTGCCGACATTTTACACCCGCCTGCTGGATCATCCTGGTTTCACGGCGGACCTGACCGCCCATATGCGATTGTTCATTTCCGGCTCCGCGCCGCTGTTGGCCGAAACCCACCGCGCGTTTGAGGCGCGCACCGGGCAGGCCATTCTGGAACGCTATGGCATGACGGAAACAAATATGAACACCTCTAACCCTTACGATGGCCCACGGCGGGCGGGCACCGTTGGGCATCCGCTGCCCGGTGTTGAACTAAAGGTGACAGATCCCGAAACAGGCGAGACCTTGACTGATGGCGAAATCGGCTTGATCGAAGTGCGCGGTCCAAATGTTTTCCAAGGCTATTGGCAGATGCCCGACAAAACCGC
>JBPOFE010000165.1:0-7331 GCA_051252035.1 Sulfitobacter sp.
GGTCCCTCCTCTGACGCCATCGCCAAAATCTATGCGGATCGTGAGTACGAAGAGGTCAAGCTCGACGGTATGCGCAAGACCATCGCGGCGCGCCTGACCGAAGCCAAGCAAACCGTGCCGCATTTCTATCTGCGCCGCGATATCCAATTGGATGCGTTGATGGCATTCCGGGCCGAGTTGAACAAACAACTTGAGCCACGCGGCGTGAAGCTCAGCGTTAATGATTTTATCATAAAAGCTTGCGCACTGGCCTTACAACAAGTGCCAGATGCCAACGCGGTCTGGGCAGGCGACCGTATGCTGAAACTGAAACCGTCAGACGTGGCCGTGGCCGTGGCCATCGAAGGTGGCCTCTTCACCCCCGTCCTGAAAGACGCCGAGATGAAGAGCCTTTCCGCGCTTTCCGCCGAGATGAAAGATCTCGCCACACGCGCGCGCGATCGCAAATTGGCACCGCATGAATATCAAGGTGGCAGCTTTGCCATTTCAAACTTGGGCATGATGGGCATCGACAACTTTGATGCTGTGATCAACCCGCCGCACGGCGCAATCCTCGCTGTCGGCGCGGGCGTCAAAAAACCCGTTGCTGGCAAAGATGGCGAGGTCACGGTGGCCACGGTCATGTCTGTGACACTGTCCGTCGATCACCGCGTCATTGACGGTGCCTTGGGTGCTGAACTGCTCAACGCGATCAAGGACAACCTCGAAGCACCGATTGCCATGCTCGCCTAATTTCTTTCTGGTTGAAAATTTCTGCGGGGGTGTGGGGCCAAGGCCCGTATCACCGCCAAAGGCGGGCATATGTCAAACAAAAGCTGGGGCAACTGCCCCAGCTTTTTCAATTCTCAAACATCCAAGATTTACTGGTCTTGTTCCCAAGGCCCCAGCATGTGGTTCATCGACACAGATGGCTGATCACAGCCCGCCTCACCAACAATCCGCGCGGGTATTCCCGCGACGGTTTTGCAAGGCGGCACGGCTTCCAGCACAACGGAACCCGCTGCAATCCGGCTGCAATGCCCTACCGAAATATTACCAAGCACCTTAGCCCCGGCCCCGATCAACACACCATCACCAATCTTGGGGTGCCGGTCTTCTTCTTCCTTGCCTGTACCACCCAGTGTCACTGAATGTAGCATCGACACATTATCACCAACCACCGCAGTTTCACCGATGACGATCGAATGGGCGTGGTCAATCATGATCCCTTTGCCCACCCGTGCCGCTGGATGAATATCAACACCAAAAATCTCGCTCACACGCATTTGGATAAAGTACGCCAGATCGTGTTTGCCTTTTGTCCACAAATGATGCCCAACCCGATACGCCTGCACGGCTTGATAGCCTTTGAAATACAAGATCGGCTGCAACAACCTGTGGCACGCCGGATCACGTTCAAAGATTGCCGCCAGATCGGCACGGGCTGCCGCGATCAGTGTGGGATCCGTTGCATAGGCTTCCTCAACCATCTCACGAACGACCATCATCGACATTTCATTCGACGACAGCTTGGCAGCGATCCGGTAGGACAGTGCCTTTTCGATGGATTTGTGGTGCAGGATACAGGCGTGAACAAACCCGCCAATCAACGGCTCATCTGCAACAGCCTGTTGCGCTTCACGTTGAATTTGCTCCCAAACCGGGTCGATCTGGGCAATATTTCTATGGATTTCAGCCATGTCGCGGTCCTCTCACTGCACTTAAGCTACCTCATGCAACAACATTTAACCAAACGCAAACCCGTGATGCAGCTTAATTTTGATGTGGGCATGTAACCGTGACTTACAAGCCTTTGCAGCGCGGTGCATTTCAAGACACTTGATAATAACGCCGATACACATGGCGAACTCTGTATCAGAAAAACATCTTTCCGACTGCAATTGCCGCGTCCGTGCCGCGGCCATCAACGTGCCATTACCCCACTGCAAATGCGCTTTCCCCAGACGTTTGGTATATTTATCCGCCCAATCTGCTTCCCACATCATCTGCATACACAGGTTTTCGCGGTGATCTGGCGGCACGGATAATAATGCCCGTGCCGCCACCGAAAGATCGCTAAAGTAAACCGATCGCATCAGGCGGCAACGTCAAGCCGTCGCGCCAATCCTGCGCCGTAGGTTGCTGATATCTGGGCAACGGACACGACAAACGCCGCTCCCACGCCATCATTCGCTTGTTCAGCGCTCGAGTATGTCCAGCTGGGGCTGTCCACCACGCTCTCGCGCAGCACCGCGTCGCTTTGCAAAACCCGCACCAGATAGCGTTCGCTTTCCTCGCCCAACGGCACTTCAGGCACGTCCCACGCATCACCATTCACCCGTGTGCGTCTGATCCACGAAAACACGTAATCCCCATTGACTAGGCTTTCTTCGGTCAAATGCACGGGGCTCAGCGGCCGTAACCCATTACCATCAAACGCCCGTATTACATGGCGATATGACGGATCATCATTGCCCCGGCGGGCAGGCCCGATACGATAATTCTGTGCGACACGGCGCAAATTCGGGCTAAGCGCAATCTGCAAGGGCACTCCGTTGAGCAATACAAAAGTGGATCCCACAGGCCAGACATCCGGCATCACCTCATCTGATCCCGCCTGCCCCCGCAACCGGGTTTTGAGCCAATAGGTATCTGGGGCCACCAATTGAGCTTCGGCAAATTGGAACACTTCCCAATTGTCCGCACTACCGTCGCCAATCGCCGCCAAATTCGCGCCGCTGAGCAATGCCTCCATGGTCACGCTTTCCAACGTGCCGCTGGTCAGCTTGACCTCAAGCACCGCCCCACGATCAATCAACCCCACGCATCCCGCTGCCATAACGCTTTGCGTCACACCGATTGTGGCGCGTGTAGGCAATATCGAATTCAGCAAATAGTTGGCGTCCGTCGCGGATTGGTACACCGCTACCGCCCCCGGCCAAGGTTGCGCAGTTGCAGCCACATAAGGCGCATGCGGCACTTCATCACCGCGTAACAACGGCAGGTCGAGGAAATAGGGCACCACTGGCACTGGCGACACGAATGGGCGCAGTTGTACCAGTTCATCATCAATCGGTGCCGGATCGTAGACTTCGGGCTCGATACGCACGGCGTCAACAATCTGCACATCGCCCTGCTCTATCCGGTCAATTCTGTAAAGACCGGGACCCTCGCCCCCGTCACCCGGCACTTCAATCACATCTCCTGCACCCAACGTCATCATTGAGGGCGGCAAGGCCAGTCTAATGGTCTCGCGCGACACCCGCGCTTCGGTCAACCATCGCTCGGCCACCTGTCTGCCCTCGGCACGGGTCAGGGACATGTTCAGCTCTGAGGCTGACACCGCATGGGTGGCCTCATCTGCCAATACCGCTTCTTCGGCAATAGCATCAAAATTACCATCCGCCTGCACAAACCGGAAACGCACGCGCCCGGTAATTTCGGCATCCGCCTCGCGCACTTGTTCTGTCACCCCGTCCATTTCTGAACTGACCGCCAACAGATCAGGATTCAGCATCACTGCGCCCAACCCATCGCGCATTCGGAAATTCAGCACACCGTTGCGCTCAATCGCATCAAAACCGTGCCGGATCATCAACGGCTGCAACGCGGCACGCGCATCCGTCACCTGATCCACAGCATAGCCCCGGACGATCCCATAAAGACCTTCGGTGCTGTAATTCTCCAGCCCCGCGCGCCTGCAAATCTCCCCTACCACCGACGCCAATGACCGCGACGATGTGCGTCCATTGATCCAATGCCCACGCGCATAATTCTGACCATCGCTCCATAGATCACGATTGTTTGGGAAAAACGGATAGGGCCGCGCGTCCCACGCCCAGACAAAGGCGCGGCGCATGTCGACCATGGCCCCGTCGTATTCGGTCGATTGTGGATTATGGGCCGGATCATCCCAATACTCCGCCATCGCCCGCAAATACTGCATCTGCATCAGATCGTCCCGCGCACCCGTCGAATACCTCGGCAGGCTGCTTTCAGAACTCTTCAAGTCCAGAAATTTGTTGGGCTGGTTCGCGCCCTTGTCGACGGCCGCGCAGCCATATTCGGTAAACCAGATCGGCTTTGACCCCGGCACCCAATCGGTCGGCACCGCCTGACGCACCCCGCCAATGCGTTCGTGATGTGCGTTCGCCCACCAATTGCGGATGTCTTTGTAGCGATACACCCAAGGCTCATCATGGTCACCATCTGTGATCTCAGTGCGGATCTGCGCCGCACGGGCGTCAACCGAATGGTAATACCAATCATATCCTTCACCGCCAGCAATATTGGCTTTCAGATACTCAAGATTGTAAATCGCGTCCCAATCCTGCACATCCAGATGCGCCTCACCTTCCCGCCAATCGGCCAGCGGCATGTAATTGTCGATCCCAATGAAATCGACGTTTGCATCTGCCCAGAGCGGATCAAGGTGAAAATACCGATCCCCACTGCCATCTTGCGGTTGATAGCCAAAATATTCCGACCAATCCGCCGCATAGCTGATCTTGGTTGCTGGCCCCAACAATGCCCGCGCCTCAGCCGCCAGTGCCTGCAACCGCGCCACCGCAACAAAGCTGCCGCCAACGCCGCGTATCTGCGTCAGCCCACGCATTTCCGAACTGATACAAAACGCATCGACCCCACCCGCCGCCGTACACAGCGCCGCATAATGCAAAATGAACCGTGATAACGACCATTCTTCAGCACCCGAATAGGTCACGACGCCATCTGATATCGAAAAATCTGCCGCCGTTGCCGTGCCAAAAAATGCCGCGACTTCTGCATCCGCCGCTGCCGTTCCATCCGGACTACCCGCGCGTCCGGGTGCTTCGGACAATGTGATCCGCCCGCGCCAGGGCAGATGCGCTTGGGTATCCGCGTCACTATAAGGGTCCGGCAAGGTGTTCCCGCTCAACTGATCCATCAAGACAAACGGATAAAACATCACCGCGTGGCCAGCCGCATTCATCGCCTGAATCGCCTCAATCACCGACGCATCCGTGGGGGTTCCGCCATAAATCGGGCGGCCGTCCTGCTCCACAATCACTTCAGCCGTTGACCGGGTCAGCCCCGATACGCGCCATGGCATGTTTTCGCCCTCGATCACCGCATCCTCAACCTTGGGCCGGATCCTGCATTCCCCACAACGCAGGTCATCACCAAACCACGACACGACCAAAGACGCCGCCTTTAGATTGGGCAGTTCCTCGGCCATGTTCTCCAGTGACACAGCAAAATCGGTCTTGCCTGCCGGGGTCGTGGCATTCGCACTCCAACGCGCACCTTGCCCCTCAACGTAGTGCACAGGTGTGGTTGCCAACCCATATTCACCTGTACCGGGGATCAACGCGACCCCCTCGATGCCATAGCTCAACGCGTGCTCCGCGCCCGGCGCACCACGCTGTTCTGGCCGGATCACCTCAAATGAAAACTGCGGCACCCGGTTGCCGAACTGCGCCAGCGGCAGGTCTTCCATCACCACATAAGCCGTGCCACGATAGGCTGGCACTTCGCCCGCGCCCTCAATCGCTTCCATCACCGGATCGGGCAGCTGATCCGCCGCCCCCGTGTAGATCCGCATATTTAAATCATCCGGGGACACTTCCTCACCATCCGCCCAAATGCGCCCGACGCTGGTGATCTCGCCTTCGCACAATGCAATCGCAACGCTGACCGAATAGCTATATTCCGTTGTCTTCTGCGTTGGTTGGCTGCCCTTTCCGCCCCCCGACACATTGACGATTTCCTGAAAATCCGAGGCCCAGATCACATGCCCACCCAACCGCATGCGCCCATAAAGCTGCGTAATCGCGTCACCTTCGCCCGCATTGGTCAGCCGAAACCGATCCACCTTGCCGGTCTCAACCGCCTGCCCACCTTGTCCCAGCAACCGCTGATCCACCACCCGCCCAAGGGTCGCGCCGACCGCACGGCCAATCGCGACCGACGACAGCCCCGCCAAAGTGCCGCCAATGGAACCACCAACCGCAGCGCCCGCTGCCGAAAAAAGTATTGTCGCCATCAGCCTATCTCCTCAGGAAATTCAAATCGCGCCACAATGCGCCGCCGCCAAGGGGCGCTAAGCGGGCTCTCGACCACACCGTGGCCCGTGTAGGCATGAACAAAACTTGCATCTGCTCCAATACGCGCCTGCAGCCCCAGATGTTTGGCCACCGCCCCGTGCCGCATCCGAAACAGGATCACATCGCCAATGGCTTCATCTTCCAACGTCTTGGCAATCAAATACCGCGCCGCCGCCGCCCACAGGCGCTCTTCGCCCTGCGGCTCTGACCAATCCATCGAATAGGCAGGCACCGCTTCCGGCTCATCACCCACAACTTCGCGCCAAACGCCACGCAGCAGCCCCAGACAATCACTCCCCGCACCGCGCAACGCACTTTGATGCACATAGGGCGTGCCGATCCAGCCACGTGCCGCCGCGATAACCGCATCCCCCCGCGTGCTCATCGCAATGACCCGCCGGTATTAGCCCCACTGGACCGCGGCACCGCCACCACCCAATCTTCGCCCGGCAAATCGGGAAACCCTTGAAAATTGATCAAGTTGTTGAATTTGAACCGACAGGTCTCCAGCCGCTTGTCACACCCGGCAACCAACCGCACGGACGTCCCCGGCGCGACATGCCCCCGTATCGGTTCCCACAACTCGACAACCCGCTCAGTGCCTTTGAGCCGATCATGCTTGATCATCCCCCAAAGCCCCGCCGCTGGCCCATCCAGAACCTCAAACCGCCCCCGGGTAAACCAGCCATCCTCAAAGCCTGCGAAATCCTGCCAGCTAAATTCCCGCGCATCTTTTTCTACCTGCACGGGCAATGTCCGCGCATAGCCCTCAAGCCCCGTATCAAACCGACACTGACCATCGCCCAACACGGCGGTACAGGGTTTTTGAAACACCCGCCCCAACGGTCGATTTAACGCTTCAGTCAATCCGCGTAATTCAGCCCGAAACGCGCCGTCCACCCGGCGCAATTCACCGATACTTCCGCGAAACTGCAACCAGCGCTGCGACGTATCAGCCCAGTTGACCAACCAGGCCTGCACCTCAGCGCCATCAAAACGCCCCTGCTCAATCTCATCCTCACGGATCGACGCATCGCTGAGCGCACCAATCGCCTCGGTGTTGTCCACCGACAATCCGGTGCTTTGCGCAATCGCTTTCGCTCCCAGCCCCGTGTCCGCGCGAAATGTGATCCCCTCAAACGTCAACGCCATATCATGGTCGGTAAACGCAAACTGCACACCATCGCGGCGATTGATCACCCAAGCGTGACAGACCGTCGTATGCCCACCGGCCAAATGCGCATTAAGCGCGCCGCCAACACCCGC
>JBPOFE010000166.1:0-7258 GCA_051252035.1 Sulfitobacter sp.
GTGGATGAAGCGGAAGCGGTGCGTGAAACCGTTGCCATCCTCAAGCAGGCGGAGACCAATCCGTTGGATGTCACCGGCTATGGCACCATTGCGGACCGCGAGGCCGAGGGGCACGAGATTGACGATGAGGAACGCGGATTGATGCAGCGGGCGCTGGATGAAAATTCGGTGATCATCGCGCAGATGACGCCGTTTTTCGACTGATTATTTCGCCGCGAACGACACACCGCGTCCCCGCGGGATGACTTCATATCCGGGTTCCTCTGATTCATCGTCGGTCATTTCTGCCGGGAACCCGTCTGCCAAGATCGACAGCCCGGTTGCATCTTCTAAGCGACGAATGATGTCATCGGATTGCGCGCGGCTGCCATAGCGTTTCTGCCCATCCTTGAAAATGTCGATCATCAGCGGGCTGATTTCCAGCGGGATATCATGCTGTTCAGCGATCTTGTGGAATAATCCAATGTCTTTGAGCACTAGATCCATCGTGAAGGAAATATCGCGGCTGCCATTCAGGATCACCTGTCCTTCGGTTTCTGCAACAAAGGAGGTGCCGGAGGAAATGGTGATCGCCTCGTAGGTGGTGGCCATGTCCATGCCTGCGGCCTTCATCGTGACCATCGCCTCGCAGAGCGTAAGAAGATTTGCAGTGGCGAGGTAGTTGGTCATGACCTTGAGCACGGAGGCAGAGCCAATGGGTCCAGTGTGCAAAACGCGGCGACCCAAGGTCGTTAACATGGGCAGCATTCGGTCAAATGTATCGCGGTCACATCCGGCAAAGATTGAAATATTGCCTGTCGCCGCGCGGTGACAGCCGCCCGAAACGGGGCATTCGATGGGGGATGCGCCCTTGGCCCGGACCAGTTCGGCGATGCGAATAACTTCGGCCTCGTCGGTGGTCGACATTTCGGCCCATATCTTGCCTGTGCTGAGACCCGCCAACACTCCGTCTTTTGCTTCCATCACCTCGCTACATGCGGCGGGCGACGGCAGGCAGGTGATGATCACATCGCATGCTTCGGCCAGTTCTTTGGGGCTGTCTGCGCTGCGCGCGCCGCGTGCGACAAAATCATCGACGAAATCTTGGTTCAGGTCGCGCACGGTCAGGTCATAGCCGTTGCGCAGGATGGACCCGGCGAGTTTGCCGCCGACATTCCCAAGTCCGATGAATCCAATTTTCATGGTGCGTTTCCTTTGTGTTGTCTGCGCTTAGGCGTTCTTTACAATCAACAAGACCCGGGCTTCGCCCTTGGCCTGAATGGCATGATCCCGATCCGCGCGATAGCGTAGGGTGTCGCCGACGGTAGCCGTCGTCTCTTCCTGATCTGAACGGACCGAAACTGTACCTGCAAGGACGGTCAGATGTTCCTCACACCCTGCCTTGTGCGGCGCGCTGTCGAGCAGGGCATCGTCGCTGAATTCGATATCGTAAACTTCGGTCTGACCGACATCCTCGGGGGCACTTAGAATGCGGATGACACATCCGCCTGCCTTGCTGTTAATCTGAGGTATCTCGCTGGCGCGCACCACATCTCTGATTGATCTGGGGGCATCGGCGCTTTCATCCAGCAGTCCGGCAAAATCCACATTCAGCGCGCGGGTCAAGTTCCAGAGACTGGCAACCGTTGGGCTGGATTCGCTGCGTTCGATTTGTGACAGCATGGACCGCGACACACCGGAAAGTTGCGCCAAAGCCTCAAGGCTCAGGCCCTTTTTCTTGCGCTCTTCTTTGAGGCGCGACGCAAGGCGTATTCCTATTTCAAGATCAGCAGGCAACGGGGCAGACTTTCAAAGATTCCTATGCACTGGGCAGTATCACGAATGTGCGCAGAGAAATGAGAATTTGAAAGAGCGAATTACGCGGCGCGTTGGCGGGCAAGGTGGATGGCGTCATACCACCGCAACACATGATGGCCGGGTCGTCCGTGTTCGGGCAATCCACCGCGATCAAAGCTGTGCAGAACGCTGCTTTGTAGATGGGTCGCATTACGCCTGATCCGCCCGATATAGAGACTTTCCAAAGCTGTGCCCGCCGCCAACATCGTTTCATGACCGGGCAACAGCAGCTGCGAATATCGGATGGTGGGACCACAGGGCTCATTCAGTGCGGCGAACCCATTCACCAGATGGCGAGCCGGCACCAAGACCGCCTCTTGATTGAACAGATATTCAACCTCGGGCCCGTCAATCACAAGGCGTTGGTCGGGGGATACGATAATGTCCTGCTGCAAACCAAAGTACGGCGCACGTAGTCGGATGGGGCGGTAACTGCCGCGTGCCGGGACCATGCGGTTAACCCGTTGCAACACCGGCACGACGCCCGCGTTCTGGGTCAAAACCGTATCGCCGCGCTGCAATTTGTCGGCGGGTTTGTAGCCCCATGGCGTTGCCAGCGGTGTGTCAGACAAAAGCGTGGGCATTGGGCCAATGGGTTCAATCTGATTTGACAGGGCGGCGAATATCATGTCGGGGGCAAATGTCTGATCGCTGCGGCCCAGCATCAGGTCGCGGATGTCATCCACCGACAGAGGCCGAGGATTTTCAACCGCGACGCTGGTGACATGGGTGTCTTCGGGCTGTTCCAGCGTCATGCGGCCCCATTTTGCGGTGCTGTCCCAAGAATAGGTGATGCGCACGACATCGGTGCGGCCCGCATCTTTGTGTTGGATTGCGGCATGGGTGATGGATTTACCCTGCACCTGAACCATGGCAACACCACCACCTGGTATCGCCTGAAACGTCAGGCTGCGCAGCCACGGGTGTGTGGTTTTATAGCCGAACAAAACCTGTGGGCGGCCATCTGCGGAGAGCCGGGTTTCAAACATGATTGTGCCGCGCGTCAGCATCTCGCGCGGATCATCCGCTAGCAGGGGTTTGTCTTTTTTGTCGGTCCCCAATCCACGCAGTGAAAAGCGGCGGTCGTCGTGATCGGTGAGGGCAAGCCATGTCATGATCAGGCCACCTGTGTCGCGCGCAGCAGATCGGCTTCAAAACGTTTCAATGTTCGACGTGCAGACGGGGAATATCCCTGACCTGTTGCGGGATCCATTTCGGGGAATATGGCACAAATCTCTTCGACGATTTCAGCCTCGAAACTCTTGGTGGTCTGTGGTCCGGGTAGGAAGCTCTCGGTTTCCAACCCTTCGGAAAACACAACTTGGTGTCGGTCAAACATCAAATGGACATAGGTGACATCGCCACCTTCACGCCGTAGCACGGATCGGTCGTTCACCAGATCACGTGCCGCAATCAGCACCTCTGCTTCGCCGAACAACAGTTCGGCCAGATTGTCCCGGATCAGAATGCGGTGCAGCGGGGAAACCAGAAGGTCCCGGTGTTCGCCAAAGGTGTTCGCCCGAATGTGAATCGGGGCAAAATCACCCTGTGCCGCCACTCTGCGTGTGCCGATCCAGCGTAAGGGTTGCGCGCCGTCATCTTTGGTGAGCACCAGATCACCGGGTTGCAACATTTCTGCACGACATTCGCCATCCGGCGTTGCAATCAACGTTCCCGCCACAAAACAAGGAACACCAGTGGCGTTGACAAACCCCACGTCAGTGTCAGTGCCGTTATCAACAGTGTAAGTGAAATTGAAATTCTCAACATCGCCATCGCCAGTGACCGTAAATGTCCCATCTGCATTTAGGCGAACGGTCTGACCCGTGGGCAGAGTGACAGTATCGCCAACAGAAACCGCAGTTCCGTTGATGTGCGTAATGGTCAGCGTGCCGCTGCCATTGTTGATGTCGTTACTCAGAACATCAATTTCACGCTCACCCGTGGGGAACAGATCGACGTTATCGGAAATCGCGACCAGATCGGTTTGAACTGAATTCCCTGCAATCAGAAGATTGGAATCATAATTGCTGTCCGCAACATCCGCGATGGCGATCCGCATGGAGTTGACGACACCCGGATTGACGAACATCGTCAGGGTCAGAGTGATGGTAAAGCCATCCATCTCAGTGTTGGCTTCGTCGTTCTGGTTCGACACATACATGTTGATGTTGTTCGAGGTGTTGACGTTGCCGGGGTCCACATCGCCGTTGCCCACATCCATCGGCACAAGGGTGCCGTTAATCCAGACACCCACAAAATCCTGATAGATCGAGTTTTCAAACTCGGGATATTCCTCTGATGAAAAGACGAACTGCATCGTCATCACCGAGGTATCAGGAATAAAATCAATATCCAGGGTTGCGGCGTCATAGGTCCGTGCGCCGGCAGCTGAGTTATATTGGCCCCAATTGTTCGTACCGGAGGTATTGGTTGATGTGTTTGTGTTTTGGTTGGCCTGACCGCTGGAATTTGTGAAATCCTCTGCGTTGCCTGTCGAGAGGATCACGCCGGTATCGCCTGGCGTTACACCCGGAGAGGTCGATGTGCCGCCAGTGTAGATACCCGCGCTGTCATTATCGCCAAAATATGTAGCCCCGGTGACGGTGACGCCATTGCCAAAAATGGCATTGGCCATATCCGTGGCAGTCGTGCCCTCGCGGACCGTTTCAATCGGGAGTTCCGACGCTGCAACCATATCTCTGCCCCACACCTTTGGACGAGACAACACAGCCAGCACGTGCATGGATTTTACCCATGCGAATTATTGATTTATATGATCACAACTGCCCTGTTTTCAGGTGCTAGACGTGATCTACACTGCTGATGCCCTGCCTCGGGTCATATTATTAAAGGAACTTTAACACGAGAAACGGGAAAGTGTTAAGCATTTCCTTCGCCACCCCTCTTGGCACCGCGCTGTTTTCGCCACAAAAGGGGAATGCCGCCGATTTCCCGAATAAAGGATACCCAGATGTCTGGCATTGACCCCGTTGAATTGACCGCAAAACTCGTGCGCTGCGCCTCTGTTACGCCAGCAAACGAAGGCGCGTTGGAGATTTTGCATGACCTGCTGAGTGATGCGGGGTTTGACTGCGCCTGGGCGGATCGTGGTGGCATCAAAAACCTGTTTGCCCGATGGGGAAACAAGGGAAATACCAAATCCTTTGGCTTTAATGGGCACACGGATGTTGTGCCGATCGGGAACGAGGCCGATTGGTCGCTGCCGCCGTTTGGCGCAGAGATCAAAGACGGCATCATGTACGGGCGTGGCACCACGGATATGAAGTCGGGTGTTGCCGCATTTGCAGCCGCCGCGATTGATTTCGTGCGCGACACGCCCCCCGATGGGTCGATTATTCTGGCGATCACCGGGGATGAAGAGGGCGATGCGGATGATGGAACGACAGCATTGCTGGACCATATGACCGATCATGGAGAACGGATGGATGTTTGTTTGGTAGGAGAGCCAACTTGCCCGGACACAATGGGTGATATGATGAAAATTGGTCGGCGCGGATCAATGAATGCACATTTTCACGTGGTCGGAAAACAGGGGCATGCCGCCTATCCGCATCGGGCAAATAACCCGCTGACCGCGATGGTGCGGCTGATGGATATTTTGGCATCACATGAGCTGGATCAGGGCACCGAACACTTTGACGCCTCCACTTTGGCAGTTGTCACGGTGGACACGGGCAACCCCGCGACAAATGTGATTCCGGCAGCCTGTACCGCGGCAGTGAACATCCGGTTCAATGATCTGCATTCGGGGGCAAGCCTGACCAAATGGTTGAACCAACAGGCCGCCAAAGTGCACGAGGAGTTTGGCGTTGAAATTGATGTTGATGTAAAAATCTCTGGTGAGAGCTTTATCACGCCACCCGGCCCGCTTTCTGACATGGTGTCAAAAGCGGTTGCAGCCGAAACAGGTGTGACGCCGACGCTTTCGACCAGCGGCGGCACCTCTGATGCGCGGTTTGTGAAATCACATTGTCCAGTGGTGGAATTTGGACTGGTGGGGCAATCCATGCATCAGGTGGACGAACATGTGCGTGTTGAACATATCCATCAGCTCAAAGGTATCTACAGCCGCATCTTGCGAGATTATTTTGCGTGACACTTCAGATTGATCTGACAAATGACGTCGCTGTTTGTCTGAAGTTGCGGCGCACCGTGTTCATTGACGAACAAGGTGTGTCCGAGGCGGACGAACTGGATGACCTTGATGATCATTGCCTGCATTTGCTTGCCTGTGACGATGCGATGCCCGTTGGGACGGCACGCATTCACATTGAAGGGCATCTCGCAAAAATTGGCCGGGTTTGTGTGATCGCGTCGCATCGCGGCACGGGTTTGGGGGCAGCGCTGATCCGTGCGGCGCTGGAAATTGCCAAGACACGCAAGGGTGTAAACCATGCCGCGCTGGGGGCACAGGTTCACGCTTTGGGATTCTATGAAGCGCTGGGTTTCACAGCCATTGGCCCGGTTTATGACGATGCAGGCATTGATCATCGCGACATGGTGCAAGACCTGTGAAGAAAACGCTGATCATTATGGTCAAAGAACCTCGACCCGGCCGGGTCAAGACACGGTTGGGACGCGATATCGGTATGACAGCGGCGGCTTGGTGGTTTCGCCATCAGACCCGCCGTTTGATAAGACGCCTTCAGGATCCGCGCTGGCAGGTCGTCTTGGCAGTTTCGCCAGATACCGAAGCATTGCAAAGCCGGGTGTGGCCTGGACATCTGCTACGTTGGCCGCAAGGGCGTGGCAATCTTGGAGATCGGATGGCGCGAATGTTGGGACGGGTGTCAATTGGCTCGGCTTGCGTCATTGGCGCGGACATTCCTGGTATCACGAAGCGCCATATCGCAGACGCGTTTCAGGCGCTGGGGAATCACGATGCCGTTTTTGGTCCCGCACCGGATGGTGGATATTGGCTTATCGGGTTGAAACACCCGCGCCGCCAACCACCAGTAATGTTTCAGGGTGTCAGATGGTCGACCGCACATGCGCTTGCCGATAGCAAAGCAACTCTTGCAGGGTATAGCATGGCAGAGGTGGCAACACTGAGTGACGTGGATGAAATAACCGATTTGCCATGACGCGACCCCATGTGCGTGCTACCTGAGGTCCATGAAAAAATTACCCTCCAAATCCGAGATCCTCGAATGGATCGAACAGAACCCCACTCTTACCGCCAAGCGTGACATCGCTAAGGCGTTTGGGATCAAAGGGGCCGCGCGTATTGATCTCAAGCGCATGATGAAAGAGCTTGAGGCAGAGGGCCATCTGGAGAAGCGTAAGAAAAGCTATCAGGACCCTGATCGTTTGCCGCCCGTGTCGGTTTTGTTGGTGACGGGTACGGATCAAGACGGTGATCTGTTTGCCAAGCCGATGGAATGGGCGGGCAGTGGCG
>JBPOFE010000167.1:0-7204 GCA_051252035.1 Sulfitobacter sp.
TCAGCCAACGTTTTTGGCCGCAGCCGATCCGCCAAGGGGCGATGCGCGCTGTCCGGCACAGCCGCACCCTTATCAAACAAATCGCCCACCGTCTAAACCCTGAACCGCAATGAAATACGCCGATTGCCGCGTTGGACCAGCATTTGAATGCGTCGAACTTGCCCGCCAAGCAGTGTCAGCGCCTCGTCCGGATGGGTGATCTCGACACCATTGATGTCCAAAATCACATCCCCGCCGCGCATTCCGACACGCGGCCCAAATGGCCCAGCGTCCATTACGACGACGCCTTGTGTCTCCAATGGTAAATTCATCTCGGATATCAATGCGGGATTAACGCGCGCCAGTGTCAACCCTGGCAGCAAGCTGCGTTCATCCAGCGTCACTTGTGCACGCGGTGGATCATCAGGCGCTGCAATCAACGCCACGTCAATCACAGCTTCTTCGCCCGCACGCAGGCGTGTTACCTTCACAGTTTGCCCAGACCCCGCAACGCTCATCCGAAAGATCATTTCCGCTGGCGTGTTGACCAGCTGATCATCCACAGCGGTAATCACATCACCCACCTGCAATCCAGCCGCCAAGAATGGGCTAACCGCATGTAAACCAGACACGATTATGCCGCCGGGTCGATCCAACCCCAATGGCCCGGCCATATCCGCATCGACAGGTTGCCCGTTGATACCCGCCCAAGGTCGCACAAACTGCTCAGCGCCCGCGCGGGCCTGCGCCACGAAGGCCGCAACCAGATCGGCCGGAATCGCAAATCCGATTCCATTTGAACCGCCTGACTTGGTCAAGATTGAGGTATTCACCCCAATCAGGCGGCCATGCACATCGATCAACGCACCGCCCGAATTGCCTGGATTGATCGGCGCGTCAGTCTGGATGAAATACCCCAAACCGCCATTGCCAGCCACACCCGAGCGCGCGAGGCCAGATACAATCCCGCTGCTCACAGTCTGACCCACGCCAAAGGGATTGCCGATGGCCAATGCCAATTCGCCCACTTCAACACTGTCACTGCCCCGCAACGGTAAAAACGGCAGCGCCCCATCCGCATCAATTTTTAGGATCGCAAGATCAGCATCCGCATCGCTAAGCAGCACACGTGCGCTAAATTCGCGTCGGTCATTAAGCACCACACGAATGTCCGTCGCCATGCCGACAACATGATAGTTCGACACCACGATGCCATCTTCAGACAAGATCACCCCCGACCCGAGTGAGTTCTGCACACGCGGCTTTTCCGAGAATTGATCACGGAAAAATCGCTCAAAAAACGGATCAGATTGTAGTGGGGTGCGCTGCGGGGCCGCCATGATCTTGGCGTAGATATTGACCACTGCCGGAGCCGCCTGCTTGACCAGCGGTACAAAGCTCAACTGTATCTGTGCCGCCGATTGGGGAACTTGCTGTGCCACCAAAGGCCCGGCGATCAGCGCGAGGATTAAAACGAAATATCTCATGCCCCATGATATGCGCAGCCTGACATGAATGCGCAACTCCCCCATTCTCTTTGGTCTTAAATATCCCTGCACCGCCTCAAAAACAAAAAACCCCGCCAGTGGCGGGGCCTTGCAGTCGCATCAAGCGGCTTAATCTTATTCTGCAGCGGCTTCTTCGGCCGCAAGACGGGCTTTGTCGCCAGCGCCTTTGGCATCGCGGTCACGATCGACAAATTCGATAATCGCCATCGGTGCCATGTCGCCATAACGGAAACCAGCTTTGAGCACGCGCACATAGCCACCTTGGCGATCTTTGTAGCGTGGTCCAAGAATGTCGAACAATTTCGCGACGTACTTGTCTTCTTTCAGCTTTGATGCGGCCTGACGGCGCGCATGCAAATCGCCACGTTTGGCCAGCGTGATCATCTTTTCGATGATCGGCTTCAATTCTTTGGCCTTGGGCAATGTTGTCTTGATCTGCTCATGTTCAATGAGCGAGCCTGCCATGTTGGCCCAGAGCGCCTTGCGGTGCTCATGTGTGCGGTTCAGGCGGCGGTATCCACGTGCGTGACGCATTTTGTAGTCTCCTTAGATGGCCCTCTACGGGCGTTTATACTTTGTACCAGCCGTGATGCGTGTCAGCGGCCTTATTGGGGCGGAATGCCCGGGTCGTGTCGTAAGGTGGGCGCGTGGCCCACCTTGGTTGTTTAGAACGAATCCTCGAACTTCTTCGCCAAGTCTTCGATGTTGTCCGGTGGCCAATCCTCGACGTCCATACCAAGGTGCAGACCCATACCTGACAGCACTTCCTTGATCTCGTTCAAGGATTTGCGGCCAAAGTTCGGCGTGCGCAGCATTTCGGCTTCGGTCTTTTGGATCAAATCACCAATATAGACGATGTTGTCGTTCTTGAGGCAGTTTGCCGAACGCACAGACAATTCCAACTCGTCCACTTTCTTGAGCAGCAGCGGGTTGAATTCGAGACCATCGTCATCGTCCTGATGAGATGCTGATTCAGGTTCATCAAAGTTCACGAAGATGCCCAACTGATCCTGCAAGATGCGCGCAGCAAAGGCCACGGCATCGTCAGGTGTCAGCGAACCATCGGTTTCGACCTTCATCGTCAGCTTGTCATAGTCAAGCACCTGACCTTCGCGGGTCGGTTGCACGTCGTATGACACTTTTTTCACCGGGCTATAGATGGCGTCGATCGGGATCAAACCAATGGGCGCATCCTCTGGCTTGTTCTTTTCAGCAGAAACATAGCCTTTGCCGGTGTTGACGGTCAGTTCCATGTACACATCCGCGCCATCGTCGAGGTGACAAATGACGTGATCACGGTTCAGAATTTCGATGCCAGCGGATTCGCTGATATCACCAGCTGTCACAACGCCAGGACCCTTGGCAGAAATCGACAGACGCTTTGGCCCTTCGACTTCCATGCGGATGCTGACACCTTTGAGGTTCAAAATGATGTCGGTGACGTCTTCACGCACACCGGCAACGCTAGAAAACTCGTGCAATACGTTGTCGATTTGCACCGACGTGATCGCCGCACCTTGCAGCGATGACATCAAAACACGACGCAGCGCGTTGCCCATGGTCAGACCAAAACCGCGTTCCAGCGGTTCGGCAACCACGGTTGCCTGACGTGCTGGGTCATTGCCGGGTTTTACATCTAATTGTGTCGGCTTAATCAATTCAGCCCAATTTTTGTGGATCATGCGGTCCCTCCATCCTTGTTTGTGCTTCATGTCCAAAAGACACAAACGCTCGAGGTTTCAAAAAAGCGGTATGGGGCCGTGCAATCCACGCGGCCCCAAAAGAAAATAATCGCTTAGACGCGGCGACGCTTTGGTGGGCGGCAACCGTTGTGGGCCATAGGCGTCACATCACGGATCGAGGTGATGTTGAAACCCGCAGCCGCCAATGCGCGCAATGCAGATTCACGGCCGGAACCGGG
This sequence comes from Sulfitobacter sp., assembly GCA_051252035.1. Taxonomy (GTDB): domain Bacteria; phylum Pseudomonadota; class Alphaproteobacteria; order Rhodobacterales; family Rhodobacteraceae; genus Sulfitobacter. Next base: position 3,409 of record JBPOFE010000167.1, read on the forward strand.
GCCTTGCACTTCGACTTCCAGCGTTTTCACGCCGTGGTCTGCGGCTTTGCGGCCGACGTCTTCTGCGGCCATCTGGGCGGCATAAGGTGTCGATTTACGCGACCCTTTGAAACCCATGGTGCCAGCCGAAGACCATGCAATTGCATTGCCCTGAACGTCAGAGATCAGAATTTTTGTGTTGTTGAAGGAGCTGTTCACATGCGCCACACCTGCGGCGATGTTTTTGCTGACCTTACGCTTTGTCTTTACCTTATCGCGTGCCATCTAATCAGCCCCCCTTATTTCTTCTTACCGGCAATGGCCTTTGCGGGGCCTTTGCGGGTACGAGCATTGGTGTGGGTACGCTGACCACGGACCGGCAGGTTGCGACGGTGGCGCAGGCCACGGTAGCACCCAAGGTCCATCAGACGCTTGACGTTCATCTGGGTGTCACGACGCAGATCACCTTCAACGGTGAAGTTTGCGTCGATGTGCTCGCGCACGGCCAGAACTTCGGCATCAGAAAGCTCGTTCACACGACGCGAACGATCAATGCCGACCGCTTCGCAGATCGCTTCTGCAGAAGAGTTGCCGATACCGGTGATATATGTGAGGGCGATTGGAACCCGCTTTGCAGTCGGGATGTTTACGCCGGCAATACGTGCCACGTGTCATATTCCTTTTCGTTGCGGGTCCGTGATGCCAGACCCTTTTTTCACAACATTAGCCCGAGGCGTTTAGGCCACCGGGCTTGAGCTGATCAGGTGATCTTGCGAGGTCGGGCGCTACCCTCGTCGCAATTTGATTCTCGTTAGAGATAGGGGTGATTAGGAGGTTTTGGAAGGGGCGTCAAGCCTTGGTCGAATGCGATCAGACAACCCAGTTTTCGACATACACCTAGCCGCGATATCCCCAACGGTCACAGGGGAAATAGAAGCCCGGCAACAGCATGCTGTCGTTACGTCCAAACGCAATGACCCGACCATTTTCGTTCACGAAAATTTCGACCTCCAGCGTAAACGGCCCATCCTGCCCATCACACTTTGCCATCACGGTTGTGTCGAGCCCTGCAACATAATCAAGCCGACGATCCCATTCACATGACAGGGCGTGCGAGTAGATACCGTTCGGCCCCAACATTGAAATGTCGGCCAACTCCTGATCGCCTTCATCAGCAGTGCAAAAACCGGGGTTGTCCATATAGACGGACTGTGCCGCAAGAACCGTGGCAGAACAGATCGTGACCACAAGGGCGCAAAACCACTTCACCCGTCCAGCGCCTTTGCAATCTCGCTCTGTACCGCGTCAATTGCACCCAGACCATTCACAGCCGTCAACATCTTCTTGGCGTAGTAATAGCCGATCAGCGGTGAAGTCTGTTTGTAATACGCCATCAAACGGGTCTTGAGGCTTTCCTCGTTGTCATCTGCGCGGCGTGTAAATTGGTCTTCTTTACCGCAGTTGGTGCATTTGCCGTCAGCGGGGATTGGCTTGGTGTGGTCGTTATAGACTTCGCCACAACCCGCACAGGTCGACCGCGCTGTGATCCGGTCCACCAGCGCTTCATCATCGACACGCATTTCAATCACATGATCCAAAGTCTTGCCCTCGGAAGTCATCAGATCAGCCAATGCATCGGCCTGTTCCAACGTGCGCGGGAAACCATCAAAGATGAAACCGCCACCATTGTCGCCTTGCAGCTTTTCTTTGATCAGACCGATCACAATCTCATCGGTGACCAACTCGCCGCGCGCCATCACACCCGCAACCATCTTACCCATCTCGGTGCCACTGTCCTTGGCCTCGCGCAGCATGTCGCCTGTAGAAAGCTGCACCATGCCGCGTGTCTCAACCAAATGACGCGCTTGCGTGCCTTTGCCTGCGCCCGGAGGCCCGAGAAGGATAATATTCATCTGCGTACGGGGCTCCGTTTTTTGCGAGGACCTTTTTTGCCGGCACCTTTGCCGCGCAACTGCGACTTCTCCAGCAGACCTTCATATTGATGTGCCAACAGGTGGCTTTGTACCTGCTGAATCGTGTCCATCGTGACCGATACCACAATCAACACCGAAGTGCCGCCAAAGTAAAACGGAATGGCAAACTGACCACGCAGAATTTCCGGCATCACACAGACTGCCGCCAGATAGGCGGAGCCCAGCACCAGCACGCGGTTCACAACATATTCCAGATATTCAGCGGTCTTTTTACCAGGGCGAATACCCGGGACAAAGCCGTTCTGATTCTTGAGGTTGTCCGCTACATCGTCAGGTTTGAAGCTGACGTTGAAGGTGTAGAAATACGCAAAGAACACGATCATCGCGACAAAGAACAACAGATACAGCGGCTGACCGGGACCAAAGTTGGCCAAGAGCCAAGACATGATCGGGCTGGTAGAATTGCCCGAAAAGGTACTGATCGTGACGGGCAGCAAAAGCAAGGACGAGGCGAAGATCGCCGGAATAACACCCGCGGGGTTCACCTTAACGGGCAGATGCGATGACCCACCATCGTACATTTTCATGCCCACCTGACGGCGCGGGTATTGGATATGGATCTTGCGCAGCGCGCGTTCCATGAACACCACGAACATGATCGTGACAATCACCATCACCAGCACACCGACAATCACCGCAGGGCTGATTGCGCCAGAGCGGCCAGAGGCAAAGAACTGTGCGATCGCCGCAGGCACTTCGGCAATGATGCCGACAAAGATGATCAATGAAATACCGTTACCGATACCGCGCGCGGTGATCTGTTCACCCAACCACATCAGGAACATGGTGCCCCCAACCAGCGTGATCATACAGGCTATGCGGAAATACATCCCCGGATCAGCGGCAATATCGCCCGCTTCCAGCGACACGGCCAAGCCATAGGATTGCAATGTCGCCAATGCCACGGTGCCATACCGCGTATATTGGTTAATCTTCTTGCGGCCCTGTTCGCCCTCTTTCTTGATCGCCTCAAGCGAGGGAACCATCGAGGTCAAAAGCTGCACGATAATCGAAGCCGAGATATAGGGCATGATCCCAAGGGCAAAAATACCCATGCGACCCAGCGCACCGCCAGTGAACATACTGACCATGCCGCCGATGCCTTGCCCCGCGCTTTCCATAAAGTCGCGCAGCGCGCCGCCGTCGATGCCCGGTACGGGGATGAACGTACCAATGCGGTAAACGATCAGCAGGCCCAGCGTGAACAAGATGCGGTTGCGCAGGTCAGTCGCCTTGCCCAACGCGGACCAGCTGGTGTTGGCGGCCATGTTTTCGACGGCAGATACCATTGTGAGGGCTCTTTTCTATAACGAAAATGCCGCCCCAGACCGTTTTCCGGCGGGCGGCATTAAGGAAAACTTGAAGTTATGTAAGCGGGACGCAGCCCGCTCACAAGCCTTAAGGCCGCATTACTCGGATGCTTCTGCCGTTTTTGGTGCAGTAACGGTCAGTTTGCCGCCCGCTTTTTCCACCGCTTCGATCGCGGACTTGGATGCGCCAGCAACCTGCAGGTCGATTTTCGAGGTAATCTCACCCTTGGCCAACACGCGGATACCGTCAAGCTCGCGGCGCACGAGGCCGGACGCGACCAGTGCCGCACCGTCGATGGCTTTCTTCGCGTCGAGTTTTTTGGCGTCGATGAATTTCTGGATCAGACCAAGGTTCACAACGGCGTATGATTTGCGGTTCGGCTTGTTAAAGCCACGCTTTGGCAGACGTTGGTACAAGGGCATCTGACCGCCTTCGTAGCCATTGATCGCCACACCTGAGCGGGATTTTTGACCTTTGATACCACGGCCACCCATCTTACCGGTGCCGGAGCC
>JBPOFE010000168.1:0-7150 GCA_051252035.1 Sulfitobacter sp.
GTCGGGGCAAATTTTCAGTGATAGCACGGCGCCCAGCGCGGCCCATCACATCGCCAAGAAAGAGTATTTTCATGGGGGTTAGGGTTAGGCTGCTGTGCGCACAGGTGCAAGGGCTGAGGTGCTTCACTTCAGTTTGAATTTACAGCAACGCTGCGGCAATTATTCCCTTGCCCTTCCAAACTCCGCGCGGCACATCTGCGGCATGCATATGATGACACGCACCTTGTTGATCTGCTTTTTGTGTCTTGGCATCATTTTGCCCAAAACCACGGCGGCCCTGGCGCTGGTTCTGACTCCGAACAGTCAGTTGATTACCATTTGTACCCCGACGGGCATTCAAACCATTCTGCTGGATGGCGAGGGCAATCCGGTTGAAGGTCAATCCATCCAATCCGACCCCTGCCTAAGCGCCCATGCTGACCTTACATCACCTGTTTATGTGCCTGAATGGCAGCGCATTGCCCGCCTTATTGACGCCAAAGCAACACTTTTTTCAACTCCGCACTGCGCTACCGGACGTTCATATCAACGCCCGCCGTGTCGCGCGCCACCCGTGAGCTGAATTTACCAATACCTTACATTTTTTCCGGCATTTCAAACCACGCAGCACTGCGTAGGTTTGCAATATGCCTTATCTACATCTGTCTCAGAAGGGCAATAAAATGAACGTGAAAACAATTACTTCCGTCGTTGCATTGGTTGCAATCAGCGCCACGGCATCATGGTCACACGCGACGCTAGAGGTCCAATCCGCACCTGTCGGAAGCACCTACAAAGGCGTGATGCGGATTGGTCATGGTTGTGACGGCCAGCCAACGCAATCTGTCAGCATCAAAATCCCGGAAGGCGTCATTTCCGTCAAACCAATGCCCAAAGCGGGTTGGACCGTGGAAACCACGATAGCGGATTATGCAGAAACCTATGATTACTACGGCACACCGTTGTCAAAAGGGGTGCGCGAAATCATCTGGAAAGGAACACTTGATGATGCCCACTATGACGAATTCGTGTTTCGAGGATCATTGGTCAAATCACTCGAAGCGGGCACAGTGATTTATTTTCCGACCATTCAAACCTGTGCGGATGGCAGCGAAAACTGGATCAATATCCCAGCTGAGGGACAAGATGCCCATGACATCGAAGGTCCGGCACCGGGTCTGATGCTGACCGAGGCCGGACACGCCCACCACTAAGCCAAAGCTGCGCGCGCCGGTTCAGACGGGCGCGCGCGGTATCTCGATCACACCGGCTTCAGTGACGATCATATCCAGTGGCTGATCCGTTGCCTCCAGCGGGACATCGTCGCTTTCCTGCCCGGCAAAGGCAAAGCCGATGGCCAAGGTCGCACGTTTACCGCGCAACATTTCCAGTGTCCGATCATAAAACCCACCACCATAACCGAGCCTGCCCCCGCTACGGTTGAACGCAAGCAAGGGCACAATCAGAATTTCGGGTTCAAAAAAATCGTTCCGCTCCGGGATCATCGCCCCAAAGGCCCCGGCTTTCATCGGTGTTTCTGGCGTCCAGCGTGAGAACTTTAGCGGCTGCCCCGCGGCCATGATCACCGGCACACCCACAGAACCATGCGCACAGGCTTCTGCCATCGCAGGTATCGGATCAATTTCCGTACGGATCGGCATGAAGCCTGACAGCGGCACACCGCGATAGCCCGCCAGAACTTCGCTCAAGTATCCGGCCTGCGCCGCATTTGCATTCTCAAACAACGGTTTGCGCCGGGCAAACGCCGCCTTACGCGCAGCATCTTTGATCGCGGCAAGATCGCTCACAACAAGACCGCCGCCGCCAGCCCGAGAAAGGCAAAGAAGCCCACAACATCCGTCACGGTGGTCACAAAGGCCCCCGATGCCAGCGCCGGATCAACGCCGACACGCTCCAGCAGGATCGGAATACCCGTGCCCGCCAGCCCGGCCACCACCATGTTGATCACCATCGCCGTGGCAATCACATAGCCCAGCGCGGGAGAGCCGAACCAGATGAACCCGACAATGCCCATCACGACGGCGAAGATCGTGCCGTTTACCAGCCCCACAAGACATTCGCGCCGGATCACCCGCCAGACGTTCGATCCGGTCAAATCCTTGGTTGCAATCGCGCGCACTGCCACCGTCAGGCTTTGCGTGCCCGCATTACCGCCCATCGACGCCACGATCGGCATCAAAACGGCCAGCGCCACAATCTGCGCCAGCGCCATTTCAAACTGCGCAATCACCAGCGAGGCCGCAATGGCCGTGACAAGGTTCACCGCCAACCACGGCAACCGCTGTTTGGTGGTCTCCACCACCCGGTCGCTGAGTGAGCCTTCACCAACACCAGCGAGACGCAGGATGTCTTCCTCGTGTTCCTCGTCCAGCACCGCCATCGCATCATCAATGGTAATTACCCCGATCAGCCGCCCCTCATCATCGACCACGGGTGCGGAAATCAGGTGATATTGGTTGAACGCATACGCCACGTCGCCCTCGTCACGCATCGCGGGGATCACCTGAAAAGTGTCCTCCAGAATATCGCGCAGCATGGTCGTGCGTTTGGACCGCATGAGTTTGCCCAGCGTGACGTTCCCGACCGGGTGTAGGCGCGGATCCACCATCACGATGTGGTAAAACTGATCCGGCAGGTCTTCTTCCTTAGTCACCCGCAAGTGGTCAATCGCCTGACCAACATTCCAATGCTCCGGTGCCATCACCACCTCGCGCTGCATCAAACGGCCCGCGGAATATTCTGGATAGCTCAGCGATTGCTGAACGGCTGCGCGATCCGTATCCGCAAGAGCGCCCAAAATTGCGGCCTGCTGATCGTCTTCCAAATCCTCAATCAGATCGACAACGTCATCGCTGTCCATCTCGCGCACAGCTTGGTTCAATACCTGCGGCGTCAGGATTGCAATCACATCCTCACGGATGGATTCGTCCAGTTCCGACAGGATTTCACCATCGAATTCCCGGTCATAAAGCCGGATCAAATCAGCCCGGTCACTATGGTCGATCTGTTCCAAAAGGTCGGCAATGTCGGCGGGGTGCAGCGGCTCCATCAGCGCGGTCAGCATGGCCTGATCACCCGCCTCGACCGCCTCTAAAATCGCCGCAACGGACTTGCGATTCAGGCGATAGGCTTCGGCCTCGTCTTCCTCATCGCGGGCTTGCTCCAGTTCTTCGATTTGATCTGTCATGGCACACCCCTTCGCGTTTTGGCGACCATAGGCACGCACTTAATCAGACACAATGGCGCTTGCGCATTGTCGCGCTTCCCAGACCGGAATAGACTTGGTCTTATGAAAGAAAAACACCTGCTTATCGGCCCGACCCTGCGCTTTGACGGCGACCCTATGATCGCGCCTTGGCAAGATGTGATCAGCATCGAGACAAATGGTGCTGTGCTGATTGAGGATGGCATGATCTTGGCGGTCGGCAAGGCGGATCATCTGCGCAAGCAGCACCCGCATGCGATCATCACAGTCTACAGCAATGACACCCTGATCTGCCCCGGTTTCGTCGACGCGCATGTGCATTATCCGCAAACCGCGATCATTGCATCCTGGGGCAAGCGGCTGATTGACTGGCTGAACACCTATACCTTCCCCGAGGAAATGCGCCTGTCCGATCCGGCATATGCCGATGAGATCGCGGCGCGCTACCTCGACCTCACGCTGGGCCATGGCACTACGACCGTTGCGTCCTATTGCACCATCCATCCGCACAGTGTCGACGCCCTGTTCAATGCTGCTGCCACCCGTGGTCAGCGTATCATAGCGGGAAAAACCTGCATGGACCGCAATGCGCCTGAGGGGCTGTGCGACACGGCTCAGTCGGCCTATGACGACAGCAAAACGTTGCTGACCTGCTGGCACGGCAAAGGCCGCGCATCTTATGCGATCACACCGCGGTTTTCGCCCACATCAACGCCAGATCAACTTGCCGCGCTTGGCGCGCTTTGGGCCGAACATCCTGATTGCCTGATGCAAACCCATCTGAGCGAACAGACCGATGAAATCGCTTGGGTGCGTGACCTGTACCCAAGGGCGCGCGATTATCTCGATACATACGAAACCCACGGCTTGATCGGTGAGCGCGCGCTATACGGTCACGCCATCCATCTTGAGCCGCGCGAAATTGACCATATCGCGGAAACGGGTGCGGCATTGGTGCATTGCCCAACCTCGAACACGTTCATCGGCTCTGGCCTGTTCAACATGGCGGGCCTGACCACACGCGGCATTCCCTGTGGCTTGGCCACCGACACGGGTGGCGGGTCATCGTTTTCAATGCTGCGCACCATGGCTGCCGCGTATGAAATCGGCCAGCTGCGCGGCACGCCACTTCATGCCGCGCAGCTGATCTGGCTCGCCACCGCCGGATCAGCGCGCAGCCTGCATCAACACGCTCATATCGGCACGCTCGACAAAGGAATGGAGGCCGACCTGACCATCCTCGATCTCGCCTCCACCCCCGCCATCGCGCAGCGCGCGGCACAGGCCGATAACATATGGGAAAGCCTATTTGCCACTATCATGATGGGCGACGACCGCGCCATTCAAGACGTTTGGGTTATGGGGCAGCGTCGCCCATAACTTCCATATTCTTTTTGGTGAAAGTATCCGCAAGGGAGTTTGAGGGGCAAAGCCCCCTCATCAGCAAAATTAGTCGAATGCGGCGCAGCCGCTCCATCAGGTCACGCCGCTCAACACGGTGACGCCAGCACCATAACCCAGATATTGCCCTTGGCCCGCGCAAGTCCGAACTCCCGAGCACTGCGGTGTACCATATTTTTGTAATGCCCTTTGGACGTGGTCCAGCTTTGCATCACCTGCTGCAAATCCCGCTGACCCTTGGCGATGTTTTCAGCAACAAAACACCACTTATAGCCCTGCGCCGAGACCCGGTCCGACACCGCCGACCCGTTGCTGCCCTGATGGGCAAAGAACCCGCGCCGCGCCATGTCATTCGCGTGGGCCTGCGCCGCACGTTCCAAAACCGGGGAATATGCCACCGCTGCTTTACCAGCATTGGTGCGCAGATCATTGACCGCACGTGTCGCCGCAGAGTCTGCCACGACAGGCAAGGCCATCATCAACCACATAAAAACGCAAATCAGATGTCTCATATCGCCTCGCTTAACATTTTCGCCAATTGGTTTTGCCGTGCCACCTGAGCGCTCAAATCGATGGTTTGCACCTGACCATCACGAACAATCTCGCGGCCTTCAACGAATAAATTTCTAACGGTGGTTGGCCCCGCCAGCAAAAGCGCTGCCGGATCCCAACTGCCGGCGGATGCAAGCCCGCTCACGTCCCAAATAGCGATATCTGCACGTTTGCCTACCGCCAGACGCCCGCAATCGGGCCGCCCCAAAATATCCGCGCCGCCGCGCGTTGCAATTTCCAATGCTTCGCGCGCAGACATTGCATCAGCACCCTTTGCCACGCGTTGCAGCAACATCGCCATACGCGCCTCTGCCACCAGATTGCCCGCATCATTGCTGGCCGATCCATCAACGCCAAGGCCCACAGGCACCCCTGCATCGCGCATCGCGCGCACAGGTGCGATCCCAGACCCCAGGCGGCAATTCGAACAGGGGCAATGCGCAACACCTGTGCCGGTTTCCGCAAAAAGCGCGATCTCACTGGGGTCAAGCTTCACGCAATGTGCGTGCCAAACATCTGGCCCAACCCAGCCCAGTTCTTGGGCATATTGACCGGGGCGGCAGCCGAATTTCTCAAGGCTATAGGCAACGTCCTCGTCGCTTTCCGCCAGATGCGTATGCAACATCACGCTCTTATCACGCGCCAGAACCGCGGCATCACGCATCAACGTGCGACTGACGGAAAACGGGGAACAGGGCGCAATGCCGACCCGGCACATCGCGCCCTCGGCGGGGTCGTGGAAGCCATCTACCACGCGGATGCAATCTTCCAGAATGGCGTTTTCGTCCTCCACCAAATCATCGGGTGGCAGGCCGCCATCACTTTCCCCAATGCTCATCGCGCCGCGCATGGGGTGGAACCGCATGCCCAATTCGGCGGCAGCGTGAATGGTGTCTTCCAACCGTGATCCGTTTGGGTAAACGTAGAGATGATCCGATGACAAGGTGCAGCCCGACAGCGCCAATTCTGCCAGACCAATCTGTGCGGACACATACATGTGATCGGGCGTAAACCGCGACCAAATCGGGTAAAGCGTTTGCAACCACCCAAACAGCAACGCATCCTGCCCGCCCGGTACGGCACGGGTCAGGGTTTGATAAAGATGATGATGTGTGTTCACCAAGCCCGGTGTGACGACGCAGCCAGCCGCATTCACCAATTCACCGGATGTGGTCAGGTCTGCACCAATCGCGGCAATCACCCCATCACGCATCAAGATATCCGCACCGCGCAATTCGCGCCGTGCATCATCCATCGTTAGGATACTATCGGCATTTTTGATTAGGATTTCAGTCATATCGCACCTCTTTTGCTGGCCTGTCTCATGCAAAGGTGCAAACGCTGATGGAAAACAGGCTCAAGAACCAGCGTGCCACAAATCTACACGCGGAGGACGTGCAGTCAATCATCGTAAGTTCAATAATCTTTCAGGATCGCCAGAGCCTGCGCATGGATCGCCGAATTTGCAGCCGCAACAGCGCGCCCGCCATCGTGTGCGGGACCACCTTGCCAATCGGTCACGACGCCACCCGCCGCCTGGATCACTGCAATCGGTGCCTGAATGTCATAGGGGTTCAGACCGGATTCAATCACCAGATCAACTTGCCCAGCGGCCACCAATGCATAGGCATAACAATCCATGCCATAGCGCGTTAATTGGGCTTGCGCTGCCACAGCCTTAAATCCTGCACCATCTGCTGCGGTGCCAACTTCGGGAAACGTCGTGAACACAATCGCCTGGCCCAAGTCGCGCGGCGGCAATGTCGCCAATGCAGTTGTGCCCATCGGTCCGGTCATCTGCGCCCCGTCGGGTCCACCCTCAAACCGCTCACCAATATAGGGTTGGTCAATGATCCCATAAAACGGCCCCGACGCAGCTGATGTTGCGATCAACACACCCCATGTCGGCGTACCGCTGACAAATCCTCGGGTGCCATCAATTGGATCCAGAACCCAGGTCAAACCGGATGTCCCCGCTTTTGCCCCGTATTC
>JBPOFE010000169.1:0-7113 GCA_051252035.1 Sulfitobacter sp.
CATGAGGTCATGCCGGAACCGCCGCAGGGCCGAGTTGTTTAGGGTCACGGTGATCTCTGATTGCGTTTCCGACAATCGATCATCCTCTGACACTTTCACTTTGTCACGCAGGGCACGGATATCTGCGTCGGCGCAAATCGCATCGCTGAAGCTGCCAATAGCCCCGGTGTCATGGCCCATAAGCTTCATCGCCGCGGTTTGGGCATAGCTGAACTTTGCCGCCAACCCGGTGGCAGGCTCGGCGATATTGCACACCGACATCCAGCGCGGATGGGTCCGGATGTGGATGCCTGACACCTCATCGGGCGTTAACCTTGTCTCGCCTAGCGCCTCAAGCATCGCGTGCAACCCGTGGCAACAGGCGTGAAACTTATGGCTGATCGTGGTGATGTGCCAGTCGCCCTTGCCCGGCTTGACCTCAATTTCTTCACCGTGATGCGTGGCCGCAAAGCCCAATGGCCCGGCCATGCCGTCGTGGGCTGCGGTCATGCCTGCCTGCGCCCATAACGTCGCCTCAACCCCCGTGCGCGCCGCCAATCCTGCATTTAGCGGTTTGCCCATGGTGCCAAACTGCGCCTTGAGGCCCGATGCCATGGAGGCGCAGAGGCTAAGCGCGTGGCGTATCTCTGACGGTTCCAACCCTAGCAAGCGCGCGGTTGCAAGTGTCGCACCAAATGCACCAGCGGTGGCAGTCTGGTGATAGCCGACCTGATAATGCGCGCGGCCCAACCACAGCCCGGTCAGGATCGATGCCTCGACACCGATCGTCGCGGCCTCGACCACTTCATCCATCGGCGCGTCAACTTCCTCGGCCAGCGCCAGCACCGCCGGGATCACCGCAACCGATGGGTGGCCAATATGGGCAAAATGCGTGTCGTCGTAATCAAGCGCGTGCGATAGCGTGCCGTTGATCAGCGCGGCGGTGGCTGCCGGGGCGGTTTTGCCACCAATCACCGTCGCTGGCCCCTGCCCGCGCGCCAATTGTGCGGCGACAAAATCATCGAAATCCGGTTCGCGCGCGCCCGCAATGCCGCAAGCGGCCCAGTCAAACAGCGACAACCGCATCATCGTCAGCGTGTCTTCTGGCGGCGTAACGCCCGCAAATTTTATCAACTGATCTGTGATGGTCATGAGGTGGCTGTCACGCCATAGAGATCCGCGGCGCGATTTTCAAAGGCGCGGACCACGCGTGTCATCGCCTCGTTGAACACCACACCAATGATCTTTTGCAGGATCGCATTCTTAAATTCGAAATCGACGTCAAAATGCACATTGCAGCCCGTTTCGGTGTCTTCAAACGCCCAATTCGAAAGCATATGCTTGAAGGGGCCGTCCAGATATTCCGTATGGATTTTCCTAGGTGCGGGCCATAGTACCACGCGGCTGGTAAAGCGTTCGCGAAATACTTTGAAGCTGATCACCAGATCGGCGTCCATCACGAAATGATCGCCGCGATCCTCGTTCGAACGGATACGTGCGGCGGCAGTCCATGGCAGGAATTCGGGGTATTTGCCCACATCCGCGACCAGATCGTACATCTGTTGTGCGGTATAGGGCAGCGGCTTGATCTCTGAATGGGTAGGCATTGATTTCCGTCGCTGACAGCGTTAGCCATATGTCACTGTTTCACCGCATAAATTCAAGGGCAAAGCCATGCCAGATCGCGCGTATGTCATAGACGAGATGATCTCGGCCAAATCCGTTGCTGCCCGGATCGAAGATCTGTGCCGGGAAATTCATGACGAATTTGACGGAACGGACAAACTGGTCGTGGTGGGTCTGCTGCGTGGATCATTCGTGTTCATCGCCGACCTAGTGCGCGAATTAGACCTGCCGATTGAAGTCGATTTCCTTGAGGCGTCGAGCTATGGCGATGGCATGGAAAGCAGTCGAGAGGTTCGCATTCTCAAAGACTTACGTGGAGCGATCGAAGGGCGCGACGTGCTGCTGGTCGAAGATATCGTCGATACTGGCCACACCCTGCACCATGTTACAAACCTGTTGAAATCACGTGAACCCGCCCGGCTGAAAACCATCGCCCTGCTTGATAAACCAAGCCGCCGCGAGGTTGATATGAAGGCCGACTGGACCGGCTTTGAAATTCCCGATGAATTTGTCGTCGGCTATGGCATCGACTTTGCCCAACGCAACCGGAACTTGCCGTTTATCGGCAAAGTGCGATTTACATGAATCCCAATTGGCTTTTGCGAATGTCGCGCATCGCGCGCCACCCACCCTCACCCACAAAGGTCAAACTGGTCTTTGGCGTCATCGCCTTGGCATTTGTAATCTGGGGTGTCGAATGGATGGGGTGGTGGCCGGATTGGGCCACCGCAGAACGGATACCGCGCAAATTTTGACCACCTCACGCAATTGTTTTTCAATGTTTCCGACGCCATGATATTCTGAATGTGCATTATGGAGGACGCGATGAACAACTTTCTTAAAATTCCATTTGGCCTAGGTCTTGGCATTGCCGTTATCGCCACGGCAACCTTTGCGGCGAGCCATTCAGACAAGATCAGCAACAAAACTGTGGCCGCCCGACATGCGCAAATGCAGATCGTCAGTTATAGCACGGGTGTTTTGGGTGCGATGGCCAAGGGCGAGGTTGAATTTGATGCCGATATGGCCAATTCTGCTGCCACAAATCTAAACGCGATGGCCAAACTTGACGCAGCCAGCCTTTGGGTGCCAGGCACCGAGCAAGGTGCCGTTGATGGATCACGCGCCAAGGCCGAAATCTGGAGCGATGCGGCTGGGTTCGCCGATAAATTTGCAGCCTTGGAAAAAGCCAGTGCCGAACTGATGGGTGTCGCGGATGTCGATGCGCTCAAGGCTGGTATGGGCGCGGTTGGTGGTGCGTGCAAAGCCTGCCATGAAAGCTATCGCGGTCCCAAAAATTAAGCGTGATGCGCAAGTTTGCCATCTTTGCCGGCTTCTGCGTCGTGGCGGGTCTGATTGGTTTTTTCCTACTGACCCGGCCTGACAGCCTTGCGACCGATTATGGTAAAGATTTGCAGCCCGACGCAGATGCTGGTGCGCTGGTGTTCGCTGCTGGCGGATGTGTGTCCTGTCATGCGACGCCAGAGGCCAAGGGCGAGGACAAATTGCTGTTGTCCGGCGGCCTGCCCTTTCCGAGTGATTTTGGCACGTTCTACGCGCCCAATATATCACCGGAATATCAGCAGGGCATCGGCGCTTGGACTCTGCCGGAGTTTGCCCGCGCGGTGACACGGGGAGTATCCCCCGGCGGCAGCCATTACTACCCGGCGTTTCCCTATACCGCCTATGCCCACCTTGCGCAGCAGGATGTCGTGAACCTGTTTGCCTATATGCAGTCCTTGCCACTTTCGACTACGCCAAGCAAAGATCATGACGTGTCGTTTCCGTTTAACATCCGCCGGGGTCTTGGCCTGTGGAAACTGCTGTTTCGTGACGATGATTATGTGTTGACCGGCGATCTTTCTGCTCAGGTCATGCGCGGGCGTTATCTGGCCGAAGGTCTGGCACATTGTGGTGAATGCCACACCCCGCGCAATGCGCTGGGTGGGCTTGATCGCAAGGCTTGGCTGTCTGGTGCGCCAAACCCATCGGGCAAAGGCGAGATACCCAATATCACCCCTGCCAAGCTCAATTGGTCCGAAGCGGATTTGGTGGAGTATTTCACCTCAGGTTTCACGCCTGACTACGACAGCGCTGGTGGTGAGATGGCAGAAGTTGTCAGCAATCTTGCGCAACTTCCGCAAAGCGACCGAGAAGCAATTGCCGCCTATCTCAAGGCGATTGCCCCGGTTGATCGAGAAACTGAACAGGCAGTAGACTGATCGCAATTACAGTTGCGAGGGACCAAGATGAAACTCAACGTCCTGATTGTGGGCGCAGGCCCGACGGGCCTGACCGCTGCTGTCGAATTGGCCCGACGTGGTATCATCGCGACGGTCATCGATAAACATGACGGCCCGTCGCATCTGAGCCGTGCGGTGGGCATCCTCAAACGATCTTTGGACATACTGGAGCCAAGCGGTGTGGCCGCAGACATACGCGCGGAAGCCATCGCAATTTCAGGCATAGCCTTTCATATCGGCGCCGCACGCTGCGCAACCTTTCCGCTTAACTTTGATGAAGATTCTTGCCTGTTGGGATTGCCGCAGGACCGCACAGAGCACTTTCTGGCGCAGGCATTTGAACGTTATGGTGGCACTGTCAACTATGGCCAAACCTTCGATGGTCTGACCCAAGACGCGCGCGGCGTGACTGCCACGATCAATGGGAAAACGCAGCATTTCGACAAAGTCATTGGCGCTGACGGTGCCCATAGCGCGGTGCGTCATGCTTTGGGTTTGGATTTTCCCGGCTTTGATCTGCCATCGCAATGGTCAATCGCGGATGTGGATAGCGACAGGTGGCGCGACCCAAGTGTGTTTCAGGGTTTTTTGCTGCCACAGGGAAATGTCTGCATCGTCGTGCCGCTGGAAAAAACCCGGTTTCGCGTGATCGCCAGCCAACCCGATGCTTTGGCGGCCCTGCCCGTGCCAATGGACATACGCAATATCCGGCGCAGTGGCGCATTCACCATCTCTGTGCGGCAAGTCGAACGCTACGCGGTGGGCAACGTGTATCTTGCCGGGGATGCGGCACATTGCCATTCCCCCGTGGGTGGGCGCGGTATGAACCTCGGGATTGCGGATGCGGCGGATCTTGCCAAACGGATTGTTGAAGGTGACGTTGAAGGCTATCACGCCGCACGCCACACCGAAGGTCAGCGCATTATCCGGTTCAGCGAACGCGGGCGCCGGATATTTCAATCCCGCAACCCGTTCACCCGTGCCGCCGTACCCCATGTCATGCGCGCGGTAAGTAAGATTAAACCGCTGTCACAGGCCATTATAAGAAACGCCGTGAGCGGTTAGGACGTTCCCAGCTTTTTGTTCCGCGCTATGCGCAATTGGGCAAAATCATCGCCTGCGTGATAGCTGGAACGCGTCAGCGGCGTGGCTGACACCATCAAGAACCCCTTGCCATAAGCAGCCTTTTCATAAGCGGCAAATTCGTCAGGATGCACAAAGCGATCGACCCGGTGGTGTTTGGGTGTGGGCTGTAAGTATTGCCCGATGGTTAGGAAATCGATGTCAGCGGCGCGCATATCTTCCATGACCTGAATGACCGATTGGCGGTCCTCACCCAAACCCACCATAATGCCGGATTTGGTGAACATGCTGGGGTCCAGTTCTTTAACCCGCTGCAGCAACCGCAGAGAATGGAAATATCGTGCGCCGGGCCGGACTTCTGGATAAAGCCCCGGGACGGTTTCAAGGTTGTGGTTGAACACATCCGGACGCGCCTCGACCACGACTTCCAAGACGGATGGATCGCAGCGGATAAAATCTGGCGTGAGAATCTCAATCGTTGTGTCTGGAGAGCGTTTGCGAATGGCGCGGATGGTCTGGGCGAAATGTTCGGCGCCGCCGTCTTTGATATCGTCGCGGTCCACTGATGTGATCACCACATGGTTCAAGCCCAGTTTGGCAACCGCATCCGCCACACGGCCCGGCTCAAACACGTCCAAATCTTCGGGCGGCTTGCCCGTTGCGATGTTGCAGAAAGTACAGGCGCGGGTACAGACTTCGCCCATGATCATCATGGTGGCGTGGCCTTGGCTCCAGCATTCACCAACATTGGGGCATCCGGCCTCTTCACAGACCGTCACCAGTTTGTTGTCACGCATGATCTTGGCCGTGTCAGCATAGCCCTTGCCACCCGGTGCCTTGACCCTGATCCAGCTAGGTTTTTTCGGCTGTGCATTATCAGGTTTACGCGCTTTTTCAGGGTGGCGCTGTTCAGGGATTTTCAGATCACGCATGTTCGGGGCCTTTGACTTGTTTGCACCTCTCTAACATATCTTGCGGCTAACAAAAGACCATGACGCAGCAACCCAGCTATGTGGTTCGCGCTATTGCCACCACCGCGCGCCGTATTTGCGGCGCAACCAGCCGCCAACACTCCAATGATCGCGGGCGATCATCAGCAAAAGTGCGATAAACGCGGCCATCACTGCCAGATCAATCACTTGATTGCGGTTGATTGGAAAACCTTTGCCGTTGATGGCAAAGGGGTCAAAGAACCCTTCCCACCGCCTGGTCAAAGTATAAAAGTGCATTGCCGCCAGTGCTCCATAACTGCCAAACCGGAAAATTCCCATTGCGGCCAGCAGGCAAAATGCGATCTGCACTCCGCCCGCCAGATAAATCTGCCCAATCGACAGATCGACACCGTCAAAATTCTTGGCAAGAAATTGATACTGTTTGGGGGTGATCACCTTATGTGCTGCCCACAAAAACATGAACCACGCCAAACCCAGACGAAGAATCAAAAGGGCGGCGGCATCGCGGCGGTCTTGGGCGGTCATTGGCAAACTCCATGGGTGGAGCCTGCATAAGACACGGCCGCCAAGCTGCACATAGATAATCAATACTCACACGAAAAGGTGAGGCACCGCCGATCTAGTGCTCATCATTACCCGATCATAGGCCCACCCGGCCCGATGGTTTCATCATAATGCCGTTTAAGCCGGATCAACGCGATACGCAGCACAATCTTGCCGGACCGCGCGGACCAGCCCAGTTGCTTTTCCGCCATTTCCAACCCTTCAAGATAGCAACAGCAGCGCAACACCACGTCCGACAATCCCGGTCCCAGATCGGCCAGTGCCGCAGCAACCCGCGCACGCGCCGCTGCGGGTGCATCCGCGATTCCAGAGCCACGTTTTGAACCATTGCTGGCACCTGCGGTCAAAAAACGGTCCCAATCCTGCGTCACCCTCACGCCCATCTGTGCCAGTTCAAAATCTTCGCGCAATTGTTCTCCGGCATGCACCAATTCATCGCGTAAGAACGGTTTGCCATGCTTGTCCCGGCGTCTTGCAAGGGCTGCCAAGGGGCTTTCCGCAAGGTTGTACTTCACCCGCCGCGTCGGTTCATCCTGCCCGTCATCATTGGCGTCCCAGACTTGCGCCGCACCAGCAAATGATGTTTGTGGCTCGGCAAATCCCGGTTGCTCAGTGGCGGTGTCTTGAGTGTCTTCCAACATCTGTGCAAGCGCCGCACGCCCCGC
>JBPOFE010000017.1:0-32193 GCA_051252035.1 Sulfitobacter sp.
ATCATGACAACATTGGGTGGCTTGGGCCATGCCCTACCCTATCTGATCACAGACTTTTGGACGGCGACAACCATCGCGTTTATCGTGGTGTTCATTGAACTTTGGGCCATCGCGTGGATCCAAAACAAATATATGGACACCCCGTTTTTTCGCGCCGCACTTCAGGTCGTGCTGGGGGGCGCATTGGTGTTTGCCGCTGGTGTGCTTATTGGATCAGGATAGGTATATTACTACATAACGAGGTGCGACAGCGTGGTTCAACCGAGGATTGGTTGTCTTTGAATTCGCATTTATTGCAGCTGAGTGGCAGTGCCTTAGCTCAGGTCACACCAGAGCCTTGCGTGTGACATATGCGCTGATGTAGTCCTTGCTTATGCTTGCAATCTTCTTGAAAACCCTCCCTTTCTTTGCACTTATTGGGCTAGGCTACTGGGCAGGGCGCACGCGATTTTTCAGTGCTGAAGCAACGGCCTATCTGACCAAATTTGTGTTCTATTTCGCATTATCCGCCATGTTGTTTCGGTTCTCGGCAAACCTGTCACTGGCTGAGGTATGGGACACCCGCCTTGTTGTGGCATACCTGTGGGGCACTGCATTTGTATATGGCATCGCCACAATCATCGGATTTATCCGACGGTTGGATGTGCCCACCGTCGCGATAGAGGCGCAATGTGCAGCTATAGGGAACACAGGATTCCTTGGAGTTCCAATGCTCACCTTGCTGTTAGGGCCAGAGGCGATTGGCCCAGTGTTGATGGTCCTTGCTGTAGATTTGGTGGTATTTTCCAGTCTTATCGTCATCTTGATCACAGGCGCACGCGACGGGCAGATCAGTCTACGGATGTTTCGCACCATTGGTCTTGGTTTGATTAAAAATCCAATGATTGTGGCCATTGTTCTTGGCTTTGCTTGGTCCGGTCTGTCCATCCCGATCCCTGCACCGATGAACGATTTCCTCGCCATTCTGGGCGGTGCTGCTACACCCGGCGCCTTGTTTGCAATTGGTGCGTCCCTTGCCACCAAGTCAGCCGAGCGCGTTTACATCGCGGGTTGGCTCAGCTTTTGCAAACTGATCCTGCATCCGTTTTTTGTGGCCTTCGCTGCATTGTTTTTGTTTGGTGTCGATCCGTTCAAAGCTGGCGTGATTATTTCCGCCGCCGCACTGCCTGTGGCGGGCAATGTCTATATCCTTGCGCAACATTACGGTGTCGCGCCACAACGCGTGTCTGCCGCAATTTTAGTGTCCACCGCGCTCAGCATCGTTACAGTCAGCTTAGTTGTTGCTTGGGTTACTGGGACCTGATCTTCACTCTTTTTCAATTACTGTCCGCCTCATGCAATACGGGCCAACCGACCGATAGAAAGACCACATATGAAAACCATTTCAGAAAATGCCTGCTTTGGTGGCATCCAAGGTGTTTATTCTCATGCCTCCAGCGCCTGTAACTGCGACATGACATTCGCGGTATTTTTGCCTGAAGAAGCGAAAGACGGCCCTGTTCCGGTACTTTGGTATCTGTCTGGTCTGACATGCACCCATGAAAATGCAATGACCAAGGCCGGGGCACAGGCGTGGGCAGCTGACCATGGCATTGCATTGGTGTTTCCAGATACATCCCCGCGCGGCGATGATGTCGCGGATGATGAGGCATATGATCTGGGCAAAGGGGCTGGATTTTATGTGAACGCGACTGAGGGTCCGTGGAAATCACATTTCCAGATGTGGGATTACATTGCCGATGAGTTGCCTGCTTTGCTGGCCGAGAACTTTGCCCTCGATATGACCCGGCAGGGCATCACAGGTCATTCCATGGGCGGGCATGGCGCACTGACTTTGGCGATGAACTTGCCGGATCGGTTTTTGTCAGTGTCAGCGTTCGCACCTATCGCCAACCCCACCAAAAGCGATTGGGGGCGCAAGCAGTTAGGTGCATATTTGGGGAACAATGAAGCCGATTGGGTCAAGCATGACGCCACGGTCTTGATGCAAGAAAAGGGGTTCGATGGCCCTATTTTGATTGATCAAGGCGCGCAGGATCAGTTTCTCGATCTGCTCAAACCCGAAGCCTTGGCTGCCGCAATTGCCGCGAAACGCCAGCAGGGGATTTTCAGGATGCAGCCCGGGTATGACCACAGCTACTTCTTTGTCGCTACCTTTATGGAAGACCACATCGCGTTCCACGCTGATGCACTCTATGCAGGTTAACCTATGAGCCATTTTGACCTGATCATCATCGGTTCCGGCCCTGCCGGACGCGCGGCAGCGATCCAAGCCGGTAAATTGAAACGCCGTGTTCTGGTGATTGACCGCAAGGACCGATTGGGTGGCGTGTCGGTTCATACCGGCACAATCCCATCAAAAACATTACGCGAAACCGTTCTAAACCTGACAGGGTGGCGCGAACGGAGTTTTTATGGGCGATCCTATCGGGTCAAACAGGAAATTGCGGCAGATGACCTAAAAGGCCGTCTGCATCAGACCTTGGATCATGAAGTTGACGTTTTGGAACATCAGTTCAATCGCAACCATGTCGAGACTTTGAACGGCATCGCTCGTTTTGTGGATGCAAACACTGTTGAAGTCGCCACCGAAGCGGGTGAGACAACAACGCTTACCGGAGATCATTTTCTCATCGCTACGGGCACCAAAACCTACCGTCCCGACTGGGTGCCTTTCAACGGTACAACCGTGCTCGACAGTGATGAATTTCTCGACATGGTACAAATTCCGCGATCGCTCGTGGTTGTTGGTGCAGGCGTGATTGGGGTGGAATATGCCACGATGTTTTCTGCGTTGGATGTGCGCGTCACATTGATTGAACCGCGTGGTACATTCCTCGACTTTATCGACCAAGCCACCATTCAGGATTTCACCCATCAAATCCGCGAAAATGGCGTCGATCTACGGCTGGGCTCAGCCATCGAAAAAATCGAGGATCAGGACGAGCATATTGAGACAACGCTGGCCAACGGGCGCCATGTACGGTCTGAAATGTTGCTGTTTGCTGCGGGGCGAATGGGGGCCACGGATCGGCTGGACCCTGCTGCCGCCGGGATCAAGACTGACCACCGCGGCCGCATTGAGGTCAATCGCAAAACCTATCAAACCAGCGTCCCGCATATCTATGCCGCTGGCGATGTAATCGGGCACCCGTCGCTTGCCTCAACGTCCTTACAGCAAGGGCGTATTGCGGCATGTCATGCACTGGATGTGCACACGTTGCCAGAAAGCCCTTGGTTTCCATACGGTATTTATTCGGTGCCGGAAATTTCGACCTGTGGTATGTCTGAACAGGAAATGCAGGATCGTGAAATCCCCTATGAAATTGGCATCGCGCGTTTCCGCGAAACCTCGCGCGGGCATATCATGGGGTTGGAACATGGATTGCTCAAGATGCTGGTCAGCCTGAAAACCCGTCGCGTCCTTGGTGTGCAAATTGTTGGTGAAGGCGCGACCGAGCTTATTCACATTGCGCAAGCGGTACTTAACCTGAAAGGTACCGTGGATTATTTTGTGCAGAACACATTCAACTATCCGACGCTGGCCGAGGCCTATAAAATCGCCGGGTTGGATGCATTCAACCGCATGCCAATCCCAGAGGAATTTAAAGTCGCCAAACCCAAAGCTAAGAAAAAAGCCGAATGACTGCGCTTTACATTGATGCGGATGCCTGCCCGGTCAAGTCAGAGGCGGAGCGGGTTGCAACCCGCCATAGAGTTCAAATGTTTGTGGTGTCCAACGGTGGGCTACGCCCCTCGCAAAACCCGTTTGTGGAAATGGTGATCGTACCGGACGGCCCTGATGTGGCTGACATCTGGATCGCTGAACGCTGTGGACCCGGTGATGTGGTTGTGACGGGTGACATTCCACTGGCCGCACGTTGCGTTGAGGCAGGCGCGCGGGTTCTCAAACATAATGGTGAGGCATTGACGGCGGCAAATATTGGCAATGTACTGGCGACCCGCGATCTGATGGCCGACCTGCGTGCAGCCGATCCGTTTCGACAAGGCGGCGGCAAGGGCTTTACCAAAGCAGACCGATCCCGGTTTTTGGAAGCTCTGGAGCGTGAATTACGCGCCGCCATCCGGGTTTGAAATTTTCAAGGTGTCCACGACAACATAAAAGGTCCAAACATGAAGCCCCAAGTCGTCGTTTTTGACATCGGTAATGTTCTAATCGAATGGAATCCGGAGCGGTTTTACGATGCTGAAATTGGTGAGGACCGTAGACGCGCCATGTTCGCAGCCATTGATCTTCACGCGATGAATGAGCGGGTTGATATGGGAGAACATTTTCGCGATGTGGTCTATGCCGAGGCAGAACTATATCCAGCATGGCGCGACGAAATCCGCATGTGGCATGACCGTTGGATCGACATGGCCAGCCCGTTGATTGATCATTCCGTACGGTTAATGAAAGCACTTCAGGCGCGCGGTGTGCCCGTTTACTCCCTCACGAACTTTGGCATTCAAAGCTATGATCTGGCAGCGGAGCATTATCCGTTTCTGCGTGAATTTGATCGCGATCACATCTCTGGTCATATGGGTATGATTAAACCCAACCCCCGTATCTATCAGGCATTGGAACAGACATGTGATGTCGCGCCCAAGGCTTTGCTTTTTGCCGATGATCGGCCCGAGAATATCGAAGCCGCAGCAAGTCGGGGGTGGCAGACGCATCTGTTCGAAGGCCCCGCCGGATGGGCTGACCGATTGGTTGCCGAAGGGCTTTTAACCGAGGAGCAGGCAGCATGACCGATATCCCAATCATCCCCTTTGAAGCTGGCGAGGCGGCGTTGGATTGGATCGGGCTGACCGATGCACTGGCCGCGGGTCATGCCCTGCCCCGCGCCGAGATTGGCGATACTTTTTTGTATCGCAGCAAGGACACATTGCTCAGTCGTGCCGCGTGGATTGATGGTTTGGGTATCGCCGTAAAATCCGCCACTGTGTTTCCCGACAATCCGGCAAAGGGTACGCCGATGATCAATGGTGGCCTGAACCTTTATGCCGATGCCGACGGCAGGTTAGAGGCAATTGTCGATTTCCATTTGGTAACAAAATGGAAAACGGCTGGGGACAGCCTGCTTGCTGCGCGCCGCCTGGCAAGGCCGGACAGTAATAACATCTTGATCGTTGGCGCGGGAAATCAAGGGCGTGCCTTGCATGCCGCCTACTCAGCGGCTTTTCCCCTTGCGACGTTTACCATTTGGAACCGCACCCGTGCCAATGCTGATGCGATGGCTACGGAGCTGCCGGGGCTGCAGGTTGCAGATGATTTGGAAACTGCCATTGGGACCGCAGACATTATCACCAGCGCCACAATGTCGACCGAACCATTGATCAACGGCGCGTGGCTCAGACCCGGCCAACACATTGATCTGATCGGTGCATATCGTCCTGACATGCGCGAGGTTGACGACGAGGCATTGTTGCGGGCGCGTGTATTTGTGGACAGTTACGACACGACGATTGGGCACATTGGCGAAATCAATATTCCTCTCGAAGCTGGCGTCATCACCAAAGATACGTTGGTTGCTGATTACTACGCCCTTGAACAATTTACCCGCCAATCAGATGATGAAATCACGCTGTTTAAAAATGGCGGTGGCGCACATCTTGATCTGATGACCAGCCGCTATATCCTTGACCGATGGAATGCGCGTTGATGATCTGGGCGCTGCTGATATTGGCGGCAATTTTCGTGATCCCCTTGATGATCGAATATCGACGGCCCGTGATGGATGATATCGTGCGTGGCTCTGCTCCCGGGCAATTTGCAGAGTTATCAAGAGGTGTCACACATTTTGACTGGCATGGTCATGCCGATGGCAAAGTGGCGATCTGCATTCATGGTCTGACCACTCCCAGCTTTGTCTGGCGTGGTGTGACGCGCGCATTGGTTTTGATGGGATTTCGAGTGCTGACCTATGATCTTTATGGGCGTGGATATTCTGATCGGCCCAAGGGAACACAAGATGCTGCGTTCTTCCTATCTCAGTTGCGGGAACTTTTGGAGCATGAAGAGGTTGATGGTGAACTGACCTTGATTGGCTATTCAATGGGCGGTGCAATCGCCACCTGCTATGCCGCGGCGCATCCCGAACGGATACGTCAACTGGTTCTGCTGGCCCCTGCTGGGATGGGCGTGGCTGCCGGGACGATGGGTAATTTCATCGCGAAAACACCCTATGTCGGCGATTGGATGATGCTTGCGTTTTACCCCGCCAAGCTGCGCAAAGGCTTCAAGACGGAACGTGACTTGCCAACATCAGTGCCAAACATCGGTGATCTGCAAGCCAACGAGCTTGAATACAGGGGTTTCGTGCCTTCGGTTCTGGCCAGCATCAGAGGGCTGCTATTTCGGTATTTGCGTGAGCAGCATAAGCTGCTGCACGCGCGCGCTATCCCCGTGCTGGCGATTTGGGGCAAAGACGACCGGGTTATTCCGCTGGCCGCCGTCGGGACGCTTGCGAAATGGAGCCGGGATGCGCAGCAAGAGGTGATTGAAGGCGCGGGCCATGGCCTGACCTATACGCACACCTACGAAATCGTTGCGATTTTGCAGGATAAGTTGATCCGGGATTAGGCTGTGACCAACCCTTCGAGACGGCGTTCCCTGATCGGCAAATGCACAATCGCGCTGAACGCCCCCACAGCGACGCCGATCCACCAGACGGCTGTGTAGCTGCCATAGGCGTCATACATGCGCCCACCCAGCCAGACACCCATGAAGCTGCCCAACTGGTGGCTAAAAAACACGATGCCATAAAGCGTACCCATATACCGCAGCCCATAGATATGCGCGACCAAACCAGAGGTCAGCGGCACCGTTGCCAGCCAAAGTGCCCCCATACCAACCGAGAATAACAGCACCGTCACCGGCGTGATCGGGAACAGGATAAACAGCGCCGCGATGATCGTGCGGCCCACATAAATCCCCGCCAGCAGATATTTCTTTGAATACCGTTTGCCTGCCCAACCCGCGGCCAATGTTCCCGCGATATTGGCCAGCCCGATAAGTGAAATCGCCACCGCGCCCAGCGCCGATGTCGTGGTGATGCCAATATTATGTAGCACCCCACCCGCCAAAATCGGCCCGCACATTTCGGTCACGAATGCCGGGAAATGCGCAGTGATAAAGGCCAATTGATAACCACAGGAAAAGAACCCCAGAAAGATCAATGTATAGGAAGGATCTTTGAAAGCTTTGACCAATATCTGACCCATGCTTTCCTCAAGCTCCGCCTTGCTGGCCAGTGCAGGCGCGCGCATCAAAGGTAACGTCAGGATCATCGACAGGATCACAGCGGCGAACACCATGAAGGTCGATTGCCAAGTCATAAACCCAAGCATCCATTCGGCAACGGGCGCACCAAAGACTTGGCCTGCACTGCCCGCCGCCGTTGCAATTGCCAAAGACATGGATCGGTTATCGTCTGAAGACGCACGCCCCACCACAGCGAGGATTACGCCAAACCCAGTCCCTGCAATGCCAAAACCGACAAGCCACGCATAAGTCTGATGTTCGATCGGAGTGCTGGAGTTCGCCGACAGCATCAGGCCCAGCGCATAGACAATCGCCCCGATGATGATTGCCCGCCTGTCGCCAATCTTTTCTGCCAACGCACCAAAGATCGGCTGACCAATTCCCCAAGCAAGGTTTTGAATGGCGATGGCCAATGAGAACTCAGCGCGCAGCCAACCGAATTCTTCAGCAACCGGGATTTGAAACACCCCAAAAGAAGCCCTTATTGCAAAGCTGACCATGATGATCACACAGCCAACAATAAGGACCGGCGTGAAAATAGATGTGCGAGGGTGCTGCATGTCCGGTCCAAATGGAAAATGGTTGGCGCGACATTGCTGACTATATCGGATCGCGTCAATTCAGCATCTGTGCAACCCACCGCAGAGAAATTGATATGTCGTACGCAGCGTCGTCTTTCCAACCTGACGTCTGCGCGTTAAGCCAGTGGGATGACAAGCCTACGTGAAACCTATGACCGTCTGATATCTGAGGGCAAGTTACAGTCTGATCCGGCACAAGAGGCCGTGCTGCCGGAGTTTGACCGTATCCGTGAAGCCCTTTTACAGCCGGTAAAAAAGGGATTATTTCGCAAGGCGCCGGAGGCACCCAAGGGACTCTACCTGTGGGGTGGCGTGGGGCGCGGCAAATCCATGTTGATGGATATGTTTGTTGACCACCTGAGCGATATCCCGTCGCGGCGGGTGCATTTTCATGCTTTCATGCAAGAAATTCACTCCGCGATGCATGAGGCGCGCAAAACCGGTGTGGATGATGCCATCGCGCCCGTTGCCGCCGATGTTGCCGCCTCCGTTCGGCTATTGGCGTTTGATGAAATGCAGATCAGCGACATCACCGACGCGATGATCGTGGGACGCTTGTTTCAGGCGTTGTTTGCTGCGGGTGTGGTTGTGGTGACAACCTCAAACCGTCTGCCGGATGAATTGTACAAAAACGGGCTGAACCGTGATCTGTTTGTACCGTTCATTGAATTGATTAAAGAAAAGATGGTTGTGCACGAACTGGCCAGCCCCACCGATTACCGTCAGAACCGTTTGTCAGGTACGCAAGTTTATTTCACCCCCGTTAACGCTGACAGCCGTGCGGCGATGAACGCGGTCTGGGATGATCTTGCGGATGGCCCCGGCATGCCGCTTACCCTGCGCGTCAAAGGCCGTGATGTGGTGATCCCGGCATTTCACAACGGTATGGCGCGGGCGCAGTTTCACGATCTCTGCGGCACCGCACTTGGCGCTGCCGATTATCTTGCTCTGGCCGAGGCCGTGCGGGTTCTGTTGCTGGATGATATTCCGACGCTTGGGCGATCTAATTTTAACGAAGCGAAACGTTTCGTGACCCTAATTGATGCACTTTATGAGGCGCGGGTGCGGCTGATCTGTTCTGCGGCGGCAAAACCTGAAATGCTGTATGTTGAGGGCGAGGGCACCTTTGAGTTTGAACGCACAGCCTCGCGCCTGCGTGAAATGCAGGCGGACGGCTGGGGTGATTAAACGCCGCGGTTACGAATCTGCTGTGTCGTGCTCAAACGTATCGGTGACGGGGATCTCAGGATGATACGGGCCATCGAGATCATAAAGCAGCCAAAGCCCTCCAACAACAATGGCAAGACCCACGGTGATAAACACCGTCTGAGATCGGTTTGACCCTTCAATTTTTGAAGATGGCACTATTGTGGTCTTTGTTTGCTGTTTCATGCTGCTCACCTTCAATATTTTCAGTTATTGCGCAGAAATATCACGCCTGAATTGACAAGGTGTTTATACTAAATGTGGGGCAAAGTGCAGACCATCAAACAAAATCATGTGGATTAGCTGTTTTCGCGCAACACGCCCCCCGCTAGGTAAAGCGAGCCACAGATCAGCACCCGTGCGCTCGGATCTTTGGCAACAATATCACGCAGGGCCTCAGCCACATTTACCGCCTCATAGGCGTCCATACCGACGGCACGGGCGGCTGCAGCAGTATCAGCGGCGGGTAAGGTCGCCGTTTCACCTGGAATAGATACTGCGCGCAATGTGTCCGCATGCGCAGCAAGCGGTCGAAGATAACCGCCGATGTCTTTGGTATTCAACATACCGCAGATCAAATGCGTTGGTCGTTTTGGTCCGGCAGCGAGTACTGCAGCCAATGCGTCGCCCGCAGCGGGGTTATGCCCGCCGTCGAGCCACAATTCCGCCTGTCCTGCGATATCGACAAGCGGCCCGGCTTTCAGGCGTTGCATCCGGGCGGGCCAATAGGCCTCGGTCACCGCAGCCTCGCATGCCGCCTCATCCGCACCAAGATGCCGCAGCGCAGCCAATGCGGCACCTGCATTTATGATCTGGTGATCACCAGGTAGGCTGGGTCGCGGCAGATCAAGCAACCCACGTTCGTCTTGGTAGACCATGCGCCCGCCCTCGGCATGCACATGCCATTGCTGTCCATACGCCAACATCGGTGCGCCGTGACGGGCGGCAACGCTTTCAATCACATCTATCCCCGCTTCTTCCTGCGGGCCGACAACACAGGGTACGCGGCGTTTGATGATCCCGGCCTTTTCACCCGCAATCTCGGCCAACGTGTCACCCAGATATTGCTGATGATCGACCGACACGGGCGTGATGATGGTCAGCGCGGGCGCGTCCACCACATTGGTCGCATCAAGTCGACCGCCAAGACCAACTTCAAGCAATGTATAGTCCGCCTTGCTGCGGGCAAAAGCAAGCAATGCTGCGCAGGTGGTGATCTCAAAATAGGTAATGGTCTCGCCGCCGTTGGCTGCGTAACATTCATCCAAAACGGCCGTCAGGTCGCCCTCGTCAATTAGCTTGCCCGCCACCCGAATGCGTTCGTGGAACCTGGCCAAATGCGGTGACGTATAGGCGTGTACGGCTTTATCCATTGCTTCCAGCCCAGCGCGGATCATCGCTTGGGTCGACCCTTTGCCATTAGTCCCGGCAATATGGATCACAGGTGGCAGATCGTTCTGCGGATTGCCAAGCGTTTCCAACAGGCGGTGCATCCGGTCCAAGGTCAGGTCAATGATCTTGGGATGCAGCGCCATCATCCGGGCAAGGATGGCGTCCGATGTCGGCGCGGTCATTTTCTGGCGTCGGCGGCGGTTTGCGCGTCTTCTGCTTCGGTCAACGCATGATCCAAGTCACCACCTTCACGTGGCGGCGGCAGGTCACCACGCACCGCAGGTGGCAAACCCAACAGCATACGGGTGATGTTGATCAACTCATCCCGCAATTCAGTGCGAGGTGTCACGCGGTCCAACATACCATGGTCCAACAGATACTCAGCGCGCTGAAAGCCATCGGGCAGCTTTTCACGGATAGTTTGTTCAATCACCCGCGGCCCAGCAAAACAGATCAGCGCGTTGGGTTCGGCAATATGCACATCGCCCAGCATCGCGTAGCTGGCCGTGACACCGCCCGTTGTTGGGTGTGTCAGCACAACGATATACGGCAATCCCGCCTCTTTGAGCATCTGCACCGCGACCGTCGTGCGCGGCATTTGCATTAGCGACAAGATCCCTTCCTGCATCCGGGCACCGCCAGCGGCAGAAAACAGGATCAGGGGCCGTTTGAGCTTTACCGCCTCTTCGGCGGCGGCAATGATGGCGTTGCCTACATACATGCCCATGGACCCGGCCATGAATGAAAAGTCCTGACACGCGGCAACAATTGGCGTGCGACCCATCTCGCCAGTGGCAACCAACATCGCTTCGGTCTCTGAAGTTTGTTTTTGAGCAGCCTTCAAGCGATCAGGGTATTTCTTTTGATCTCGAAAATGCAGCGGATCTGGCGTTGGCGCCGGCACTTTGACTTCGGTAAAGATACCGCCGTCAAACAATGTCTGGAATCGCTCACGCGGGGTGATCGGCATGTGGTGTCCGCAGTTCGTGCAGACATTTAGATTCTCGGAAACCTCGCGATGAAACAGCATTGTGCTACAATCATCGCATTTGGTCCAAAGGTTGTCCGGCGTTTCGCGGCGCGAAAAGATCGAATTGATCCGTGGCCGAACGTAATTGGTGATCCAGTTCATGTGCAGCCCCTATTGGCAATGTTGCATCTGAAATAAGCCCACGGCCCGCGAATTGCAATCAGAGGCGTAAGGCCAGCCGTGCCGCGAGCCATGAGACAAACATCATCGCGAAATCAACAGGCATCCATGCGCGCATTGCGGCGGCATCCTCCATCCCGAAAGGTGCCAAGTATAACGCCAGTCCAGACAGGTCATCTGGCAACGATACGATCAGGATGGCTGACACGTTATTCCACAAATGGACGGCAATCGCTGGGCCAAGCGTTCCGGCGCGCGCGGTCAGATCAGCCATCATAATGCCAAAAAAGCCTGCCCAAACTGCAATCATCAGTGCATTTTCGCCCGCTGTATCAGGCAGGTAGTGACCCAGCGCAAACAATGTCGACGGCAGCACCATCCATACCAACGGTGACCGAAAGCGCGCGGCAAGTTGCTGTTGGACATATCCGCGAAAGACGATCTCTTCGGCGCTGACCTGTACCAAAACCGCGGTCAACGACAGCGGAAGCAACATAAGCCAGCGGTCCATTGACATGTTCGCGATAAAATCACCGCCCATGTCCCACGGAGGCAATACAAAAATCGCAAACGCCAAACCCAACATCGCCATCGAAACCGCACTAAATTGTACCAGCGCGGGTCGTAGATCGCCCAGCAGCCCCAACGCAGACCTGCGATGCACGATGCGCACCGAAACACCAACCGCCATCGTCATAAACACGAAGCTGAACAGCAGCAGATACATCGCTTGCGGCGTTTCGCCCTTTAGCAAGTTGTCGTAAAGTGCGCTGCTTTGTGCTCCGACAAACGAATAGACAAATTGAAAGAACATCTGGTTCAGTGCGACATATCCCACCGATGCCAAGCTAAAACCCAAGAACAGCCGCCAAAGGGCAGCACTATCCCGGGCTGGTGCGATGAACCGCTCATGGGCGGCATAGTTCAACCGCCACATTATTTGATGTCCTTTCGGTCAACCAAAGGTGGGGCAGTGGGACCTAAGCCCTGAGGCACTTCAATTTGCGCCGCACGCAACAATTCTGCCGCGCCAGTCAAATGCCCGGCAACGGTGTGGAGCAGCCTTAGCAAGATGGTTTTGTCATTTTCCACCACGGCCAAAAACTCTTCTGCGCCGATGCGCAGGAATATGGTTGGTTCAATTGCAGTTAGGTCCAATTGGCGTGGCTCATCCAGAATGATCGCCAAATCACCAATCAACCTCCCCGGTTCGACATTCGAGATATGATGCGGGTCGCCATTGTCATCGGACCATGCCAATTCGGCTTGTCCAGAGAGGCACAGATAGGCCGCATCAGGTCGTTCACCCATCGAAAACACCCGCTGCCCGACATCAACTTCGTACCATTGTGCGGCGAACGCCAAAAGTCGCTGACTGCGTGCATCCAGACTGCCAAAAAGCTGGTTGCGTGAAATGATCTGTAGCTTGCGGCGCAGATCATCAGAGCTGCTCTCATCATCCGGCGCATCTGCCTCTACAACGCCATCAATCCGACCATTTCGGATTACCATGTGGATGTCAAAATCCTCAGGCGCAGCGAATTTGTCGTTCAGATATATCTGCGTACTCTCGGGCAAAAGATCGCTCAGCTTGTTACGGATATCCGCCTGTGCTTTTGCATCTTCCCCGACCAGCAATTGATTGAAGACCAAAACATCCGGGCGCTTAATTGCCGCGCGTGCAAAAGCGACACGTTTCTGAAAAATCGCAGGCAGGTTTGCCCCACCAATATCCGTATTTACATCAAAGAGCACCGACGCAACGGTTTGCTGCAAACCGGCCTCCTCCAACACCTCGGCCACAACATCTTGCACCAGATCAGCCTGTAAGCCAGCCACCGCAGACACGCGGCCATAGAGTATATTTTCAAGAATGGTCAGGCGCGGTAGATAGGTTTCCGGAGTTATAGGAATAAACAAATCACTAGCTTTTTCGCGCAGCGTTTTACCATTGGCCTTGCGAATATGTAGGATCTCCTGCTTGAAACTCTCGGGAAATGCCGGGCCAATTTGTTCGGCCGTAAAGGCGAACGGCACCGTGAGCAGCAAAGCAAACTCGTCCGGTGACAGCGCTTCGTCACCTTTTTCACGCCGACGGGCTGCAACATCGACAAGCTGTTCATATAACGCTTCTTCGATGCCCAATGCGGTAAAAAGTGGATGCCCTGTGCCGTCCATACCAAAGGTCTGGTGTAATGCTTCAACCAAAGTTTGGGAAATCGCGATGGCCTGTTCGGCAAGTCCTTGATCAATGATCATTGCCAAAAATGTGCGTTCTGCAACCAAACTTTGCGGGCTGATGTTATGCGCCGGACTTGCGTACATCAGGTTGCCACCCAAAGGTACAGAGGGGTTAAATTCATCCGGGTCGAACCGGTTTATGACCTTATCCAGGCCTTTGCCCTTGAGCCTCTTGTACACCTCATCGCGCAGGGAAACGACCTGCCGTGCAAGTTCGGGATGGTCGTTTTCTTCCATCCGGGAGTTCATCATGCGCGCAAATAATAATTCCGCGGAACCTAATGCCTGAATGATCTGAAACCACCATTTCAGGATGTCGTCGTCCGTATCCAAATCGGCTAGGCCCGGATCAAGCCAATCCGCGCGCAAACTATCAGTACTGTTGCCAGCGCGACGGGATTCAATTGTCTCTCGGTCACTATGTTCAGGATCCCAAAGAACGGTTTTGGGGCTGGTGCGTAGCGGCATCAACAGGTTATCACCAATGGTCCCCTGAAATAGATAGGGCGTGGCCGATGCGTAACCGATACGCGCGGCAAGGACAGATTGGTGCAGGCCAGAAAGATCATAATCTGCGATGCGAATTTTGCCGCGCGACGGGTTCCTTTCACGAGTTAAAATTTCTGCAAGCGCGGTTCGTTCCGATTGACCCGTCACCTCGATGGCCACGCGGCTGCCTGCGGGAATATGGAACGTCAGGTCCTCCAACACCATATTGCCATTGGCATCGCGAACATAGAGGTTGGTAAGTTCGATGTCGCCGCGCAAATGCGGAATATGCTCAGGCACCCCCTCGAATAATTCTTCATCAACCATGCTTTTAGGTGCAAATCGTTCTGTCACGACTTCCCACCGCAACGCCATATCCTGAGTTTGGTTGTAATAGGTCAGCAGTTCCTTCCAGGGACTGCTCAGGTCCTTGTAGGCGGCAAGTGCCGCGACAAGTGCGCCAACTGTGATCTGGCCCTTGATCGCCAAATAGCCACCAACCGCATAGAAAAAGAAAGGCGTGAGTTGCCCGATGAAGTTGTTCAAAAACTTCATAAAGAACTTCTTTTGATAGATTTTGAACCGGATATCGAAAATCCGTCCCAACGTGCCGGTGAATCCGGCCAACCGGAAACGCCACCCTCCGTTTGTACGTAAATCGGTGATGCCAGCAGCGGTCTCGCCAATCTCGGCGGAAAAGTGGCGGACCTCTTGAATACGGGCTTTGTTCAGCAAATTAATCTGGCGCTGTAACAACGGGATAAGCCACGCCTGTAACGGGATAAGCGCCACACCCGCCAAACCAAACCAAGGCGATTGGATAAACAAAAACAGCAAGATGATCAGCATTTGCCCGGCCTGGAATGCTGGCTGCGCAACCGCATCGCCCATCAGGCCGCCCATTGGTTCAGCTTCAGATGTGACCATGCTGACCAATTCACCTTGGCTCGTGGTTTGAAAATAACTGCGTGGAAACCGCATCATCCGGTTGATCAACTGGTACCGGAAACGGCGCAACAAACGCTCTGCCACAACACCTTTCATGGTGTTCAGGCGCATCTTCATCAGGCCATGCACCAAAACGGATGCGAGATAGGCAAAGCAAAGCAGCAACAGGAATTGCACCTGTGTCATCTGAACACCAAACACATCAACCATTGCGGTGGCGGCCCCAATCGCGTCATTGATGATGCGTTTGGGCAGCTCCAGCGTTACGTATAAAAACGGAAAGGTAACAACTGTGAAGACCAGCAAGGCCAGTTGATCACGCCGGGAATATTTCCAGATAAAGGAAAATATGCTGGGCTCCATGTGCCACTCTTTCTTTATGAGGGGCGCATCAGGCACCGGTACAAGACTGCCTAAAGGTAAGCGCAGCGTAAGCTCAATACAATATCTGGCTTACCAACTATTGACCTCATGGCCTTGCAGCATACGACACAGGCGACTATTCCAGTGGAAATGCTTAACGGAGAGCCTGCCGATGTCCACCAACCAACGCTTCGATAAATCTAAACTCCCCAGCCGCCATGTCACCGAAGGACCTGCACGAGCACCGCATCGGTCCTACTATTATGCGATGGGGATGACTGAAGAAGAAATTCATCAGCCTTTGGTTGGCGTCGCGACGTGCTGGAACGAAGCGGCCCCGTGTAACATCGCTTTGTCCCGACAGGCACAGGCCGTGAAAGAAGGTGTGAAATCCGAAGACGGTACACCGCGCGAATTTACCACCATCACCGTCACCGACGGCATTGCCATGGGTCACGAGGGCATGCGGTCGTCCTTGGCCAGCCGTGAGGCGATTGCAGATACCGTTGAACTGACAATGCGTGGTCACTGTTATGACGCGATTGTGGGTCTGGCGGGTTGTGATAAATCTCTGCCGGGCATGATGATGGCGATGCTGCGTTTGAATGTACCTTCCGTGTTCCTTTACGGTGGATCGATCCTGCCGGGTAAAGCCCCCAAAGGCGCCGATGTGCCGCAGTCTTTTGCCGAACGCGACCTGACCGTGCAGGATATGTTTGAGGCTGTCGGTAACTACCAATCTGGCACCATGACCGAGGCCGAGTTGGAAATCCTCGAACGGGTCGCCTGCCCCTCTGCAGGTGCGTGCGGTGGTCAATTCACTGCCAATACAATGGCCTGCGTTTCTGAAGCCATCGGCCTTGCATTGCCCAATTCGTCTGGCATGCCCGCGCCTTACAAGGATCGCGATGAATATGGTCGGGCATCCGGTGCCGCTGTGATGCATCTGATTGAAAAGAATATCCGCGCGCGTGATATTTGTTCGCGTGAAGCGTTTGAAAACGCGGCACGCATTGTGGCCTGTACGGGTGGTTCCACCAACGCAGGTCTACACCTGCCTGCGATGGCGCATGAATGCGGCATTGATTTCTTTCTTGATGACGTGTGTGAAATTTTCCGCGACACGCCGTATTTTGTCGATATGAAGCCCGGTGGGGCCTATGTGGCCAAAGACCTCTACGAAGCGGGTGGCGTTCCCGTCGTGATGAACGAATTGCGCAAAGCTGGCTTGATCCACCTCGATTGCATGACCGCAACGGGCTATTCCATGGGCGAAGTGCTGGACCAGGTAGAGCGCGAGGCGGACGGCAAAGTCATCCATTCCGTTGAAAACCCGATAAGCAAAACAGGTGGTGTTGTTGGCCTCAAGGGCAATCTCGCCCCCGAAGGAGCTATCGTAAAAATCGCTGGCATGGGCGAGGACGACATTGTGTTCACTGGCCCTGCGTTGATTTTTGAATGCGAACAAGATGCGTTTGAAGCGGTGCAAAACCGGACCTACAACGAGGGCGATGTGTTCGTGATCCGTAACGAAGGCCCCGCAGGGGGCCCGGGCATGCGCGAAATGCTGGCAACAACCGCGGCACTATCTGGCCAAGGCATGGGCAAAAAGGTCGCTCTGATCACGGATGGTCGTTTTTCGGGGGCAACACGCGGGTTTTGTGTCGGCCACGTGGGGCCAGAGGCCGCGTTGGGCGGGCCAATCGGCTTGCTACAAAACGGCGATATGATCACGCTGGATGCGATCAAAGGGTCGATCAGTGTTGATCTTTCGGATGACGAACTTGCTAAACGCAAGGCCGCTTGGAAAGGCGCACGGCCCACCAATTATGCCAGCGGTGCCTTGTGGAAATATGCGCAACTTGTTGGACCAACCTATCTGGGGGCGGTCACACATCCCGGCGCAAAGGCGGAAACCCATGACTACATGGACCTGTAAAGGTCCGATTGCCGCGTTCGCGCTGCTTGCCCTGTCCGCCTGCGAGGGCGGTCAGGGTGCGGCGCTGTTCGGTGCCCTGCCGGGTTCCGCAATTACAGGGAAAGCGTCGAAACCGCTCTCTCAGGTCAACATGGCGGGAGGTGCGTTTACGCTTGTGGCACCACGCGGGTTTTGTATCGACGGCACCAGCGTGAAAAAACAATTCGCGCTGATGGCACGCTGCGACGTTTTGGGGGCACCCCAAGCCGCAGATGATGCGCCATTGGCGTTTATCACGGTCAGCGTATTACCAATCAGCGCCGAAAAAGCGCCTCCGACAGTTGAACATTTGGCAGCCGCCAACAAGTTGCGCAACATATCAGATCCACGCACAAAGAATGGTCAGTTGATCTTTCGCGCGACGGGTGTAGCACCCATTGATGGGGTCAGCACCACACATTGGCGCGGCACCACGCAGAAAGGTGGTCAGCTTATTGGTATAGCGCTCTATGGGCCAGAAAATGGGCGCGCGGTTTCCGGTGAAGGGCGTAGTATCATTTCCGCCGTCATGTCGCGGAGCCAGAGCAATTCGTGATCTCAATTGTTTCTGAAATAGCGATAAATGGGATTTCACGGTAGTATTGTTGCCAATTAATTTGAATGAAGCCCTTCGGATAGATAGAGTAGCAAAAAAGATCAGAGGCACCTCATACATGTCCAAGCTCGGTTTCCGCTTTCTGGATGGCAAGATTTATTCGCGGAACATTCTGCGTTGGGCGCGGGCGGCCCGAATGGCAGCGACAACTGAATTGCCGCTGCTGCGCCGTCAACGCAGCCGCGCACGTCTGCTCAAAACACATTTGGATCGGCTTATTCATACCGCTGACGAACGGCTGGCTTTACCAATGATCGGCTCGACCAGCTTTCCCAAGCCACATAATGCGGACTGGTCTTGGCGCCCTGAACTTTGGCGTGGCCCATTGCCGACGCCGGGATTGTCGTCGGTTCAAACTAAATCAATGCTGGGCAACGAAGTGACGTTGTTCCATGATTGCGAGTTTTCAGAACTGACCCTGCGCCAGTTGCGCAATCTCCGTGAAGAAGACCTTGCTCCTTATGGGCTGCGGCTGGATGTTTTCAAATTTGACGGGTCATTCCTGTCACTGGTTATCGACCTACCGGACGCTGGCGTATCGGGGCTGAAACGCTCGCATTTGTTGCGCATGGATGCCATCGTTGAGATGGAAAAACCGTTGGAGATTTTTGCCCGCCTGAACATCCGGCATGGCCCCAACACCGAACAGATTGTGCGCGAACTGCCCCTGAGCGAAGAGAATATTCGTGTTGAGTTTGATCTGGCCTATTCCAACCTAAACGAAAAACGGGTTGAGCGTGCGTGGGTTGATCTGATTTTTGAAGGACCGCAAATGAACCAAGTGATCCTGCGTGACCTGACATTCTCGCGCCGTCCGCGCGCCCACCTTTAAGGAGCCATGCGCATGACTGCGGTGAAATTGACAAAGACAAAAATGCAGCAGGGTGTCTGGCAAGGAATCATTACCCAAAGTGGCGCAGATAAACCAAAGATCGACGTGACACATCAAAATCAGGCTGTGGCTGACGTCACCCTGACTCACGACAGCGCTGCAAATCATTGGGTTTTGTCGATTCCTATCCCAGCTGACGCCATCGCAGATGGTGTCCAGACATTGATCATTCGCGACACGGACGCAGATGAAAAAATCGGGCACATCACGCTGTTGGCTGGTGAAATTCTAGGTGATGATATTCGCGCCGAAATGGATTTGCTGCGCGCTGAGTTAGACATGTTGAAACGCGCGTTCCGGCGCCATTGTCTGGAAACGATGTAAATTCCTGCGGTTCGTTGCGGCACTCCCCTCAGTGTGGGTCAAAAACTGCCTTTATACGCCCTCCAATGGGTTGCAGTATGACAACACCCGCGCAATCATGAACGCCTCAATTCTATTTTCTTTCACGTATTCTCAAACTTTAGCCCACCTATCTGGAGATCATAATATGCAGCTCTTCAAGAGAAGCCTTTGCTTTATCGCCACTTCGTTCTTAATGGTCGGCTGCCTGCCAGAAGATGATAGCGCCGAGAATGCGGAACCGCAGGTGCGTGGCTTGAAAACTGTGCTGGTCTCAGAAAGCGAAAGCACCGTCCTGCGCCGCTATCCAAGTGTGCTGCAACCATCAGAACTCACCTCAATCGGGTTCGAAATTAGCGGGCGCGTGCAAGCACTGGACCTGCGGGTTGGCCAATTGGTGAAAAAGGGAGAATTACTCGCCCAACTTGATGCGACAGCCTTGGATATCCAGATCGCGTCGGCCGAAGCAGCGGTCGAACAAGCGCGCGTTGCCGCAGAGAACTCAGCTGAAAATTTAACCCGGCAAGAAGAATTGCTCACGCGTGGAGTTGTGACGAAAGTTGCCGTCGACAATGCCCGTGTTGAGGCGACAGCCAATGCACAAGCGCTTGTTCAGGCTGAGCGTGCGTTGGACAGCGCCAAAAAAACTGGTGGTGATACGGATTTGCTGGCGCCCTTTGATGGCTTGATCAGTTCGGTTGATGCCCAATCTTATGCGACAGTAAGTGCAGGAACACCCATTGCCACTCTCTATCGCTCCGACGGATTCGAGGTCACGTTTACGGTCAATTACGACACGATAAATCAGATGGTCGTTGGTAAACCTGCGACCTTGCGTTTGGCAGATGCCCCGGACCGGACATTGCGCGGAGTGGTGACGGAATTGGGTGCCAGTGCGGATACGGTATCTTCGTTTCCGGTTGTTGTATCGGTGCAAGATGCACCTGCAGATATCAAGTCAGGTATGGCGGTTGAGGTGAACCTTGAATTCGACCTGCCCGCCGAACAAGGGTTTACCATTCCCATCAGTGCTGCAGTGATCGAAGGGACAAACACCGGATCGCGCAACCCCACAGAACCGGCCCCGATCAAACTGTTTGTTTATGATCCTGCATCTCAGACCGTAAATAAACGCGAGGTGATGATCGCGGGCGTGCGAGAGAATTCGGTATTGGTTGTTTCCGGGCTTGAGGTCGGGGAACGGGTCGCTTCAGCAGGGGTCAGTTTCCTCACCGATGGGCAACCTGTTACTCTGCTGGAGGACTAGGCCCATGGATATTCTGACCCGCTTTGGCCTTGAAAAAGGCCGACTCACCATTTTGGCCATGATCGGCCTAATGATCATGGGCGTCGTAACATACATTGAGCTGCCCAAACGCGAAAACCCGGCAATCACCATCCGCACGGCAATCGTTGCCGCAAGTTTTGAAGGCATGTCACCGGAACGGGTCGAAGACCTTTTGGCGATCCCGATTGAACGCAAAGCCCGCGAGATCGGCGAAGTTGAAGATATCTCAACCCTGATCACAACCGGATCTGTGGTGGTCAACCTCGACCTTTACGAAGATGTCCCAAACGCCGATTTGCAAACTGTCTTTCAGGATATCCGCAACAAAATGGAAGAGGTCAGATTGCCCGACGGGACCAGCGGCCCGCATGTGAACACCAACTATGGCGATGTGTCGATCGCCACTATTGCCGTCACGGGCGAAGGGTTTGACCTGCGCGAAATGTGGGATGCGGCAGATGCGTTGCGCAAAAATTTATACACACTTGATGGCATTACCAAGGTCGGCCTGTCCGGTGTGCAAGACGAACGTGTGTTTCTTGAAATCGACAGTCGGAAACTCGCCGCCGTTGGGGTGCAGCTCAAGCAGGTCATCGCTGATTTGCAGGCTCAGAATGTTATCCTTCCCGCCGGCGAATTGGACGCGGGCGGCACCACCCTTGCGCTTGAGGCTAATGGCGATTTCAACTCTGTCGAAGAGATTGGCGAGATTCTAACCCAAGTCAGCAGCACAGGTGAATTGGTCCGTCTTAAAGATCTGCTGACCGTCAGGCGTGGCTATGTCGATCCACCGCAAGAACCGGTATATTTCAACGGCAAGCCCGCCTTGTTGCTGGCTGTTGAAATGAACGATACCCGCGATATTCAAAAAATTGGCCGGGCTTTAAAAGCACGGGTGGCCGCGTTTGAACAAACCCAACCCATTGGCATTTCCTATCATTTCTCAACCTATCAGGAAACCAACGTCACCGTCGCGATCAACAATGCACTAAGCAACGTGGCACAGACCTTTGGCGTGGTTTTGCTGGTTTTGTTGGTATTCCTCGGGTTCCGGCCAGCGCTGGTGGTGGCCTTGATTGTGCCGTTTACCATGGGCTTTGCGCTGTTGGGGATGTCCTATCTCGGTATCGCGCTGCAACAAATTTCGATTGCTGCGGTGATCATCTCGCTTGGGCTTTTGGTCGATAACGGATTGGTAGTTGTCGAGGATATTCAAAACCGATTGCGGGCTGGTGCCACGGCCAAAGACGCAGCACTTGATACAGGCCGACAGTTTTTTATTCCCCTTGCTGTTGCATCTATCACCACAGTGTCTGCGTTTATTCCGATGCTGATCCTTGATGGGGCAACGGGTGAATTTGCTTATTCAATGGGTGCTGTTGTCGCTTTGATGCTGTTGGGATCATGGGTGACTGCGCTTTATATCCTGCCATTTATTGCGGCGCGTCTTTTGAAGTCAGATAAAATGCCTGCCGAAAACGCAGTGGTCCAGTGGTATGGCTGGCTGGTGCGTCGATCCCTGCGCTGGGGATTGTTGATAGTGCCCGCGATCTATTTGATTGTGATCTTGGGTGGGTCAGTGATGGGTCTGAATAGATCAGAAATGTTTCCGCTTTCAGCGCGCTCTGATTTTCTGATGTATATGGACATGCCGCGCGGTACCTCGATCAAGGCCACCCGAGATGAGGCATTGGCCGTTGAGGCATGGTTGTCAGATCGTGATGCCAATCCTGAGATTACAGATACAACTATATTTGTAGGGTCAGGTGGTCCAAGGTTTTATCTGGCGCTGTCCCCGGCAGATAGTGACCCAGCAAGCGCGTTCTTTGTCGTAAACACAAACGACGCGGATGGTGCGGTGACGGCATCAGAAAAGGTCCGCGCATATGTTTTACGTAATCACCCCGGTGCCAGATTTCGCGTGACCCGTTTGTCGATGGGCGCCGGCGAAAGCGGGATTGTTCAGATCAAAATAACGGGACAGGATGGTGACAAATTGCTGACCGCGTCCAAGACGCTGGAGGCTGCGTTTAACACGGTGCCTGACCAGATTTTCGTCAAGACAAATTGGGGCAATAAGCTTGTCAAAATGGTTGTTGAAGTCCAGCAGGACAAAGCCCGCGAGTTTGGCGTCACGTCGCGCGATATTTCAGATGTCATGGAAACCTTTTTGAGCGGCACGGTGGAGTCCACCTATCGCGAAGGCAGTGACAGCATTCCGATCGTCTTGCGCGCCGATGAGAATTTTCGCGATAGTCTTGAGGACTTGGCCAATCTATCAATCCCGACCAGCGGGCGACTAATTTCGTTGGATCAGGTGGCGCGATTTGCCCCACGATTTGAATTTTCACAAATTAGGCGTGAAAATCAGATCCGGCAAATCATCATCGAAGGCAAAAGCGGAGTTCTATCCGCTGCCGGGCTTCTGGCGCATTTGCAACCCTCCATTGACGATGTCACCACAACTTTAGGGTCTGACTATACTGTTGAGATCGCGGGTGAATTGACTGACAGCGCGAAAGCGAATGAAAGCCTGGCTAGTGGTTTGGTCTATACAGTCATTGTCATGTTGACCGCGCTTATGTTCCAGTTCAATTCATCCCGGCGCGTTGCGCTGACGTTTCTGACCATTCCCTTGGTCGCCTCGGGTGCTGGTATCGGGCTTTTCCTTGTCGGGATGCCAATGTCTTTCTTTGGCACCCTTGGGATGATTTCGCTGGCGGGTATCATCATCAACAATGCCATCGTTCTGATTGATCAGATTGATATTGAGCGGGCCACGCAATCGGTTGAAGATGCGATTGTAACAGCGGCGAAAAAGCGTGTGACGCCAATCCTGCTGACCACGTTCACGACCGTGTTTGGTCTTGTTCCCATGGCAATTGCAGGTGGTGCGCTATTTGAACCTATGGCAACGCTAATGATTGGCGGGTTGGCCTTTGCGACACCGTTAACCTTGTTTTTGGTTCCCGCCCTCTACCGCCTGTTTTTTCGCGACTGACCTTAAACGAACAAGGCCCGCATTTCTCAATGCGGGCCTTGTATAATTCAGCGGAAAGAGCGCGTTAGTCTTTTGGGCCCAATGCGGATAGGCCTTTGAGAATATCAATGGCATAGGCCAGTTGATAATCTTCTTCACGCAGTTCCGCCGCCTTTTCCGCCTTGTCGCGGTCGGCTTCGATCTGCTTAATCTGATCTTCGGTCAGGCTGTCATTATTCAGACTACCGCGCAGATCAGCCTCAGAGCGCAGCGGACGCGCGGTTGTCTCTTCTTCCTCAGCTTTGGGCTTGGCTGGGGGCTGCGCCACAATGATGTCAGGGGACACGCCCAGCGCCTGAATGGAGCGGCCTGATGGCGTGTAATACCGCGCCGTGGTCAGACGCATCGCACCATCGCCACGCAGCGGCATTACCGTCTGAACCGAACCTTTGCCAAAGCTCTTGGTGCCGATCACGATGGCACGGCGGTGATCCTGCAAAGCGCCTGCGACAATTTCAGAGGCAGAGGCGGAACCGCCGTTGATCAATACAACAATCGGCTTGCCTTGTGACAAATCACCGGGCGTCGCGTTCACACGGTCACCATCTTCGGGGTCACGGCCACGGGTGCTAACAATCTCGCCCTCTTCCAAAAACGCGTCTGATACGGCGATCGCTTGGTTGAGCAAGCCACCGGGGTTGTTGCGCAGGTCGATGACAATGCCGTTCAGATTATCGATCCCGCCCAGCGCCTCAACCTGTTTTTCCAACTCTTCTTTCATCTTTGGATAGGTCTGTTCGTTGAACGTCGTCAGGCGCAGCACAGCGGTTGAGCCTTCGGTCCGCGCACGCACGGCGGTCAGTTGGATGGTGTCGCGTATGATGGATACATCAAATGGCTCTGGTTCGCCTTCGCGCACAATCGTAATGACGATTTCAGACCCAACCGGGCCGCGCATCAATTCGACCGCGTCATCCAACAACAGGCCCAGCAGGCTCTCACCATCAACATGCGTGATAAAATCGCCCGCTTCGATCCCAGCCTCAGCGGCAGGGGTGCCGTCGATGGGTGACACGACTTTGACAAAACCCTCTTCCTGCGTGACTTCGATGCCAAGGCCCCCAAATTCGCCTCGCGTCTGTTCACGCATCTTGGCGGCGGCTTTGGGTGACAGATAGCTTGAATGCGGATCAAGCGATGTCAGCATGCCGTTGATCGCCGCCTCGATCAACTCGCTTGAATCGACTTCCTCGACATATTGCGCGCGGATGCGTTCAAAGATGTCTCCAAACAGGTCCAGTTGCTCATAGAC
Organism: Sulfitobacter sp.; assembly: GCA_051252035.1. GTDB lineage: Bacteria > Pseudomonadota > Alphaproteobacteria > Rhodobacterales > Rhodobacteraceae > Sulfitobacter. The sequence continues at coordinate 25,028 of JBPOFE010000017.1, forward strand.
ATTTTCTGTCTTGGCCGATTCCTGCGCCAACAATGGACCGGCGATCTGCGTTGTTGCGATCACACCTGCCAATGTGCCGCCAACGGCCGCCATCACGAATTTCTTCATCTCTTATCCATCCTTGTCGGTGCGGAACCAGTCGCTTGGATCCTGTGGAGTGTTGTCTTGTCTAACTTCTATATAGAGCGTTTCTGTACGGTCAGTGCCAGAGCCTTCACGATCAGGTGACAATGTCGTGTCATTTTCATCGGATTGCCCCCCCATCAAGCCAATGGGCGTGCCGCCCGCAATCACTTGGCCCGCCTGACCATAGACCACATCCAGCCCCGTCATCACAAACAAAGTGTCCGCCTGCGGTTCTAGAATGATCACATCACCAAAATCAAGCAATGGACCAGTATATCGGATCGTGGCGGCGGTCGGGCTGGTAACGATAGCACGGGGGCGGGTCGCAATGATGATGCCGGGCCGCTTGATCCCAGCCGCATCCGCTTCACCAGCTTTGCGCAAAATCAAACCTTGTACAGGCAGTGCGAGTTCGCCTTTTTTTCCATCAAGGTTTGTCGGCGCGGGTTCAAGTTCGCCCGTTACAATCTCAGATAATCCGCTTGCAAATCCACCCAGTGTTTCGGTTGAGGCAATCAGGATCGCTGTGCGCACAGGGTCTTCGGTAAAGCGCATGGGCAAGTCCGTGCGGTTCGCCATCGCCTGATTAAGCGCCGTGCGGGCGGCCTGTACTTCGGTCAACCCTTTTTGCAATCGCGCAGCTGCGTCAACTTGCAGGGCGCGCAGGGTTTGCACATCCTGCAAATCACGCCGCAGCGCATCGGCACGGGTATTCAGCGCGGGGGTTAATTCGGCAAGCAACATACCCGCTCGTGCCGTCCCAGTCGGGCCATCAGGGTGTAGGAATGCGACAGGCGATGGTGTACCACCGATATTTTGCAAAACGCCCAATAGCTGCGCAACTTCCCCATCGCGGGCCTGTAGTTTCTGAGTTAGCTGCGCTTCATTGATTGCGACCTGACGCAATCCGGCGCGCATCGCACCCAAGCCTTTTTCAAAGGCTTGTATTGTCTCGGTCAATGCTTTGACCCGGTCGCGTGCCCCATCCGCTTGATCCAGCAGTGCAGACGCGGTTTCTAATTCAGCCGCCGCCGCACGCGCTTCACTTGCTGCCTCCGATTGGGCAAGGGCCGCAAACGGCCAGATCAGTACAAAGATGAGCGCGATACGGATCATGACAATAGACACTGCCCCGTCATTTCCTCGGGTTTGGGCAGGTCCATCAGATGCAGCAATGTAGGTGCCAGATCAGCCAGCCGTCCATTCGACAGCGTCGCACCCTCAGGCGCACCCAAAACCGCAACCGGCACAAGATTCAGCGTATGCGCGGTGTGCGCGCCGCCAGTTTCGGGATCAATCATGGTTTCACAATTGCCATGATCCGCCGTCAGGATCATCGCCCCACCTGCTTTTTCCAACGCCTTCACAGCGCGCGCCAGCCCGGCGTCCACGGCCTCACAGGCGGCAATTGCAGCCTGCAGATCACCTGTATGACCGACCATATCGGGGTTGGCATAATTCACGACGATCAGGTCGTAACCTTCTTCAATCGCCTTCACAAAATGATCTGTCACCTCGGCACAGGACATTTCAGGCTGCAAATCATAAGTCGCCACGTCGGGTGACTTCGGCATAAAGCGGTCTTCACCCGCCTCGGGCAATTCCGCACCGCCGTTCAAAAAGAATGTCACATGTGGGTATTTCTCGGTCTCGGCCAATCGGAATTGGCGCAAGCCCTGGTGCGCCACCCAAGCACCCAATGTGTTCACAATTTCGGGTTTAGGATACATCGTGGTCATGTATTTTACATGCGCGTCAGAATAAGCAGCCATACCCATTAGGGCAGCGAACTTCGGACGGATGCCCGTTTCAAACGCTTTAAACTTTGGTTCTCCAAAAGCCGCCATAATCTCACGGGCGCGGTCTGCGCGGAAGTTCAGGCAGAACATCCCATCGCCATCTTTCACCCCGGTATAGCCGTTCAACACGGTCGCAGCGATAAATTCATCATTTTCATCGCGGGTATAGGCCGCCTCAACCGCGCCTTGCACGGATGTTGCCGAATAGCCATTACCATGTGCAATCGCCGCGTAAGCCTTGGCAACGCGATCCCAACGGTTATCACGATCCATCGCGTAGTAGCGACCTATCACTGTCACCACTTTCACGCCCTTAGGAAGTGCCGCCTCCAACGTCCCAAAATAGCCAAGCGCAGAACGTGGTGCCACATCGCGACCATCGGTCAGCGCGTGAATGACTACGGGCACTTTCGCGTCATGCAGCGCATGTGCTGCGGCGATCATATGGTTGAGATGCCCATGCACCCCACCATCGGACACAACACCCATCAAATGCGCCGTACCGCCCGTTTCCAACATCTGCCCAATAAACGCACGCAACCGCGCATTATTGGCAAAGCTGCCTTCTTCGATCGCCAGATCAATCTGACCCAGATCCATCGCCACGACTCGACCCGCACCGATGTTTGTATGACCCACTTCTGAATTGCCCATCTGGCCGCGCGGCAAGCCAACATCCGGGCCATAGGTGATCAATGTCGCATTGGGACAGGTTTGCATGATGTGATCAAAGGTGGGCGTCTTGGCCAACAGCGGCGCGTTGCCCTCAGACGCCGTGCGCTGGCCCCATCCGTCAAGGATGCACAATACCACTGGTTTTGGGGTGCTCATCGCTATTGCTGCTCCGCTCGTTTACTCGTTTACGTGCTTTGTTTTCTTGGCCTTCTAGCGGGTGAAAGGGCCGGGGTGAACCATTTTTGTGGCCTTGGGCAAATATGCGCAATAATCGGATTGAGAGGATCAGCCTAAACAGCAACAAAGAAGCTCAGAAAAAAGGAGCCATTCGATGCGATTTTCCGCCCTGCCCACCGATGTTGTTCGCACTTATCAGGCGGGCGCACCCGACGCCTATGGCAACGCGCCTGAACACGCCATTTCGGACGGCAACGGCACGCCCTGTCGGCACTGTCTGTGTGATGTTCCCAAGGGTGCAGGTATGCTGATCCTCGCACATCGCCCGTTTGACGGGCTGCATCCTTATGCAGAAACCGGGCCGATCTTTTTATGTGCTGATCCTTGCCCCCGCGGCGGGGGCGATACCCTGCCTGAGATTCTGCAAACCTCACCTGATTATCTGATCAAAGGTTATTCACCCGATGATCGCATTGTCTATGGCACTGGAGCGATTGTCCCCACAACGGATATCGACAGCTTTGCCGCACAGACATTTGAAAATCCAAAGGTGGCGTATCTTCATGTACGGTCCGCACGAAATAACTGCTATCAAGCACGCATCGACCGAGATTAATCTGCCACAAGCAGGGCTTGTTCCTGACTGGCGCATTGGGCATAACAGACTGGCAATCCGCCCAGAGCCAAGGACCAGCCGATGACCATTGCAGCGCCAGAGACCCGTATCGTCAACACCTATCGCATCGCCTGTGATGGCAGTGAGGGTGCGTTGGGTCATCCGCGTGTCTGGCTGCAAATTCCCCGTGATACTGGCTGGGTCGAATGCGGATATTGCGATTGCAAATTTGTGCATTCGGATTTTGAGGGTAAGGTCTGATATCGCATTTGTCCGCATTTTTCGGATGGGATGGACGGTATTTGAAAAAGGGTGAAACAAAAGGGGCTTCTGATGTTCAGAGACCTTGAGGGCATCCACATCAGCAGCAGGTATAGGAAACGCAAGCATGTCCCAGTCATTTGGCAAAGGCCACCACCTGCATCTGATTGACGGCTCTGCGTTTATCTTTCGGGCTTATCACGCACTGCCACCACTAACGCGGAAGTCCGATGGCTTACCGATCGGGGCCGTGGCCGGGTTTTGCAACATGTTGAATCGGTATGTTGAGGGCAACACCGGCCCAGATGCGCCCACCCATGTCGCGGTGATTTTCGACAAAGGCAGCCATACGTTTCGCAATGATATGTATGACTTGTACAAAGCCAACCGCGAGGCGATGCCCGAGGATTTGCGCCCGCAAATATCTTTGACGCGGGATGCCACAAAAGCGTTCAACATCGCCTGTGAGGAAAAAGAAGGCTTTGAGGCGGATGATATCATCGCCACCCTTGCCGTTCAGGCGCGCAAGGCGGGCGGGCGTTGTACAATCATCAGCTCTGATAAGGATCTGATGCAGTTGGTCGGTGATGGCGTTGAAATGCTGGATGCGATGAAGGACAAGACCATCGACCGTGAGGGCGTGTTCGAAAAATTCGGCGTCTATCCAGAGCGCGTTGTCGATGTACAAGCATTGGCGGGTGACAGCGTTGACAACGTCCCCGGCGCGCCGGGAATCGGGGTTAAGACCGCAGCGTTGCTGATCAATGAATACGGCGATTTGGACGCATTGCTGGAACGCGCAAGCGAGATTAAACAGCCCAAGCGCCGTGAGACCTTGATTGAGAACGCCGATCAAATCCGTCTGTCGCGTCGTCTTGTTTTACTCGACGAAAACACCCCGCTTGATTTTACACTTGAGGATCTTGAGGTCAAAGATCCTGACCCCGATAAACTGCTTACCTTTCTTGCTGAAATGGAATTTCGCACCCTGTCTAAACGTGTTGCGGATGTGCTGGGTCGAGAGGCCCCTGCGATACCAGACATAGTCGCAGTACCAGATACGCCCAGCGCCGAAGATATTCCCTTTGATCCATCAAATTACGAACAGGTGGGCGATGCTGCAGTACTTAAGGCGTGGATCGACCGGATTTACGAGTTTGGCTATGTCGCCGTGGATACCGAAACCACGGGCCTGAATGAAATGACCGCCGAACTGGTTGGTATCTCTCTGGCGGTTGAGCCGGGGCAGGCCTGCTACATTCCGCTGATCCACAAGGCGCATCGCGGTGATGATCTGTTTGGCTCGGATGATCTGGCCGAAGGGCAGATGCCGACCGGAGACGTGCTCAAGATGCTTACCCCGATGTTAGAGGATCCAAGCATCCTGAAAATCGGGCAAAACATGAAATATGACGCCAAAATTTTTGCCCAAATCGGCATCACGGTCGCACCTTTTGATGATACCATGTTGATGTCCTATGCGCAGCACGCGGGTTTGCACAATCATGGCATGGACACGCTTTCTGAACGCTATCTGGGTCACACCCCTATCCCGATAAAGCCGCTGTTGGGGTCGGGTAAATCCGCGATCACCTTCGATAAAGTGCCGCTTGAGGACGCCGTGAAATATGCGGCGGAGGATGCGGATATTACCTTGCGACTGTGGCAATATTTGAAGCCACAGTTGCACGTGGCTCAGGTCACGAAAGTCTACGAAACGCTTGAACGGCCTTTGGTGCCCGTGCTGGCCGCGATGGAACGGTCCGGTATCAAGGTGGACCGGGATACACTCAGCCGGATGTCCAACGCCTTTGCCCAGAAAATGGCGGGGCTGGAGGATGAGATTTACGAACTGGCGGGCCGTAAATTCAACGTCGGCTCACCCAAACAACTGGGCGAAATCTTGTTTGACGAGATGTCGCTTGAAGGTGGGAAAAAGGGCAAGACTGGTGCCTATGCCACCGGTGTTGACGTCCTCGAAGACCTCGCCACCGAACATGAATTGCCCGCCCGTGTGTTGGATTGGCGACAGCTTTCCAAATTGAAATCGACCTACACCGACGCGCTTCAGACCCACATCAACGCCGACACAGGCCGCGTGCATACGTCCTATTCCATTGCGGGGGCCTCCACAGGCCGCCTTGCCTCAACCGATCCAAACTTGCAAAATATCCCGATCCGCACCGAAGAAGGTCGCCGCATTCGTGAGGCGTTTATTGCGGAACCGGGCAAGACGCTGGTTGCGCTGGATTATTCCCAGATTGAGCTGCGTATTCTGGCGCATATCGCAGATATTCCTGCCCTCAAAGAAGCCTTCGAACGTGGCGATGACATCCACGCTATGACCGCGTCCGAAATGTTTGACGTGCCGATGGACGAGATGACGCCAGAGATCCGCCGCCGCGCCAAGGCTATCAACTTTGGGGTGATCTATGGCATCAGCGGTTTTGGCCTTGCCCGCAACTTGCGTATCCCACGCGGCGAGGCGCAGGGGTTCATCGACCGCTATTTTGAACGCTTCCCCGGCATCCGCACCTATATGGACGACACCAAGGCATTCGCCAAAGAACACGGGTTTGTGCAGACGCTGTTCGGTCGCAAAATCCATACGCCCAACATCGGTGCCAAAGGCCCGCACGCCGGTTTCGCCGCCCGCGCCGCGATTAACGCCCCGATCCAAGGCACCGCCGCCGACGTGATCCGCCGCGCCATGATCCGCATGCCGGACGCAATCAAAGACCTGCCCGCAACGATGTTGTTACAGGTCCATGATGAATTGTTGTTTGAAGTTGATGAAGGGGCCGAAGATACACTGATCGCCGCTGCCCGCGAGGTCATGGAAAACGCAAATGATCCGGTGGTAAAGTTGGATGTGAAACTGACAGTCGATGCGGGACAGGGAAAGAATTGGGCTGAGGCGCACTAGTGGTGCGGGCGCAGGCAGAGGAACTCGAAAGCACCGGCCGGGTTTGGCTACGGGATGTTTTGGGTGCCGATGATCTGGCAATTTTAGACAGCGTTTTTTCAGAGACTACAAAGGTTGGGCAGCGACTCGCGCCATCCTCCGCCATTTGGGAAGCTCTTGGGAAAAAAGGCGCAATCGCAAACGCTCTGAACCATATCATGCCAGACGCATTCCCCACACGCGTTGTGTCGTTCAACAAGACGGCAACGCAGAACTGGGGCGTTCCTTGGCATCAAGATCGCGTTATTGCGGCAGCCGCGAAATGCGACCATCCAGATTTTGACAATTGGTCACAAAAAGGCGGCATCTGGCATTGTGAACCACCGATCTCTGTTCTGGATAAAATGCTATTTCTGCGCATTCACCTAGACGATGATATTGACGGCAATGGCGCGATGGAAATTGCAAAAGGATCACATGTTCATGGACGCGTTCCGGCAAGCAAGGCGGAGGATATCGCTGCAAAATACGAAACTGAAATCTGTCGAGGGAAAAGAGGTGACGTGTTGGTTTTGAAAATGCTCACCCTCCATCGTTCGTCGCCTGC
>JBPOFE010000170.1:0-6991 GCA_051252035.1 Sulfitobacter sp.
GGCGTGCTTTTTATGGATGAATTCCCTGAGTTTCCCCGCACTGTTTTGGAAACCTTGCGCCAACCAATTGAAACGGGCGAAGTGATGATTGCCCGCGCAAATGCACATGTGAAATACCCCTGCAAATTCATGCTGATTGCCGCCGCCAACCCCTGTAAATGTGGGTATCTGTCAGATCCAGAACGCGCCTGCGCCCGTGTGCCACAGTGCGGTGAGGATTACATGGGCCGCATATCCGGCCCGCTCATGGATCGGTTTGATCTGCGTGTTGATGTGCCCCCAGTTGCCTTTACCGACCTTGATTTACCGCCCAGCGGTGACAGTTCTGCGCAAGTTGCAGCACGGGTGGCAAGTGCCCGCGAAATTCAACATGCCAGATATGAAGCGCATCCCGACATGCACGTAAACGCTGATGCCGAAGGCAACATACTGGAGGAAATCGCATCACCCGATAGCGAGGCGCGTGCGCTTTTGACCAAGGTGGCCGACCGCTTTCATCTGTCCGCGCGGGGCTATCACCGGGTCATTCGCGTTGCCCGCACCATCGCTGACCTCGAAGGGGCCAAGACCGTGCGCAAACCGCATATCGCTGAAGCGGTTAGCTTTCGCCTTGCAGATCGCACTATCGCCTAGTGTTTGAGCTGTGCTGCTTGATAAAAAGAGCTGTGTTCTCAATCGCCTGACGCGCTTCCGGGATATACCCACAAAGAAAGTGCCAAACATGCGGGGCATCGTTCCAAACCTCCAACCGGGGCGCACTGCCTTGCGCACGTAGCTTGGCATCCATCCGGGTGGAATCGTCGAGCAGAATTTCGGTATCTGAGACCTGCAGCAATACCGGCGGGCAATTTGGAAACTCTGCAAAAAGAGGTGACACGAGTGGATCTCGGGCTGGCACATCGCCCAACACCATCGCTGACAAGTCATGAACGCGGTCGCCCGGAAAGATATGATCCCGTTTTGCATTCTTGCGTATCGACGCGCCAGAATAGGTCAAATCAAGGCATGCTGACCACGCAAATACCGCCGCAGGCTGTAGCCCCCGGGCGCACAAGTCCGCAAGCAATGCAAAGGTCAAACCGCCACCGGCACTATCGCCGCCGATAACGATATCAGATGGTTTATAGCCCAGATTCAAAAGGTGTGCGTGGGCGGCTTGTACGTCCTCGACCGCCGTGGGCAACCGGTTTTCTGGTGCCAAGCGATAACTCGGCACGAAACACCGCATACCAGTGGCGCGGGCCAAAGACGCCACCAGTTTGCGGTATCCCCAAGGCGACCCCGCCAAAAAGCCGCCGCCGTGCAAGAACAAAATTACCTTGTCTTGGGCAACTGGGCCCGCAGTCACCCAAATCGCTTCGCGCGCACAGTCTGACGCAAAAGTTGTGCGCGCGTAATGTGCGAAAGGTGGCTCCCGAAACAGGTACTTCGAAGCACGTTCAAACATTCGGCGCGCAGTTGATGCGTCATGCAACCGACCCATACGCCACCGCATAATGGGTTTGGCACTTTCCGCCATGATCCGCATGCGCCAAGAGATCATTGGGCTTTTCTCTCAATCGCCTCCCATATCTTGGCGGCAATGTTTGTATCGTCAAAACGCTCAAGTTCCTGAATGCCCGTGGGGGATGTGACGTTGATCTCAGTCAGGTAATCGCCAATCACGTCGATCCCAACAAACACCTGCCCCTTTTCTTTCAGCAATGGCCCGATGCGCTCGCAAATCTCAAGATCACGCGGTGTCAGCCCAACTTTCTCAGGCCGCCCACCAACATGCATGTTTGACCGGGTTTCACCCTTGGCGGGGACACGGTTGATCGCGCCAACGGCAACGCCGTCCACCAGAATGACCCGCTTGTCGCCTTTTGAAACAGCGGGCAGGAATTTCTGCACGATCAAAGGTTCTCGGGAAAACCCGATGAAAAGTTCATGCAGCGACGAAAGATTGCGGTCATTGGCGTCCAGCCGGAACACCCCGGCGCCACCATTTCCATAAAGTGGCTTTAGAATGATGTCGCCATGTTTGGCCTTGAACGCCTTGATCGTCGCCAGATCACGGGCAATTGTGGTTGGCGGCGTCAGATCCGGGAAATCCAAAACCAACAGCTTTTCAGGATAATTGCGCACCCAGAACGGGTCGTTGACGACCAGTGTTGTCGCCTTAAGCCGATCCAGCAAATGCGTCGAGGTGATGTAATGCATGTCAAATGGCGGGTCTTGACGCAGCCAGACAACGTCGTATTCCGCCAGATCAACTTCTCTTTCGGGACCAAGTTGGGCATGATCACCCTGCACACGTTGCACAGTAAAATCATGCCCGCGCGCCGTGATCCGCCCTTCTTGATAGGCCAGATGATCCGGTGTGTAGAAGAAAAGCTCATGCCCGTGCGTCTGTGCTTCTTCCGCCAGACGAAAGCTGCTGTCTGCGTTGATATTTACATCCCCAATGGGGTCCATTTGAAAGGCGATTTTCATGGCGCGTCTCCCTGCTGCTTACGCTTTAGATGGCGCAGCAAGCCATGGGACGCAATGGGTCAGCCCTGCCCAAACGCGTTTTCAATAATCTGCGTCGCGCCGGAACCGTCAACCAGCGCCACATCAAAACGCACATTTGTAAGGCTGCCGTTTGGTTCCTGGCCAAGGTATTCTTCGGCCGAGGCATAGATACGCTGCATCTGCCGCGCACTCAGGCTTTGCGCCGCACGTGCAAAATCGCGGCTTTGTTTCACTTCGACAAAAATAAGCCCGGCCCCATCGCGGATCACCAAATCAATCTCGCCACCTTTGCCACGCCAGCGTTTGCGTGCCACCGAGAATCCCCGGCGCTCGTAATCTTGGGCGACGCAGTTTTCTGCAGCTACACCCGCATAAAACGCCGCTTTGCCACGATGATGGCTAACACCAGTTGCCATGTTTCTCATTCCTTATTCAAAGCCAAGGCGGCCTGATAAACCTGCCTGCGGGGCAGGTTGTGTGCCTGTGCCACCAGATCAACAGCATCTCGCATCGACATATCATTTAGGGCACGGCGCAGGTCAGACATTAAGTCATCCTCGTTAACGCTCTCTAAATGGCCACGATCGATCAAGACGACAACCTCGCCCTTGGGGGCTTGTTTTGCAAAATTTTCAGCTAAATTTTCCAAGGTATCACGCTGAACTTCTTCGAATTTCTTGGTCAACTCGCGACACATGGCGGCCTGCCGTTCTGACCCAAGCACCGCGGCTGCATCACGCAACATCGCGCCCAAACGTTTGGGTGATTCGTAAAATACCAGCGTGCCGGGAATGTCTTGCAGCTTTTCCAGTGCCGCACATCGCGCCGCCTTGGCATTTGGCAAAAATCCGGCAAAGAAAAACGCATCTGTGGGCAAACCACCCAGTGCCAGCGCCGTGAGCACCGCTGATGGCCCCGGTGCGCAGGTCATCATTAGCCCCGCTTGCGACACCGCACGGGCCAATTCAAACCCCGGATCGGCGATCAACGGCATCCCCGCCTCCGACGCATAGGCCACCGATTTACCATCTCGTATCGCCACCAACAAATGCTCTTGGGTCGCGTTGCTGCTATGATCATGCAGCGCCACGATCCGTCTGTCTGCCAAGGGCACACCATGAATATCCATCAACCGTCGCAGGCTGCGCGTGTCTTCGGCGGCCAGAACATCCGCCGACGCCAGCACATCCAGCGCACGCAGCGTGATATCCCGGGCAGAGCCGATTGGCACACCGACAAAATATAATCCCGGCGCGAGTGCGCTCTTTTGATAATTCACGCTGGACCCGCCTTTCGCACTCTCTATGATCACAAGGATGTTAAATGGCAGTAATTGCCAACCTACCACCCGGGGAGTGAGTTCACGATGATTGCCTTTTTCCAAGCCAGCCGCAAGAAGCTGCGGCTGCTGATGTTGCCGCTTTTTGCTTTGATCCTTGCAGCCTGTGATCCGATCGCTCTTGGCGGCATTGCCAATACCGGCGGACCAAAGATTGACGCAACCGCCCCTGTCCCTGTGGCACTGCTGGTCCCGCGCGGCGGCTCGGCAAGCGATAATCTTCTGGCACAAAACCTTGAAAACGCTGCGCGTTTGGCGATGCGTGACCTTGATGGGGTCAAAATTGATCTTCGTGTGTATGGTACTGCAGGTCAATCTGGCACCGCTGCAACCGCAGCAGCGCAAGCCGTCAGCGAAGGCGCAAAAATCATCATCGGGCCCGTTTACGGCGAAGCGGCAAATGCAGCAGGTGTTGCCGTTGCTCCTCAGGGCGTCAACGTATTGTCGTTCTCGAATAACGCGACCATCGCAGGTGGCAACGTATTTGTACTGGGACCGACATTTGAAAACACGGCGAACCGTTTGGTGAACTATGCAAAGCGCAACGGCAAAGACCGCATCGTGATTTTGCATGCGCAAGATGTTGCCGGACAATTGGGCCGCAATGCGATCCAACAGGCGATTTCAACCAATGGCGCAACCTTGTCCGGGACAGTGGACTACGCTTTGAGCCAAGAATCAGTGATGGCCGCAGTGCCGCGCGTCAAAGCAACCGTCGATAGCTCTGGTGCGAACGCATTGTTCCTGACAACATCTTCTGCCAGCGCGCTGCCCCTGTTTACCCAGCTTTTGCCAGAGGCAGGCTTGCCCGTGGCTACGACCCAATACATTGGTCTGACACGGTGGGATATTCCGCAGCAAACATTGTCATTGCCCGGCGTTCAGGGTGGCTGGTTTGCCCTTCCTGATCCCGGTGCATCCGGTGCATTTTCGCAAAAATACTCTGCCGCTTACGGCAGCGCCCCACACCCGCTTGCCGGGCTTGCATTTGATGGCATCGCGGCTGTCGGTGCTTTGGTGAAAACCGGTAAATCCAACGCCCTTACTGGTGCGTCTTTGACCCAAGGGGCTGGTTTCCGCGGGGCCACGGGCATCTTCCGCCTGCGCAACAACGGCACCAATGAGCGTGGCCTTGCGATTGCAACAATCCGCAACAACGGCGTTGTTATCCTCGAAGGGGCACCACAGGGCTTTGGCGGCGCTGGGTTCTAAATTGAACACTAAAGACACGTCAGTATCACCTTCAGGCGCGGCAGAATTGCCGCGCCTAATTTGTGCGCCGGAAATGATTTTTGATGCGCCCGCGATCACCGCCGCACTAAAAGAAGCCTGCACAGACAGCGATTCCGCGGCGCGGCGCGGCGCAGCCGTTGAGATTTTGCGTGCCGCACAAAAAGACGGGCGCGCTCAGATTGCTGATGGTTTTACCACCGCCCCCTTTGACGCGCGGCCCATGACCCGTGCCTATACTTATCTCACCGATAACCTTGTGAAGTCCGCGCTTTTTGTGGCGGCAGAGCTGCTGCATCCGAACCCCAATCCAACCGAAGGTGAACGCCTGTCGGTGATTGCAGTGGGCGGGTACGGACGCGGCGAAATGGCACCGTTTTCTGACGTCGATCTGTTGTTTTTAATCCCCTACAAAGCCACTGCTTGGTCCGAAAGCGTGATCGAAAGCATGCTCTATATTCTGTGGGATTTGAAACTGAAAGTCGGGCATGCCACCCGCACTGTCCGCGATTGCGTGCGCCTTGGGTCCGAGGATTTCACCATTCAGACTGCACTGCTGGAGCATCGGTTTATTGTTGGTGATGAAGCATTGGCCACACGCTTGGACACAACCCTCAAAAGCGACTTGTTTTCAGGATCAGGCCGCGATTTCATTGAAGCCAAGCTGGAAGAACGCGACCGCCGCCACATCAAACAAGGTGAACGCTATGTGGTTGAGCCAAATGTGAAAGAGGGCAAAGGCGGGCTACGCGACCTGCATTCCTTGTTCTGGATTTCCAAGTTCATTCACAAGGTCGATAAAATTGCCGATCTCGTCGACAAGGGCGTTTTCCGGGCAGATGAATTTGACACTTTTAAAGCCGCCGAAGATTTCCTTTGGGCCGTTCGTGGGCATCTGCATCTGCTGGCCAAACGCGCCAGTGAACAATTGACCTTTGACATGCAAGTACAGGTCGCCTCAGCCATGGGGTTTGAAGACATCCGCGGGCGGCGCGGCGTCGAAGTGTTCATGCAACATTACTTTCGCCATGCTACGGCAGTTGGCGATCTGACGCGGATTTTTCTGACCAGTCTAGAGGCGATGCACGTCAAAGCCGAACCCCTGCTGGAACGCATCTTTCGCCGCCGCCCTAAAATTCGCGCCGATTATAAGGTCGTAAACAACCGTATTACGATCAAAGACAACAAGGCATTTCTGGCTGATAATCTGAACCTCTTACGTATTTTCGAAGAGGCATTACGCACGGGCATGTTGATCCATCCTGACGCAATGCGTCTGATTAAAGGCAATCTCGGCCTCATCGACGATGCCATGCGCAATGAACCCGAAGCCCAGCGCATTTTCCATGATCTACTGCTCAAGCACGGCAACCCTGAACGCGCCTTAAGGCGGATGAACGAATTGGGGGTGCTGGGCGCTTTTATCCCTGAATTTGAAACCATCGTGGCGATGATGCAGTTCAATATGTACCACAGCTATACCGTGGACGAACATATCATCCAGTGTATCGCCAACCTTGCCCGGATTGAGAAAAACGAGCTTGAAGAAGAACTGCCTGTGGCCTCCTCAATCCTTAAGAAAGGGGTGAATCGCAAGGTCCTGTATGTCGCCTTGCTGCTGCACGACATCGGCAAGGGGCGACCAGAGGATCATTCGATTCTGGGTGCCAAAATGGTGCGCAAGATTGCCCCGCGGCTGGGTCTGAAACAGGATGAAGTGGATACTGTCGAATGGCTTGTCCGCTACCATCTGCTGATGTCCGACATGGCACAGAAACGAGATATCGCCGACCCGCGTACCGTGCGCGATTTTGCCAAGGCGGTGCAGACGGTCAAGCGGCTGGACCTGCTGTGTGTGCTCACCGTCTGCGACATTCGGGGGGTGGGTCCGGACACATGGAACAATTGGAAGGCGGTGTTGATCCG
>JBPOFE010000171.1:0-6941 GCA_051252035.1 Sulfitobacter sp.
CTCTGTTCCACCGTCGACCGCTTTGCTGATGACATTCATTACAAGGGTGGTTGCCTGCTCAATGAAAACCTCGGCTGGGGGGCGACGATGTGGTCCTATTCCAGCCGCGCGCCTGACCCCACCCTGCGCGCGGATTGGCGCGAAATGTGGTTGGAACGGCTTGAAGCCGAACCATTCCTACCGTCGCTCTGGCTGCGCCACCAGCGCCGCGACGCCTATTGGAAACAAGGATCGGTAATTGAAGATTACCCGGCGATCAAAGCCAAGGTGCTGGCCATCGGCGGCTGGGGCGATGCCTATAAAAACGCCGTGCCGCAACTGGTCGAGGCGCTGCCGGGGGCAAAAGGTATCGTCGGGCCTTGGGTGCATAAATATCCGCATTTCGCCATTCCCGAACCGCGCATCGGCTTTCTGCAAGAGGCGCTGCGCTGGTGGGATCGCTGGCTCAAAGACAATGACACAGGCGTTGAGAACGATCCCGATTATCGCGCCTACCTAATGGACGGGGTGCGCCCGGCGACATGGTATCTGGAACGACCCGGTCGCTGGATTGCCGAAAATAGCGGAGCGACATCGCATCTGGAAACGCAAACGCTGCACCTTACAAACGAAGGTCTGAGGCAAACAACAGGAACACTTGCCAGCACCATATCCTCGCCTGCCCACTGTGGCGCGGATGCGGGTGAATATTGTGCGATCTGGCTTGGCCCCGAACTCCCGGGCGATCAACGCAGCGATGATGCCCTGTCGACAACCTTTGACAGTCATCCACTTGAGGCCGACATGGATATCGTGGGCGCGCCGCGGCTGACGGTCAAGATTGCATCCGACCAGCCGCAAGCACAGATTGCCGTACGCCTGAACCATATCCATCCGGACGGTGCCGCCACGCGCATCACCTATGGCGTTCTGAACCTGAGCCACCGGGACAGCGCCGAACATCCGTCGCCCATGACACCGGGCCTGACGGAAGAAATCACGCTCGACCTCGATCATATCGCCTATCGCGTCCCAGCAGGCCACAGGTTGCGGGTCTCAATTTCAGATGCCTATTGGCCTCTGATCTGGCCATCGCCCACGCCAACCGTTCTGACGTTGAGCGACGGACACATCACCCTGCCCCAACGCCCCACATCCGGCGGAAATGAACACAGTTTTGCACCGACGACATCTGCAGACCCTTGGCAGGCAAAGGAATTGCGCCCCGCCGGACATGTTAGACGCCGCGAAACCGATATGAACACGGGCATGGTCACATTGGTGGTCGAAGATGACTTTGGCAGCGCGCAGGACGCCGATCACGGGTTGATCTCTGGGTCCATCGCCCGAGAACGCTGGTCCATTCATCCCGATGATCCACTCTCAGCGCGCGGCGTATGCCACTGGACTGATGAGCTGCAAAAAGACGATATTGTTTTGCGCACTGAAACCCACAGCTCAATGTGGTCAGACGCCACAGACTTTCATCTGACCGCGCGACTGGAAGCCTATGAAGGGGACGTCCTGATCTATGAACGTAATATAACCGACAGCATCAAAAGGGACTGTTTGTAACACCTCTGTCATGTGCGCCGGGGTATTACCCCTTGCGACATAGTCAAAAATCGGCAAACTTGACCCATCAATCAATAAAACGGCGCAGTAAAGCGCCATGATTCCAACCGGGAGTATAGGAATGAACGAACAACTGAAAAATATGACAGCCGACGTGGCAAAGGGTCTGATGACGCGCCGCGAGTTTGTCGGTCGTGCCGCAGCACTTGGCGTAACGGCATTTGCAGCCAATGCGATGCTCGCCAGCTCTGTGGATGCGGCTGCTCATGAGGCACCTGTCCGTGGTGGCACGATTAAACTCGGCTCCTCCGGTGGTGAATCCACCAACAGCCACGACCCGGCCTTGACCGCGTCTGAAGTACCGCTTGCCAATATCCGTCACTGGGGTGAAACCCTTGTGGATGTAAGCCCGGAAGGGGAAATTGACTTCCGCATGGCGGAAAGCGTTGAAGCCTCAGCGGATGCCAAAACCTGGGCATTCAAAATCCGCAAAGGTGTCACATTCTCAAACGGCAAAGAAATGATGCCGGATGACGTGCTGAAAACCATGCAGCGCCACTCAAATGAAGATAGCCAATCGGGTGCTTTGGGTATTGTCAAAGGCATCTCCAATATGAAGGTTGATGGCGACAACTTTATCGTCGAGCTGGACACAGCCAACGCTGACTTGCCCTATCTGATGGCCGACTATCACCTGATGATCCAACCCGGTGGCGGCATGGATGATCCCGCGGCGGGTATCGGTACAGGCCCCTATACAATCGAATTTGATGAACCCGGTGTGCGCCACGGCTATAAGCGCCGTGAAGATTACTGGGATGCTGACAACCGCGGCTTTGCCGAATTCTCCGAAGTGCTGGTGCTGAACGACGCCACAGCACGGACGGCGGCATTGCAATCAGGTCAGGTGCATTTCATCAACCGCGTTGATCCCAAAGTAGCAAGCCTGCTGGGCCGTGCACCAAACCTTAGCGTTGAATCCGTATCCGGCCGTGGTCACTATGTATTTATCGCACATGTGGACACCGCGCCATTCGACAACAACGAACTGCGTCTGGCGCTGAAATATGCGATCAACCGTGAAGAATTGGTCGACAAGATCCTCCGTGGCTTTGGTGGTATCGGCAATGACTTCCCGATCAACGCATCCTATCCGTTGTTCGATGAAAGCATTCCACAGCGCGAATTCAGCATCGAAAAAGCCAAGGAGCACTACGCGGCTTCTGGTCACGATGGCAGCCCGATCATCTTGCGCGTTTCTGATGGCGCGTTCTCAGGGGCGGTCGATGCTGCATCCTTGTTCCAGGAATCTGCCAAGGCGGCAGGTATCCCACTGGAAATCAAGCGCGAGCCAAACGATGGCTATTGGTCAGAAGTTTGGAATGTTCAGCCGTTCTGTGCCTCCTATTGGGGTGGCCGTCCGGTGCAGGACCAGATGTATTCGACAGCTTATCTGTCTTCCGCAGACTGGAACGATACCCGCTGGAAACGTCCGGAATTCGACGAAATGCTGCTTGCGGCACGGGGCGAGTTGGACGAAGCCAAACGCAAGGAAATCTACTCTAAAATGGGTCAGATGCTGCGCGAAGAAGGCGGCCTGATCTTGCCAATGTTCAACGACTTCGTATCCGGTGTTGCCAACAACGTCGGCGGCTGGATCCAAGATCCAAACGGCGAAATGATGAACAACAAGGCCAACATCAAATGTTGGGTAAAAGAAGCATAGGGCGCAACTCAGATGCACCCTATCCTAAAACTCATTGCCCAGCGCCTCGCGCTGGGCATCATGTTGCTCTTCGCAGCCTCAATCTTGATCTTCGCGGGCACCTCGATCTTGCCCGGGGACGTCGCACAATCCATTCTCGGCCAATCGGCCACTCCCGAAGCGCTGGCGAACCTGCGCCGCGAACTGGGCCTGAACGACCCTGCCCTCACCCGATATTTCACATGGCTCGGTGGCTTTCTCCAAGGTGATCTTGGTACTGCCCTCACCAACGGCCGTGACATCGCTGACAGCCTGGGTGGGCGTCTCAAAAACACCCTCTTCCTTGCCTTCTGGGCGGCCGTGATTTCGGTCCCGTTGGCAATCTTTCTTGGCCTGCTGGCCGTACGCTACAAAGACCGCTGGCCGGACAAGCTGATCTCGGCGATCACCCTCACGACAATTTCGATCCCGGAATTCATGATCGGTTACGTTCTGATCTATTGGGTGTCGATCCAATGGGGCATGTTCTCATCCGTAGCGATCATCAATGACGGGATGAGCCTTGGTCAAAAGCTGAACGCAATTGCGATCCCCGTGATGGTGCTGACCCTCGTGGTGCTGGCCCATATGATGCGCATGACGCGCGCCGCGATCCTGAATGTGATGCAATCAGCCTATATCGAAACCGCTGAACTCAAGGGTATGGGGATGCTGAAAATCATCCGCAAACACGCGTTTCCCAACGCCATCGCACCCATCGTCAATGTGGTTATGCTGAACCTCGCCTATCTGGTGGTTGGCGTGGTCGTGGTTGAGGTGGTGTTCGCCTATCCTGGCATGGGCCAATATCTGGTGGATCACGTTAGCAAACGTGACGTACCTGTGGTTCAGGCCTGCGGTCTGATCTTTGCGGCGGTCTATATCGGGCTGAACCTCGTAGCAGATATAGTCTCCATCTTAGCGAACCCGCGCCTGAGGCACCCGAAATGAAAAACATTCCCCTCGCCGCCCTTATCGGCCTGTTCTTTACGGGTCTGTTTTTCCTGATGGCGCTCGCCGCCCCTCTGATTGCCCCCTATGGCATGTCCGAGGTGGTTGGTGACGTTTGGGAGCCTTCCTCCTCCGAGTTCCTGCTTGGCACGGACAGTATCGGACGTGACCTGCTGACCCGTCTGATCTACGGCGGACGCACCACAATCTTTATTGCCGTGGCTGCAACAATACTCAGCTTTGTCACAGGATCGGTCCTTGGCTTTTTCGCTGCTGTTTCCGGTGGCTGGATTGATCAGGCATTATCGCGCTTCGTTGATCTGATCATGTCGATCCCATCGCTGATCTTTGCGCTTGTTGTGTTGTCGGTCATGCCGACCACAATGCCGATCCTGATCTTGCTGATGGGCTTGCTCGATTCAACCCGCGTCTATCGTCTGGCCCGTGCGGTTGCCGTGGATATCACCGTGATGGACTACGTCGAGGCCGCCCGCCTGCGTGGCGAAAAAATCGGCTGGATCATCTTCCGCGAAACCTTGCCCAACGCATTGTCACCGCTGGTGGCTGAAATGGGCCTGCGCTTTATCTTTATGGTGCTGTTTATTTCGACCCTATCGTTCCTTGGCCTTGGCGTGCAGCCACCGCTGGCGGATTGGGGCGGTATCGTGAAAGAGAACAAAGAAGGCATCAACTATGGCATCCAAGCAGCGCTTTATCCTGCCTATGCCATCGCCACTTTGTGTATCTCAATTAACCTTGTTGCGGACTGGATTTTGAACCGTACCACATCGTTGAAAGGTGGCAGAGGATGACTGAACCCCTTCTCAAAGTCCGTGGTCTGAAAATTGGCGCAACGATCTATCCACCCGGTGAACGCCCGCGCGACATCGAAATTGTGCATGGCGTTGATTTCGATCTGGAGGCAGGCAAAGTCCTTGGCCTGATCGGGGAATCTGGTGCTGGCAAATCCACCATCGGCCTTGCGGCTATGGCCTATGGTCGTGGCGGTGTGGAACTCACCGGTGGAGAAGTATGGGTCAATGGCCGTGACATGCTGCAAGCGGGTGTGCGCGATGTGCGCCGGTTGCGCGGGGCCGAAGTGACCTATGTCTCGCAATCTGCAGCGGCATCCTTCAATCCGGCAAAAAAGATCATGGAACAGGTCACAGAGGCCGCCATTTTCCAGAACAAATTCAGCAAAAAAGAAGCCGAAGAACGCGCGGTTGAATTGTTCCGTAAACTCGGCCTGCCCGACCCTGAAAACATCGGTGCGCGCTATCCTCACCAAGTGTCGGGCGGGCAATTACAACGCTGTATGACGGCGCTGGCGCTTTGCCCAGAACCCGATTTGGTTGTGTTCGATGAACCCACCACCGCACTGGATGTGACCACACAAATCGACGTGCTGGCCGCGATCAAGGACGCCATCCGCGATACAGGGGTGGCAGCACTGTATATCACCCACGATCTGGCCGTGGTGGCACAAGTCAGCGACCACATCATGGTGCTGCAACAGGGCGCAATGGTTGAGTACGGCACCACCGATCAGATCATCAACAATCCACAAGAGGAATACACCCAAGCGCTGGTTTCCGTGCGGTCGATCAAGCACATCGAGAAGGACCCAACCGACAATCCCCTGCTGCGCGTTGAAAACATAACCGCCCGCTACCGTGGTACAGATTTCGACGTGCTCAAGGATGTAAACGTCGAACTGCACCCCGGACAGACGCTGGCGATCGTGGGTGAATCCGGCTCAGGCAAATCAACGCTGGCACGGGTGATCACCGGGCTGTTGCCGCCCTCTGAGGGCACGATCACCTTTGACGGACGCACGCTGACGCCCGATCTGGCAACCCGGCCTTTGGATGATCTGCGCGAATTGCAGATGATCTATCAGATGGCCGACACGGCAATGAACCCGCGACAGACCGTCGGCACCATCATCGGTCGCCCGTTGGAGTTCTACTTTGGCCTGAAAGGCAAAGCGAAACAAAAGCGCATTCAGGAACTACTGGATGAGATTGAATTGGGGGATGGATTTCAAGACCGCTATCCGGCGGAATTATCCGGTGGTCAGAAACAACGCGTCTGCATCGCGCGCGCGCTTGCCGCCAAACCCAAGCTGATCATCTGTGATGAGGTCACGTCAGCGCTTGATCCGCTGGTCGCTGATGGCATCTTGAAACTGCTCTTGAAACTGCAAAAAATCGAAGATGTCTCCTATCTCTTCATCACCCACGATCTGGCGACGGTCAAAGCTATCGCAGATAGCATTGCGGTGATGTTCCAAGGTCAGGTCGTGCGATACGGGCCAAAATCCCAAGTCCTCGCCCCGCCTTTTGATGATTACACTGACCTGTTGCTGAGTTCTGTGCCAGAAATGAAGCTGGGCTGGCTGGAAGAAGTGATTGAGCATCGCAAGATGGAGAGTGCGGGGAACTAACGCGGTTCTACTGAGGGGCAATTTTGGATCCAAATACGGCCAATACTGCAACCTTACCGAAGGAACATTTTCGAGAAATCGAATGATGCTTCTCAGAATGTTATTTCGTAAATGTGATCCTAAACGGGTCACTTCACGCAGTATGGTCCGCGCCAAAGCACGAAGCTGTTCGGCATGAACTTTGTGGCGGCGCATGACGTTTCGTGCCGGTTTGGTTCATCGGTTTCACGCATCGGAATTGATCAA
>JBPOFE010000172.1:0-6930 GCA_051252035.1 Sulfitobacter sp.
CGCAGCAACGGCAAACCGATCTGCATTGGCCTTCATGTTTTCAAAACGTGCGGCGTCTATCAAAGTGTTTTGCAACTCGGTGGGGTGGTTGATCCCTACATGCTTTGAAATACGCGCAAAGGCGTGGGGCAAGTCGCGTCGCAGGTCAGCATAATGCAGGCGGAGCAGGTTCTCGGACGCTTCACATGCCAGTGCACTGCGGTAGTGATCGACGATCGTAGACAGGCTTGCACCATCAAAATGGTCGCCCTCAAGGAAGATGCGAAAGCTGGTGGAAATATCATCGGGATACACATCGCCCAAGACCTTTTCAGTCATATTGGTCAAATGTCTGCGAAACGAAAAATGCACGTCAATCGGGTGGCGGTAAATGCTGATGTAGCGCAGGTCAGGCCAAACCGGGATGCCATCAAGCGGCGTGTGGGTCTTGAATTGACGGCGGTGGGTTTGCGCATCGAGCTTGCCCACCATCTCACCCACGTCACGGGTATTGATATCAATCCACGGGGCGTTGACGGTCACATTTGCATCGACGTCGGGGTCGCCGGAAATGAGCAGGGCCAAAATACCCTGAACCCACGTCGTTCCTGATTTGGGCGGCGTGGACACGACGATATCACCGACACGCGGGTTCAATGCGTTCCAACGGGTCGAATCCGTTATTTTACCATGATAGGTGCGGGTCGGTGGCCGTGGCGGTTGTACCATGGTTTTAGTCAAACGTGCCTGCACAACGTCCCAATAACATGAACGCTCGGGCGGTGCGGGTGTCGGCAAGACCCGAAATCTCACCATCTGACGCGGTCTTTTCGAACTCGGCAAAGGTACGGTCGAAACGGCGCAGGAAATGATGCGCGGCGTCGCGGAAAATCGGGTCTTGTTTCATCCGGGCGTTGGTTAGGGCCAGCGATGATCGGTCGCGAATGCCGCCCAATGCGGCGATGGGACGCCCCCGTGCGCCTTGGGCGAAATGACGCCAAATTTCGGGACGGGCTCGGTCAGGCCGCAGATCGTCCATGTAAATTCCGTCTTGCGACATCAAGGTCAGTATGTCCTGAGCGGCCTGAATCAATTGCGAGGCTGCCCGATCTTTTAACGCGCGGCGCAGGGAGGCAAAGCCGACTTCGTCTTCGGCAGTTTCAGGAAAGTTCAACGCCCGGATAAAATCATCCGTTGACAGCAGCGGGGCCATGTCACTGGCTTGGGTGCCAAGTGCGAGGGCGGGTTGGTCATCGGCGACGGGCGCTTCGACCTTGGCGACCGGGCGCGCGTTTTCGTCACGCCGGGTGTGAAAGGTCGCGAGTGCAGTTTCGGTTTTCTTGGCGGCAGCCGCGATTTCATCAAGTTTGCGGGCGACCGAGGGTTCAGAGCGCAGGTTGCCGCCCTGTTGTTGCGCAATATAGGCTTGCCGGATCGCATCAATGGCGGCCTGCAAACGCTGGCTTTCTTCGCGCATCACCCGGCTAGCACGCGCGGCGGTGGCGGCAACCCAGATCATCGCGACGGGCATGAATATCGCCAGCATCGTCATCAGGAAACGCAACCCGCTGGAGCCATCATCGGGATTGCTGTTGTTTGGCGTCACCATGAAAAAGATTGCGGCACCAAGCAGCCAGATCACGCTGAGGGCGATTGCAATCACTTCAATACTGGTAATGACATCCGGCTTTGTCTTATCGTAGATGCCCAATGGCGTTGGCTTGGCAGCGACACCCGTCGCCTTGGCCTTGGGTACGCGCGGATCCTCGACCGGCCCGTTGCTGGGCCGGGCTTCGGGTCTGGTCGCGGGTTGCGGTGTGTCAGTCATGCCTGAGCCCCCCTTCAGGCGTAGATGATTTTAAGAACCTCATAGGACTTTTCACCCCCCGGTGTGCGGACGGCAACAGAATCGCCCTCCTCTTTACCGATCAAGGCACGCGCGATGGGTGATTTGATGTTGAGCAGGCCATCTTCGATCTTGGCCTCGTATTCACCCACAATCTGATAGGTCTTTTCTTCGTCCGTGTCCTCATCCACCAAGGTTACTTTCGCACCAAATTTGATGGCGCCAGACAATTTCGCCGGATCAATCACATCAGCCAGCGAAATCGCGCCTTCCAACTCTTTCACGCGGCCTTCGATAAACGACTGCTTTTCCTTGGCGGAATGATACTCGGCATTCTCTGACAGGTCACCATGTTCACGCGCTTCGGCAATCGCTTTGATGATCGCAGGGCGTTCCACGGATTTCAGGTGCTTGAGTTCAGTCTCAAGTGCGGTGTGCCCTTGTCGGGTCATCGGGATCTTTTCCATGGGCAATCCGTCCACGTAATGAGGGCCGCACCCCGGTTTGTTGCGGGGGGCGGCCGATTTAAAATTGTTCGGGTTTTACCTGACCTAAACTAGCACTGGAATGCAAGGGGAAGGGTGTTCAGGTCGAAGATGCTTGGCGAGCTTATGCCGGGTTAAGCATACTGAACCACTTCGTACTCGATGCCATCATCGTCATGGAAATAGAAACGGCGACCCGGTTCATAATCGGCGTGATTGCCGGTTTTGAACCCATGTGCCTTTATCGCGGCCTCGGATGCATCAAGATCATCTACGACAACAGCGATATGATTAAGCCCGCCTGTCATCGTGTAACTGCTTTGTTTTGCGGCAGTCGCATCCCCCGGCGTATAAAGGGCCACATATTGCGTGTCGGTGCCAACATGCTTGGTATGCCCGCCCGCCATTGCGTCGCCTTCCCAGCGGATATGCCAACCAAATAGCTTTTGCATCCATGCGGCGGTCGCGGCGGGATCAGAGACAGTGTAGTTTGCGTGTTCAAGTTGTGCGGTCATGATGCGGTCCTTTGAGTTTTGGCATTGACTATGTAGTGTTGTAATTCCTAAACCTAACTTTAGGTCAAGATTTTTTTGTGAGGGATTATGGCGGTAAATGATGGGCTATCCATTGGTGCATTGGCGGCGCGCACCGGATTGGCGGTTTCGGCAATCCGATATTACGAGGCGCAGGGGTTGATCAAACCATGGCGCAATGCGGGTGGCCAACGTCGGTTCGAACGCGCGGATCTGCGCCGCCTCAGCTTTGTCATGATCGCGCAGCAGTTTGGATTTACCCTGCCACAGATCAAGTCTGAACTGGACCTGCTGCCCGGGGGTCGGACCCCTAACAAATCTGATTGGGCGCGGATCAGCGAAGGCTTCCGCGCGGCCTTGGATCAGCGGATCACCACACTGACCAAGTTGCGGGACAATCTGGACGGTTGTATCGGCTGCGGCTGTTTGAGCCTCGAAGCATGTGCGCTGTATAATCCGGCCGATCAGGCCCAGATCAAAGGGCAGGGGCCACGGTATCTGATGGGGGATACGCCGGAGGTTTGAGGTGGCAGGCTCTGAATGAAATTTTTACGTTTCGTCGTGATTGCAATGACACGCCCTGTAGGCTAGCCATTTTGAAACGGATTTTGCCCGAAGGGAGCGCCTGATATGGCTGAGATTGAACGCGAAGCGATGGAATATGATGTGGTTATTGTCGGCGCGGGCCCTGCGGGTCTATCTGCCGCGATCCGATTGAAGCAATTGGACCCTGACTGCAACGTTGTTGTGCTCGAAAAAGGCTCGGAAGTGGGCGCGCATATTCTGTCAGGTGCTGTGCTTGATCCTTGCGGCATTGACGCGTTGATCCCCGATTGGAAAGAAAAGGGCGCGCCGATCACGGTGCCCGTCAAAGAAGACAACTTTTATATGTTGGGTGAGGCGGGCCAGATCCGCATCCCCAACTTCCCGATGCCACCCCTGATGAACAATCATGGCAATTACATTGTCAGCATGGGCAATGTTTGCCGTTGGATGGCCGAACAGGCCGAAGAGCTTGGCGTTGAAATTTTCCCCGGTATGGCCTGTTCTGAACTGGTCTATGGCGACAAGGGCGAAGTCAAAGGCGTGGTTGCTGGTGTCTTTGGTCTGGAGGCGGATGGCAGCATTGGTGAGAACACGGAGCCGGGGATGGAGTTGCACGGCAAATACGTGTTCTTGTCTGAAGGTGTGCGTGGGTCGCTGAGCAAACAAGTGATTGCCAAGTATAATTTGGACGAGGGCAAAGAGCCGCAAAAATACGGTCTTGGCATGAAGGAAATCTGGGAGATTGACCCCGCCAAGCACAAAGAAGGCACCGTGACCCACACGATGGGCTGGCCATTGAACAGCAACGCGGGCGGTGGGTCGTTTATCTATCACCTTGATAACAATCAGGTCTATGTCGGTTTCGTGGTGCATCTGGGCTACAAGAACCCGCATCTGTTCCCTTACATGGAATTCCAACGGTTCAAGCATCACCCGATGGTGGCCGAACTGTTGAAGGGTGGCAAACGCGTGGCCTATGGCGCGCGGGCAATTACCGAGGGCGGGTATCAGTCGATGCCGAAAATGGTTGCCCCGGGTGTGGCGCTGCTGGGTTGTTCAGTGGGTATGGTCAACGTGCCGCGCATCAAGGGCAACCATAATGCGATGCTGTCCGGCAAGGCTGCGGCTGAGGCGGCAATGGCCGCGATCAAGGCGGAGCGTTCCGGCGATGAGTTGAGTGATTACGAAACGGATGTCCGCGATGGTGCCATCGGTGCCGATCTGAAAAAAGTGCGTAATGTCAAACCACTGTGGTCTAACTACGGTCTTACGGCTTCGTTGGTTCTGGGCGGTTTTGACATGTGGACCAACACGTTGGGTTTTTCGCTGTTCGGCACGATGAAACACCGGAAATCAGATGCGGCTGCGACCGAAGAGGCGAGCCAGCATAAGGTTATCGATTATCCCAAACCGGACGGAAAACTGTCCTTTGATCGCCTGACCAATGTGGCGTTCAGCTTTACCAACCATGAAGAAAGCCAGCCCGCGCATCTGACATTGAAGGATGCCTCTGTTCCGGTTGATTTCAACTTGCCGAAATATGCGGGACCGTCCGCGCGGTATTGCCCGGCGGGGGTGTATGAGTTTGTCGAGGAAGAAGGCAAGGACGCCCGTTTTGTGATCAACTTCCAAAACTGTGTGCATTGCAAAACCTGTGATATCAAAGACCCGGCGCAGAATATCGTCTGGACCACGCCGCAGGGTGGTGATGGGCCGAACTATCCTAATATGTAAGGCGATCATGGCGGGTAGTATCCCGCCATGTATTTTCGCTAGTTTCCGCCAATTCCCTGTCACAGCCCCGTGACAGCACGGCCTTACCATTGCGCTTGGACCCAGACCTGATAACTTTGCAAAAAAAGCGAGAGGCGCGGGTTTTGATGTTTCGAAATGTTCTGAGTTTGGCGGCGGCGCTGGCAATATCTGTATCAACTGCGCACCCGCTTGAGGCGCAATCGGATGCCGGTTCTTACCTCGCCGGGCGGTACGCTGGTGTGAATAGCGATTATCGCGAGGCAGCACGCTATTACACCCAAGCGCTGGCGCGTGATCCCAGCAATGTCGAGTTGATGGAAAGCACAGGACTTTCCTATTTGTCGCTCGGTCAGATTGACAAAGCCTTGCCCTTGGCCAAACTGTTGGAAGAAAAAGGCCAGCGCAGCCAAGTAGCGCATTTGGTGATCACCGCGAGCCTTGCCCAACAGGGTGATTTTGCCGGGCTACTGGCGCGTGAAAATGATGATGCGGGTGTTGGTCCGTGGGTGGATAGCTTGATCAAAGCCTGGTCGCATATGGGTGCCGGGGATGTAACCTCGGCGATGGCCGCGTTTGATGCGTTGAGCGAAGAAGCCGGGATGCGCGGGATTGTGATGTATCACAAGGCATCGGCGCTCGCGAGCGTGGGTGACTTTGAAGGGGCCGAGGCGATTTTTAGCGCCGAAAAAACTGGCGCAGCCAGCCAGACACGGCGCGGTGTCATGGCGCATATCGAAATTCTGGCACAATTGGATCGTCGCGAAGACGCGGTGACGTTACTGCGCGACAGCTTTGGCGATGCTACAGATCCAGAACTTGATCAACTGATAGCCGCCCTTGAAGGCGACGACCCAGTGCCGTTCACCCATGTACGCGACGCCAAGGCGGGTATTGCCGAAGTGTTCTTTACTTTCGCGGCCGTTCTCAAGAACGAAGCGGCGGCAGATTATTATGTGCTGCTTTTCACTCGGATCGCCCGCTACCTGCAGCCTGATCACATTGACGCATTATTGTTGTCAGCGGGGTTATTGGAAAATCTTGGCCAATACGATCTGGCGATAGAAGAATATAAATCAATCTCCGCGGATAACCCTGTCTATCATGCGGCAGAGTTGGGCCGTGCGGATGCGCTGCGCCGGGCGGGTAAGATTGAGCAATCGGTTGAAGTCTTGGAACAACTGACCCGCAGCCACGGTGATTTGCCCGTCGTGCATTCGACCTTGGGTGACAGCCTGCGCGGCGAGGAAGATTATGCAGGAGCGATTGCCGCCTATGACACGGCGATTGACCTGTCGACGGAGGGTACGCGCGCGCGTTGGTTGCTGTATTATTCCCGAGGGATTGCACATGAACGGTCTGGCGATGGCGAAGCGTCTGAGGAGGATTTCCGCGCGGCACTCGCGTTGAACCCGGAACAACCACAGGTCCTCAACTATCTTGGGTATTCATTGGTTGAACAAAACCGCAATCTTGATGAAGCGCTGGATATGATCGAGCGCGCCGTCGCAGCGAGCCCGAATTCAGGCTATATTGTCGATTCACTGGGTTGGGTCCTATATCGCCTCGGCCGCTATGACGAGGCGTTGGTACAGATGGAACGCGCCGTGGAATTGATCGCCGTTGACCCGGTGGTCAATGATCATTTGGGTGATGTGTATTGGGCGGTTGGCCGACATCGCGAGGCAGAATTCCAATGGCACCGTGCCTTGTCGTTTATCAAAGAAGATGACGCCGATTCCGAAGCTGATCCTGAGCGTATTCGGCGCAAGCTTGCGGTGGGTCTGGA
>JBPOFE010000173.1:0-6577 GCA_051252035.1 Sulfitobacter sp.
TGGTCGGCAGTTCCCAAGGCGTCGCTGTCCCGCGAGGGCATGCTAAACCTGCCGTTTGGACCCACAGGATGACAGTTTTAATCCCGTGCCGCGTCGAAAGTCAGCGACCATCGACATTTATCGGCGGCACATTGAGGATATGACATGTCAAAAAACCCTATCGGTTTGGCCGTTGAGGATATTTCCGAATTTACCCGTCGCCTTGCCCCACAATTGAAAAATCATGGCACCGCGCCGTCACATTTGAGCTTGCTCAATATGCTGGCCCGCGCCGCTGGATATCGGAATTATCAACACCTGCGGGCGTCGCGCAGTGCGCAGGCACGGTTGGCGGAAGTACCAGCGCGTTCAGATGTTGATTTTCGTCTGGTCGAACGCGCCTTGCACCAGTTTGATGCGGCAGGACAACTGGTGCGCTGGCCCTCGCGCCGCCCGGTACAGGAATTATGCCTGTGGGTGCTTTGGTCTGGGCTGCCTGCCGCTGAACACTTGCATGAAAAGCAGGTCAACGCGGTTTTGAACGCGGCGCATTTGTTTGGCGATGCCGCGTTACTGCGTCGCAGTCTGATCGGAATGGCATTGGTGCAGCGCAATCCGGATGGCTCTGATTACCAGCGGCTGGAAAAACGCCCACCGGACGAAGCGAGAGAGCTGATTGCGCGGGTCAAGGAACGGCGTAGTGAGCCTGCGGCGCTTGGTGCTGCGCGGTGATTGCGTCACACAAGGGGTCCTGCCTTTGCGGTGCCGTGCGGTTTGAGGTTGCGGGCGCATTGCCTGCGCCGACCGCCTGTCACTGCGTCAATTGTCGCAAGGTGTCTGGCCATGTTGAGGCGTCAACGGATGTGGCGAAATCCGATCTGAGCATCGAGGGCGAAGATCATGTGACGTGGTTTGCGTCGTCGGAAAAGGTCAAGCGTGGGTTCTGTGCGATCTGCGGTTCCACCTTGTTTTTCAAGCCAAACTTTCATGATTGGATCGGCGTGAGCATGGGCGCTTTTGACGGGCCGACGGGAACCAAACTGGCGTTGCACATATTTGTTGCTCAAAAGGGTGACTATTACGACATCGTGGATGGATTGCCGCAAAACCAACGTTAACGGGCGCGGTTGTATCGCACACGCAAAACGGGGCAATTGAATCGCACAACGCCGGTGCCGCGCGGGTTGACGCCCCGCGCGAT
Organism: Sulfitobacter sp.; assembly: GCA_051252035.1. Lineage (GTDB taxonomy): Bacteria > Pseudomonadota > Alphaproteobacteria > Rhodobacterales > Rhodobacteraceae > Sulfitobacter. The sequence goes on from JBPOFE010000173.1 coordinate 1,181, forward strand.
TCCAACTAAAGCCTGCGAACCGAATTCAGGGTTGCCCAGTGCGGCCCCCCTAAAGTGTTGTGCCAGATCGCTGGTGCGTCACGAAAACAAAAGGATGAACCCATGTCGCGCGTTTGCGAATTGACCGGAAAAGGCCCGATGTCGGGCAACAACGTAAGCCACGCGAACAACAAGACGCGTCGCCGTTTCCTGCCGAACTTGAATGACACCACGCTGCAGTCCGAATCTTTGGGCCGTGGCTTCAAGCTGCGTATCTCTGCGGCTGCGCTGCGTAGCGTTGACCACCGTGGCGGTCTGGACAAGTTTTTGGCCAAAGAAAAAGACAGCAACCTGTCTGCCAATGCGTTGAAGATCAAAAAAGCCATTGCGAAAGCTGACGCAGGCGCAGACGCGCTAAGCTAAGTCTTTCCAACACCTCAGAAATTTTGCAACCCCGGCCCGCAACGGTCGGGGTTGCGGCGTTATTACACCTCGCATCTGCCGCCGTGGTTTGATAATTGCGCTGCATGAAGTTGCATAGCCTTATATCCCTGATGTTGGCGCTGATGCTTGGCCTCACCAGCCAGAGCATGGCGGTCGCGCGTGGCGCTTCTGCGGCGACTGGGCAGATGGTGCTCTGTACCGGTACGGGGCCTGTTGCGGTTTACACTGATGCTGAAGGGCAACCGACCAGCGCACCGCATATCTGTCCTGATTCAGCGTTGAATGTCGTGGTTACGGGGCCAGCGCTTGACGTCGTGGCACCAGGTCGGATTGTTCAATTTCACCATTCGGCAGAGTTGGTTGCGCGCCTCTCCCCTGTATCCCCACACCCGACACCGCCATCACGCGGACCTCCTGTATCTGTCTGAAAACACGCTTCTTTCACGACATACACAGGAATAGACCAATGACAGTTACACGTTTTTTCAGCGCAGCAGTTGCTGCAACCTTGCTTGCGACCAGCGCATTTGCCGGGGAGATCATGATCAAAGACCCTTATGTGCGTTCATCGACGCCGACATCGCAGACAGGGGCGGCATTTATGACGGTGATGAACCATACCGACAGCGATGATCGTCTGATCGCGGCCACGTCGGACGTGGCGGGCCGTGTCGAATTGCACACCCATATCGAGGACGCCAATGGCGTGATGAAAATGACCGAGATTGAAGGTGGTATCCCCATCGCCGCAGGTGAAATGCACATGCTGAAACGCGGCGGCGATCATGTGATGTTCATGGGACTAACGGGGCCGTTGGAGCAGGGGTCAGAGATTGCTGTCACACTGACCTTTGAAAAGGCGGGCGATGTGCAAGTGCAGATCCCGGTGGACCATGAGCGCAAGCCAGATCATGGCGCGATGAGCCATTGATTTAGGGTGGGGTGGGCGTTTTCTTTGAAAGAAAACGTTTCGGAATTTTTGATAAATCCGATGCGCTTAACTTGCACTCAAAATCTCATCTACCCATGCCGTCACCGTCTTGGATGCAGGTCCAAGGCGGTGTTCGGCAAACTGATTGCCCACGGAGGAGCGCTCCAGATTGAACTCAAGCGTATGCGCACCCGCACGCCGCGCTTCGGCCACGAAACCCGCCGCCGGATAGACATTGCCCGAGGTGCCGATGGCAGCAAAGATGTCGGCGGTGGCCAGATGATCAAACAATGCATCCATGTCATAGGGCATTTCGCCGAACCACACGATGTCTGGCCGTGCCATTGGGGCATTGCAGGAGGGGCAGGGATCACCGGGGGCCATCACCATCGGGGCGGGCCAGCGGTGATCACAGGCCGCGCAGAGTGCGCCTTTGAGGCTGCCATGCATGTGCATGACTTTCCGTGATCCCCCGCGTTCATGCAGGTCATCAACGTTTTGCGTGATCACGATGACATCGCCGCCATGTTCCGCTTCTAGGCGCGCCAGTGATTCATGGGTGGCGTTTGGGGCGACCTTGGCTGCTTGCGCACGTCGGGCATTGTAAAAATCAACCACCAGCTTGGGATTACGCACGAACCCCTCTGGTGTCGCCACGTCCTCAACCCGGTGCTGCGCCCATAGGCCATCTTCGGCGCGAAATGTCTCAAGCCCGCTTTCGGCAGAAATGCCTGCCCCCGTGAGAATCACAATCTTGCGCGTGTCTTTGGTCATCAGGCTTTCCTCTTTGGATGGTGGCATGACATCGGCTTGCGGAGTGGTGCAAACAGGCGCAGAATATGGGCGATACTGACCGGAGATTACAGATGAAAATTGCCACCGCCGCCTATTCGCTTGATGTGCTGACGTCTTGGGCGGCCTATGAGGATAAATTGGCCAAATGGGTGGGTGATGCTGCAGGCAATGGCGCTGAGTTGCTGGTGTTTCCCGAATATGGCGCAATGGAGTTGGCAACTTTGGCGGGGCTTGAGGTGGCGGGTGATCTGGAAGGATCGCTACATGCAGTTTCCGAGCGGTTGGATGATGCGGATAAGGTCCATGTGAAACTCGCAGCGGAGCATAATGTGCATATTGTCGCGGCCTCTGGTCCTGCAGATACAGACACGCGGCCTGTCAATCGCGCGCGGCTGATCACGCCCACCGGGCAGATTGGCGTGCAGGACAAACAGATCATGACCCGGTTTGAGGGTGAGGTCTGGGATGTGATCGGCGGCAATAACCTGCAGGTTTTTGACACGGTCTTAGGCAAGATCGGCATTCTGATCTGCTATGACAGCGAGTTTCCACTGCTGGGTCGCGCCTTGACCGAATGTGACGTGATCGCGGTGCCATCTGTGACGGAAACGCTGGCGGGATACTGGCGGGTGCGCATCGGGTCGATGGCACGGGCGCTGGAAAATCAATGTATTACGGCGATGTCGTCAGTGGTGGGGGACGCGGCATGGTCCGAGGCGCTGGGCACATCCTTTGGCGCGGGCGGCATATATTGCCCACCTGACATGGGGTTTCCGGCCACAGGTGTTATGGCCGTCGGCGAATTGAACGCACCCGGCTGGACCTATGCCGAGGTCGATCTGGCGCAGGTCGCACATGTGCGTGCCGATGGTGTGGTGCTGAACCGCAAGCACTGGACAGAGCAGCATGGGCGCGACACTGCGGCGATAAACGTGACATTGCGCTGAATCCCCCTTGAAAAAGGAACGGATTGCGCCCATTTAAGCCTGCGCCTTCAATTTGAGGGTTCATGCGGTCCCAAAGCGGGGCCATCAAACGTTTCCCTCGAGAGGGGGAACATAGATCAGGAGACAACATGGCCAAGGAAGACACGCTCGAATTCCCAGGTATCGTGAAGGAACTCTTGCCTAACGCGACGTTTCGGGTCGAGCTGGAAAACGGCCATGAGATCATCGCGCACACGGCAGGCAAGATGCGGAAAAACCGCATTCGGGTTCTGGCTGGCGATAAAGTACAGGTGGAAATGACACCGTATGATCTGACCAAGGGTCGGATTAACTACCGGTTCAAATAAACCATTGTTTATTCTGGGTTCAGGCTCACCGCGCCGCAAGGAATTGTTGGCGCAAATCGGCGTTGTGGCAGATGACATTCGCGCGCCTGATATTGATGAGACACCTCTGAAGGCTGAATTGCCGCGTCCCTATTGCAGCCGTATGGCCCGCGAAAAAGTGGCGGCGGTTGCGGCAGGAGCGGAGGATATCGTGCTTTGTGCCGATACAACCGTGGCCGTGGGACGGCGCATTTTGGGCAAGCCCGAAGATGTGGAAGAAGCAGCCAAGTTCCTGCGCCTGATGTCGGGTCGCCGTCACAAGGTGATTACAGCAGTGGCCGTTAAACGCGGCGACAAGATTTGGCAGCGCGATGTACAGAGCACGGTGAAAATGAAATCGCTGTCCGATTCCGAATTGGCCAGCTACCTCGCGACAGGTGATTGGCAGGGCAAAGCAGGCGGCTATGGCATCCAAGGGCCGGCGGCAGCGCTGATCCCGTGGATTTCGGGGTCTTTTACAGGTATCGTTGGTTTGCCTCTGGCAGAAACGGCGAACCTACTGCGTGCCGCAGGATATCCATTGGATGGAGAGACAGGATGAAGGGCCGTACGATCATTCTGGGCCATCTGGGCGAAGTTGAGGCCGCCGCATTGATGGTCGACGGCAAGCTGGATGATCTGCTGGTTGACAGCGACGCACCCAATCCCGGCACGATATACCGCGCCATTGCCGACAGACCCGTCAAAGGGCAGGGCGGCATGTTTCTGAAAACCCCGGACGGGTCCGCGTTTCTGCGCCAGATCAAAGGCCTGGCACCGGGTCAGGCAATACTGGTTCAGGTTTCAGGCTTTGCCGAGCCGGGCAAAGCGATCCCGGTGACGGCCAAGGTTCTGTTCAAAAGCCGCTATGCGATTGTGACGCCGGACGCACCTGGCATGAACATTTCGCGCAGCATCAAGGACGAGAACGAGCGGGATCGCCTGCTTGAGATTGCCCATGATATCGCCAGCGAGGCGGGCCATGGATTGATCCTGCGGTCGTCCTGCGCCGGGGCGGATGCGGATGCGATTTCAGAAGATATCGAGGCCATGCTGACGCTTGCCGATACGGTGATGAAAGACACATCTACCGAAATGGATGTATTGGTCGAGGGCGATGGCCCGCATTTACTGGCGTGGCGCGACTGGACCGCGCCCGCTGAAGTAGTCACCGACGAGGATGGCTTTGAAACTCACGGCGTTCTGGATGCGTTGGAGGGTGCAAAAGGCATCCAAGTCGGCCTTGGCGGGGCGGCGTCGATGTTTGTGGAAACCACACGCGCGCTGGTCGCTGTGGACGTGAACACCGGAAACGATGCATCTCTGGCCGCAGGCGTCAAAGCCAACATGGCCTGCGCCCGGATGTTGCCGCGCGCGTTGCGGGTCCGCGGTTTGGGCGGGCAAATTACCCTCGATTTGGCCCCGATGGCGAAAAAAGACCGTCGTGCATTCGAGACCGCTCTACGCCAAGCGTTCCGCGGCGACGACGTCGAAACAGCGCTCGTTGGCTGGACGCCACTGGGCCACTTTGAGTTGCAGCGTAAACGGGCAAGGGTGGCTTTGGCGGAGGTACTGTCATGAGCTGTCCGATTTGCGGGGCTGCGGCGCTGGCCAAATATCGCCCGTTTTGTTCGGGTCGCTGTGCGGATGTTGACCTGTCCAAATGGTTAAATGGCGCATATGCGGTGCCGTCACACGAACCCGAGGATATCGAGGCCGCCATTGACGCCGCTGAAGCCGCCCAACACGACGCGGAAAAGCCGCACTAAACGCTGCCTAATATTTGGCGCGATATAGCGCATAAAGGCACTGGACACCCATCGCCTGACACCCTAGAAACCGCTCACCCGACCACCGATGTGGTGAACCCGTGCCCGGGTAGCTCAGGGGTAGAGCAGTGGATTGAAAATCCTCGTGTCGGTGGTTCGATTCCGCC
>JBPOFE010000174.1:0-6488 GCA_051252035.1 Sulfitobacter sp.
CGCGGGGGCTTCTTGCATTTTAGCGCAAGCAAACAACATTAGGTTCATCGCAATTACAGATGGACTTAAAGCAAATGACAAAGCCAAACATTCTCGGCATCTCCGGATCGCTTCGTGCCGATGCAACCAATCGCAAACTCTTGCGCGAAGCCGCGCGCTTGTTTGGTGAATGCGAATACACCGAGGCGGATATTAACTTCCCGCTCTATGATGGTGATGATGAGGCCAGTATTGGTATTCCCGACGCTGTTACGCATTTGAATGCACAGATTGAGGCTGCGGATGCGGTGTTGATCTCGACACCTGAGTATAACAAGGGGCCATCCGGCGTGCTTAAGAACGCCTTGGATTGGGTCAGTCGTGTCGATGGCAACCCGTGGAACAACAAACCTGTCGCAGTGATGTCAGCGGCGGCAGGGCGGGCTGGCGGCGAACGTGCGCAGATGGTGTTGCGCGGTTTCATGGTGCCGTTCCGCCCAATGATTCTACAGGGGCCAGAAATTCATTTGGCGGGCAGCGGTTCTGCGTTTGACGATCAGGGGAAATTGACAGGGGAAATTTATATCAAAGACCTGACGGCACTGATGAATGCGCTCAAGGCATTGATCTAAGTCTAAAGTTGAATACTGACCTCAATAAGATTGTGATCGGGGTCGCGCAGATAAATTGATCTGAGCGGCCCCACCGCGCCTGTGCGGGCAACCGGACCGTCTTCGATGTCAATCGCGAGGGTTTGCAAATGCTCTGTCCATTGCTCCATCGGTGTATCAGTTAAGAAACACAGATCCGCACTGCCCGGTGTTGGAAACGCAGCTTTTGGTTCAAATTCTTTGCCCAGTTGGTGGAGGTTGATTTTATTTTTACCATAGGCCAACGCCCATCTTGTTTCACCTTCTATGGTATCGAACTGCACGGCACGCATCCCTAAAACTTCGCTATAAAACTGAACGGTCTCTGGGATGCTCCTGACGGTCAAAACAAGATGATCCATTGCTTTGACACAGCAGTTTTTGGATGATTTGGTCATTTTAGATCCTACAAATTATCTTCGACACGAAATCCTTCAGGGATCGTGTCGCGGCCCTCCAACAACAAGTCGGCCATTACTTCAGCGATTTTTGGCGCCATGCCAAAGCCGATCTTGAACCCACCATTGGCGACGAAGTGCCCCGGCTTGTCCGGCCATGCGCCCAGCATCGGTGCGCGGCTTTGACTGCGGGGCCGGGCTCCTGCCCAGCGTTGAATGACAGGCGCACCACTTAAAACAGGCGCCGCCGCCCGTGCTGTTGCAATCACCTTGTCCAGTTGTTCGTCTGTCTCAGTCGCCGAAGTGTACCAACGTTCAGAGGTTGATCCGATCGCTACTGTCCCGTCTTGATGCGGAACAATATGCACGCCCCCTGCAAAAAGCTGTGGCATCCCGGTCGCGTCGAACTCCAGCAGCGCGGCCTGACCTTTTTCGCCACTGCCAACCGCGCGATGATGAGCTTCGCTCAATGCGTCCAGCCCGGCAACGCCTGTCGCCCACAAAACCAGACCCCGATCTGGGGCCTGCGCTGTTACATGAACGCCCCGTACGGCCAGCGCTTTAACCAGCGCCTCACACGCTTTGCGTGGATGGATCAGAGCGCTGAGCGTGTCATGGATCATCCAGCCGGAAGGGCTGTAAGGCTCCCAATCTGTGCCCGTTGCACGGACCACGTGCCAGCGTGCATGATCCGCCCAAAATTCATCCGCACCGCTTGTCCGCTTTTGTGCCAGGGCAACTGCCTTTTCGTCGTTCAAAGGTTGTAACCGACCACTGCGCGCATAGCCACAGGCACCTCCCCCGGTAAGATCCACCTCATGCCAGAACGCTTCGGCCATCAGAAGGCTTTCCAACTGAAACGCCTTTTTGACGTTCCATTTCTCCGGCACATGTGGGGCCAGCGCGCCGACGATCCCGCCACTGCTGCCAGCCGCTGGACCATAGGGATCAATCACCTGCACCCTTGCGCCGCGTTTGGCGCAGGCCCACGCCACCGATAGGCCAAAAATGCCTGCCCCTCTGATGGTGATTTCGGCCATTGCCAATGTGTCTCCTTTCCGCAATGTCTGGTCGACAACAAACCTCTATAGGGTGCCGCAGTGCAGAACCAGAGCGATCAGATTGAATGGCGAGAGGGCGATGTGCCCGTATCAACCCGATTTGATGATCCGTTTTTCAGCTTGGACAATGGCGTGGCGGAAACGGAACATGTGTTTTTGGCGGGCAATGACTTGCCGGCGCGGTTCAGGGATGGGTTTCAGATTGCCGAACTTGGCTTTGGCACCGGGCTGAACCTATTGGTGGCATGGGATGCATGGGAAAAGGCGGGGTGTTCAGGCATGTTGCATTTCACCAGTTTTGAAGCATTCCCGTTATCGCAGGCAGACATGGCGCGCGCGCATGCCGCGTTTCCCGCGTTTGGTGGCAAGCGTGATCTGTTGACGCAGAACTGGCAACCATACGGCGGCGTATTGACGTTGCCAGGGATACGCGCTGAGGTGGTCGTGGGGGACGCGCGCAAAACGGTGCGCGCATGGCAAGGGCGCGCCGATGCGTGGTTTCTGGATGGGTTTTCGCCCGCCAAGAACCCCGAACTTTGGGATGATGTCTTGATGTGTGATGTTGCTAAGCATACGCATCCGTATGGTACGGCGGCAACCTATACCGCCGCTGGATTCGTCCGCCGCAATTTGAAGGCCGCCGGATTTGAAGTGGCCCGCACCGTTGGCTATGGCCGCAAACGCCATATGACAAAAGCAAGACTGATATCATGACGCAATCCAACAACATCCCGCTTGGTATCGGCTTGATGGTTGCAACGACCTTTGTGTTTGCTGTTCAGGATGGCCTGTCGCGGCATTTGGCATCTGAATACAATGTCATGATGGTTGTGATGATCCGCTATTGGTTCTTTGCAGCGTTTGTCATCGCTATCGCACGGCGCAAGGCCGGGGGTATTCGCGCCGCTGCGCAGACATCTCAACCAATCCTGCAATCCTTGCGCGGGTTGCTTTTGGCAGCTGAGATATGCGTGATGGTCGCGGCCTTTACGATTTTGGGCCTGGTGGAAAGCCACGCGGTCTTTACTTGCTATCCGTTGCTTGTCGCGGCGCTGTCTGGCCCGATCTTGGGCGAAAGCGTTGGTTGGCGGCGTTGGGCGGCGATTGGCGTCGGTTTCATCGGTGTGCTGATTATCCTGCAACCGGGCATGAAAGTCTTTGAACCTGCCGCCGCCATTCCATTGCTCGCGGCTGCAATGTTTGCAGTCTATGGGCTGCTTACGCGGTTCGTGGCCCGCAAGGACAGCACCGCAACCAGCTTTTTCTGGACAGGCGTGATGGGATCGCTTGCCATGACATGCGTCGGCGTATGGTTTTGGGAGCCGATGTCAGCTACCGATTGGCTCTACATGGGGTGTCTCTGTATCACGGGCGTCACCGGGCATTGGCTTTTGATCCGCTGCTACGAGGTGGCTGAGGCCAGCGCGGTGCAGCCCTTTGCCTATCTGCAACTGGTGTTCGCCACAATTATTGGCATAACGTTGTTTGGCGAAACGGTACGCCTGAACGTTGCTATTGGGGCGGGCATAATCGTGGCCGCGGGCCTATTCACCTTTTGGCGCGAAGCCCTTAAGCGTCGAACCAATTAGCTCCTTCGAAAACGGTATCGGCAGTGGGTCTTTGCCTAGACGTGCGCGATAGATCGGCAGGCTTTCCGTGACCCGCATCACATAGTTCTGCGTTTCGCGAAACGGGATCATCTCGATCCAATCTACGATATCAATGTCACCTTTGCGCGGATCGCCATAGTCGCGCATCCAGCGGGTCGGGCGGCTCGGTCCGGCGTTATAGGCTGCAGACATCATTGCTATGTTGCCGTTAAATTTGCCCGCCATCTGCGACAGATACTCGGCCCCCAAGCGTGCATTGTAATCTGGGTCAGCGGTCAATCGGTCCGTCGTGTGCAATGCGCTTATACCTAAATCAGATGCAACTTCGCGGGCGGTGGCGGGCATGATCTGCATCAACCCGCGCGCACCAACGCTGCTTTGCACCACAGGGTCAAATTCGCTTTCGCGCCGCGCGATCGCGAGGGTCATTTCCGGGGCCATCGGCAGATCCATATCGACCAGCGAATGCAGCGGGTAATAGGGGGCGGCGATGGTCAACCCACGCTGTGCCGCCCGTTTACCAATCATCACGGCCAGATGTGGCTGATCCGTATCAATTGCCGCTTGACCCAATAGAGCGAGGTCATCCGCAACCAATTGTTCAGCCAGATGGGTCCAGAACCGTTCCGCCACCGTCAACTCACCGGAAGCCTGCAAGAGCATTCCCGCCTCGAACAACGGCGCCTGCGCAATCGGTGCTGTCCGCCAATCCTGTGCCGGGACTTCCCCTGACAATGTCACATCAAAGGGCACGCCACTGCGTTCTGCGGCCAGCAGTCCGTAAAACGACGTCTGAAATTCCGCGCCCATGGCATAGGCTTTGGCGGCAGCGTCGGTATCGCCCATCGCCTCAAGCGCCCGACCTTGCCAATATCCGGCGCGGCCTTGGCTGATCGGGGATTCAACGGCGCTGTCGTGGTTCAGGAAATGCTGATAGGCTGTCGCGGGTTCGTCCAGAAACCGCAGGGCGATATAGCCGGATAACCATTCAAGATCGGCGTAATCCGATCCCGGTGCCAGAAAATGCTGTGATGCCATCTGATATGCACGTTTTTTGTTGCCAGACCGCATTTCACCCCGCGCCAAAGCACGACGGCGGTTGCCCCATGCGGCAGGTTGGCCCAATGCCTCGGCAGAGGTTGATGTTGCGAGCAACAGCGTTTTTGCATCCGCCACAAAACCTTTGCGTATCCGCCATTCAAACCGAGCATGTGCCAGACCGGGATCGCCCGCCTTGCCCGCGGGCAGAGCGTTGATCATTTTGTTCACGTCGCCTTGTCGCTTTTGCAGGGCAATGCGCGTTTTTGCCAAGGCCACATCATCTTTGCCCACCAGATCAAACATCTGCTGCGCCTCAGCGTGTTCGCGTTGCCACAACATTTCGTCGAGCCGTGCGGCATGATGCGGTTTCAGGATGCCTTCATATTGGGCAATAAATAACGCCTGCGAAGTTGCGTTCATCGGCATCGTGCGCCACGCCAAGACGATATCCGCCTCTGCTTCGCCGCGTTGATCGGCCCGGATCAATGCTGCCGCATGCGCCAATACACCGCGCGGTGTCTGTGGGGCCATCTCGGCAAAGAAAGATAGGACTGCAGGGTCATCTTGCTTGATCACCTCATCCTCAGCCTGCTTGCGCAAATATGCCTCGCCCGGCCAATCGGGACGGCGATCAAGAAATGCGCGCACCTGCGGATAAGTGCCACGCCCAGCCCTAAGTCGGTGCCATTCGATCACATCAGCCGCGACGGGGCCATCCCGTTTGGCAATCAGCGCGGCGGTGTCCCAATTGCCAGCACGCATTGCGTCCATCGCCCAGCCCAAGGGGCGGGGGCGTTCGGCAGTTGCGGGCAAAGCAAGCGCAAAAACCAGTGCAATCGTTGCCGTAATGCGTGTGATCACTTGCATTTCCCTTTGTTCAAAGGCTAGAGCCTTGCAACATATGACAAGTGTTGGCGTAATCAACTCACGATCCCGCCACAAGTCCACCCCCGTCCGGTTTGCCCCGGCCAGCACAAAAAGGAGCGTGCACATGTTCAACGGCTCACTGCCTGCCCTCGTCACGCCGTTTCAGAACGGCGAGCTGGATCTGGAGACTTTGAAAAAACTGGTGGAATGGCACATCGGTGAAGGTAGCAATGGGTTTGTACCTGTTGGCACAACGGGCGAGTCGCCCACCCTGACCCATCGCGAACATGAAATTGTCGTGGACGAAGTCGTCAAGGCCGCCGCTGGTCGGGTGCCTGTGATTGCCGGGGCCGGCTCGAACAACACGGTTGAAAGCATCCGCTTGGCACAGCATGCCGAAAAGGTTGGCGCGGATGCTATTTTGGTCGTCACGCCCTATTACAACAAACCAACGCAACGTGGCTTGATTGCGCATTTCACTGCCATCCATGACGCCTGCGGCTTGCCGATCATCATCTACAACATCCCGCCGCGTAGCGTCATCGACATGACACCGGAAACCATGGGTCAACTGGCCAAGCTGCCGCGCATTGCTGGCGTCAAAGATGCCACAGCTGATTTGTCACGTGTATCGGCGCAGCGGATCACCTGTGGCAAGGATTTCATTCAGTTGTCCGGTGAGGATCCGACCGCGCATGGGTTCAACGCGCAGGGCGGGGTCGGGTGCATTTCGGTCACGGCCAACGTCGCCCCGCGCCTGTTGTCACAGATGCAGGCGCATTGTGCCGCGGGCGATTATGCGTCGGCGCTTGCGATCCAGGACCGTCTGATGCCGCTGCATCGGGCGATCTTTACTGAGCCGGGACTGGTTGGCGTCAAATA
>JBPOFE010000175.1:0-6434 GCA_051252035.1 Sulfitobacter sp.
CGCGCAAGGCGCATCAGAAAGGTCTCAGCCTGATCATCAGCCGTGTGGCCTAAGGCAATTGTCGAAATGCCATGGATCGTCGCCCAATCTGCCATCATCTGATACCGCGCCTGACGCGCAGCATTTTGCAAATTGCCGATACCGTCCCAATCTTTCCACATTAGGGTGTCGTGCTGCACGCCAAGGGTTGCGCAAAATGCCTGCACCATCTGCGCCTCTGACGCGGCCTCAGGACGCAGCCCGTGATTTACCGTCACAGCGCGCAATTTCGTACCGTGAAGAGCGCTTAACCCATGCAGCAAATGTAGCAGTGCCATTGAATCGCCACCGCCCGACACTGCGACACCCAAAACATCAGGTGGATGCGGTAAAAACGCGTCTGCAACCTGTTGGGTTAAGCGGGCGGGCATCAGTTCAGGTGCAGCCGATCTTGGTTCTTTCAGCCTCTGCCTGCGCGACCGAAGGGCTGTCTGGGAAACGCACGGCCACTTCGCTCAAAGTGACGCAGGCTTCTTGGGTTTGTCCCAAAACGCCCAACGCGCGGCCCAATTCAAACAACGATATCGGTGCTACGGGGCCTACAGGATCCGTGGTGAAGCTCGCCAAAAAGGCACGTGCGGCCTCGCGTTGATCCCCAAGGCTATTTAACGCCTCACCGCGACGCAAATCGGCCTCGGCGGCTAGCGGTCCGCCGGGGTAGGTTTGATTGAAGGTCGCAAACTGGTCAGCGGCGCCGCGAAAGTCACCCGAGGCGAGCGCCTCCTGCGCCCGCTCAAAGTCTGCCGCTTCACCCACGGCCAAGGATGCCGTGTCGGTTGGTGTGGCTGGTGCCGTTATTGGTGTCTGGGCTGAGGTCTGATCTTCACCACCTAAGGTCGATGTTTCACCCAAGGTCGAAATGTCACCGCCCTCAAGTTCAACCAAGCGGAATTCCAGATCACCAATGCGGCTAGTTCCATCAGCCACAATCCGGTTGATGCGGTTTTCCAACTCTTCGGTCTTGGACGTCACGCGCTGCAATTCGCTTTCCATCGCATTCACACGTTCAAGCACCGACCCATTACCCGTGTTCACGGATACGTTGCCCGTGGTCGACAACTCTCGCTTGAGCTTCTGCACCTCAACATTCAGGATCGTGAGTTCCTGACGCACATCCGCAAGGGTCTGTGCATCTTGGGCATGCAAAGCCATCGGGCTGACCAGCAGCCCCAGAGCAATCGCCAATGGGAAACGCATCTTCATCATAAGGTGGTCCTTAACTGGTTAATCCACCCGCCAAAACCGTGACCGCGCGGCGGTTCTTGGCATAGCAGGCTTCTTCAGAACAAATTTCAATCGGGCGCTCTTTGCCGTAACTCACAACACGCAGCCGAGATCCTGGCACACCTTTGGACACCAGATATTCCTGTGCCGCATTGGCCCGGCGTGCGCCAAGGGCAAGGTTGTATTCGCGTGTGCCCTGTTCGTCGGCATGGCCTTCGATCACGGCTTGATAATCGGTATTGGCTAACAGCCAGCTTGCCTGACCATCCAATGTCGCGCGGCCCGTTGGCGTCAGCGTCGATTGATCAACTTCAAACAACACCCGGTCGCCCACGGCCTGCTGGAAATAGGCGGTTGAGGATGGATCACTGGCGCTGCCCGGTACGATGCCACCGTTATTTGTGTTATTAACGCCGGCTCCATCTCCCCCGCCGGAACCAAAACGGTCCGGGTTGGTACAGGCCGACACGGCCAATGCTGAGATCAGAATGGTACTGGTCAGGAAACGTTTCATGTTACTGCCTCTTCAATGATGGCTTTTTTGCCAATTACTGTTTGTTTATCACAGGCGCGCCGTGTTTGGAAATGTCCCACGCGCTTGATCTTCATCACTTTTGCAACGGCGACCACGAGGGGTCTGACCCGCCATCAGGTGTGCGCACCGGGCGCAGGTTACGTCCTGAAATATCCACTGAATAAAGCGTCGACGAACCGCCCGCACCTTGGGTTTCACGGGCGAACATGATCACCCGCCCATTGGGTGCCCATGTCGGACCTTCGTCCAAGAATGATGCGGTCAACAAACGTTCTTCTGAACCATCCAAACGCATGACACCGATATGAAACCGACCCTTGTTCTGTTTGGTAAACGCCACCAGATCACCGCGCGGTGACCATACGGGTGTGCCATATCGCCCTTCTCCAAAGGAAATTCGTGTGGCTTCTCCGCCAGTTGCGGGCATTATGTAAAGTTGCTGAGTGCCGGAACGGTCGCTTTCAAACACGATCCGCTGACCATCAGGGGAAAAACTTGGGGCGGTTTCGATCGCAGGCGTGTTGGTCAGGCGCACAGAGGCGCCGCTGGCGATATCCATCGTGTAAATATCGGTGTTGCCCCCTTGGGTCAGCGAGAAAACCACCGTCTGGCCGGAGGGTGAAAACCGCGGGGCAAAGCTCATGGTGCCATCGGCACTTTCCAAAACCCGGCGTGACACACTGCCGATATCAAGCACATAGATGCGCGGAAATCCGCTTTCGTAGCTGGTATAAAGTACCCGATCACCACTGGGTGAAAACCGCGGGGCCAGAACAATTGAGGATGAATCGGTCAGATACTGCACATTGGCGCCGTCATAATCCATGATCGCCAGACGCTTCTTGCGATCATCCTTTGGCCCGGTCTCGGATACATATGCAACACGGCTGTCGAAATAGCCGCCCTCGCCCGTGATCCGGCTATAGACTTCGTCCGCAACTTTATGCGCCATACGTCGCCAGCCTTCGGTGGTGCCCGAGAACTGCAATCCGTTGCCCATTTCCGCACCTGAGAACACATCGTAGAGGCGGAATTTCACGGTGACTGAATTGCCTTGCACATTTACCGCTCCGGTGACCAGCGCCTGCGCATTAATCGCTTTCCAATCGGCGTATTGCACACTTGAATTAAAGTCGCTGACCGTTGAAATAAACGCGCTTGCCGGAATTTCGCGGAACAATCCGGTGCCCGTTAGGTCGTCGGCAACGACCCGCGCCAGATCAGTGGCCAATTGTCCAGCCTCTGCGCTTTCGGGTTGAAAGGTCGGCACGGCAAAGGGCAAAGGTTCGATGATGCCTTCATCAATGATGATCTTAAGTGGCTCTTGCGCTTGCACCGCAAGGGGGGCGGCAATCGCACTGAGCAATGCCAAACAAATGCTAAGAAAACGGTATTTCATCTGAGGCAAATCCTTTCAGGACCAAACATAGGGTAGTGTGTCGCGCCAATGGGCGCGCTTTTCGAGGGGAAGTTTAACATTTTGGGCGCATAAAACATCATCTGCGCCCCATCTTCTTTGGATCAAAGGTCATCTCAATGGTTTGCCATTGGCTGTATTTGTCACTGGGCAGCTTATAACCTTTTGACCCACATCGAATAATCGCGCGCCGTGCGGATTCGAACACCCGCCTGGCATCGGCGTCTGATCCGCCGGATGATCCCACCTGTCGGATGGTTTCGATCACCGGCGTACCGTTCTGGTTCATGTTCACACTGATGACAACCGTGGTCTGCAACGCCGCTGACGACAATGATCCGACATTCCAACAGGCTGATACTGCAACACGCAGAGATTCCTTTTCCCCAGCTGACAGCGGCGGACCACTGGGTGCCGCCGCTGGCGCAGGCGTTTCTGACCCGCTCAATGCTTCTTCCAAAGCTGCAGCAACCGCATCGGTATCTGTTGAAGGGGCATCTGGCGACGCTGTCTGAGCCGCTTGCTGCGCAGGCGCAGCGGGCCGTGTGCCGGGCGGGCGTGGCGATGCTTTAGGCGCGGCCGTGGCTTCGGTCACAATCTGGGTTGTGGCTTCTTCGGGCGCCTGTGCGTCTTGGGGTTCCTCAACGGTTTCACCTGTGGCGTCCGGTGCAACGGCGGCTTGCTCAACCGGGTCGGGTGTCGCATCCTGTTCGGGTTGTGCCACTGGTTCTGGGGCCACGCGTTCCACCGGGCGCGGCACCGCCACTGGCGCAATGTCAGGCACCAGAACCGCGACATCACCCACAGGTTGATCCAGCTCAGGTGGCGTATCGTCAACTTGTGTCTCTGGCGGCAGAGCGAGTTCCGTGACCTCGGGCGGCGTGTCCTCGGGGGGTGTTTCGGTCTGAATCGGCGGCGGCTGTTCAATCGCCGTATCCTGTGTCGCCGCAACTTCTGGCGCATCTGGGGCGACGTCAGGCTGTGCAGGCTGGGCCACGTCGGTGGCCGTATCAGGCGCTTGTTGCGCAGCGGTAAGTTTATCAAAATCGGCACCGCTGATCACGGACACTTCGGTCATCTCAAACGGCGGTGGGTCCGCATCGAACACACTGCCGAACAGCAACCATCCGATAAAAACCAGATGCCCCGTCCCTGAAATATAATGCCCGGTATGCACGCCTAGCCACCCGATGCGTCGCTGCCATCCAGCGCCGGACCACCGATATCTGTCACCAGCCCGATGTTAGAAAAGCCGCCCGCATTCAGCGCGCCCATGATTTCCATCACAGCACTATAAGGCACTTTGCCGTCTGCGCGCAGGAAGACCCGATCGCTGGCGCGTTCAGCGGCGATAGCGCGCAGCTTGTTCACCAGATCATCGCGCGGCGTTTCAGTGGTTTGGATTTGCACGCCACCTTCCGCCGTAATCGTCACGGTCAGTGGTTCTTCCTGCTCTGACGGCAATGCACCGGCTGCGGTCTTTGGCAACTCGACAGGAACCCCCACGGTCAACAATGGCGCTGCCACCATAAAGATAATCAGCAACACCAACATCACATCGACAAAGGGTGTGACGTTGATCTCAGCCATAGGTTGACTGCGCCCTCGGCGTCTGCCGCGACCGCTTTGCTTTTTGATAACACCCGCACCCATGGTTTAACTGTCCAACTGACGGCTAAGGATGGTGGCAAATTCATCCGAGAATGCCTCGTAACTGCCAAGGATGCGGTCACTGTCCGCGCTCAGCTTGTTGTAAAACACCACCGCCGGGATCGCGGCCATCAAGCCCATGCCCGTTGCAAGCAGCGCCTCGGCAATACCGGGGGCAACCACAGCAAGGTTGGTATTTTGCTGTTCCGCAATCTCAATAAAGGCGTTCATTATGCCAAAGACGGTCCCGAACAGACCCACAAACGGCGCCGTCGACCCCACCGTTGCCAGCACGGGCAGACCTTTTTGCAAACGCTCCGCTTCTTTTGCGATCGCCACGTCCATGCTGCGGTCAATACGTGCCGTAGCACCGGGGATCAGCCCACCATCATCACGGTGCGACCTGCGCCATTCGGTCATCCCTGAGGCAAAAATCTTTTCCGCTGGGCCATCAGGATCAGCACCCACATTGTCAAACAAAGCATCCAAAGGTTCGCCCGACCAAAACGCCTGATCGAACTCTTCCGCCTCAGCGCGGGCTTTGCGATATTGGATGACTTTCTGAACGATGATCGACCATGACCAAAACGATGCCACGATCAGTGCGATCATCACCAGTTTCACGGTCACGGTTGCCTCGGCAAACATTGACCATACCGAAATGCTGCCCCCAACGTTGGCTGCTAATAATGCTGTCTGCATGTGTCCTGCTCTATTTAACGACCGCTCACGCGGCTCACTGCCTCAGGCCTCGGTTTTCCAAGGCTCCATTTGGCACGAAACTAGCGCAGCGCAAGCCGGAAAGCTAGAGTCTTGGTAAGGGTCCGCCTATCGAGAAGGGATTGAGCGAAGTTTCGCTGGCAAACGCGCAGGTTTGCCTCCCTCGCCGATACACACAATTGTGACCACCGCTTTGAACAAACAGGTCTCATCGCGCCAGATTTCTTGGCCCATGACCATGCGCGCTGGAGTGATTGCATCCACGGTTGTGCGCACCTCAAGTTGATCATCAAACGCCGCCGAAGCCAGATAATCCGCCTCAACCCGCCGCACGGCAAAGACCACACCGTCGGCCTTCATCGCCAGTTGATCAATGCCCATCTCACGCACCCAGTCACTACGCGCGCGTTCAATGAATTTTAGATAATTGGCGTAATATACGATACCCGCCATGTCGGTGTCTTCGTAATAGACGCGGACCTGAAACCGATGTGTCATTGCGCCCTGCCGATCCGCGCTGCCAAGCGCAGCGCATGGGACGCATCCTGTGCCACTACAGGCAACACCGGGTCATAAGCCGCGCGCAAGATTTCAGCGATCTCCGGGCGCAACACCGTGGTCTCCCCACTCGTTGCTAAGGGCGAGCGATCCTGAAACGCAGTGTCCGACCACAAGACCATAGACTGCGTGATCTGCGACAGGGCCAAAGTATGCGCAGGGACGGCACTTAAATGCGCGTCCATCCGAAGAAATACAAAACAAGCCTTAATCGCACCCGCCTCATCAAATCGGAAAATACGGTATTGGTTTGCATCTGCCGCCTGCAACCGCGCCACCAAAGGTGCCAAA
>JBPOFE010000176.1:0-6351 GCA_051252035.1 Sulfitobacter sp.
TGGACAAGCCAAATATCACAGCATCTTTGCCCGCATCTAGGCTTGAGAAGCTCGCATTTTTGGGCTGGATCAACGGCAAATTTTCGAGTGTTATATCCGTCAAGCGTTAACACCCCCACAAACCGCACAATCCTCACGTCGCGTCACGGAAATGCTTCGGCTTTCACCATAAAGTGCATCGTAGATCAGCATTTGCCCGCGCAAGGGCGTCCCCGCGCCAGTAATCAACTTCACCGCCTCCATCGCCATCATTGCACCAATCACCCCCGGCAACGGGCCAATCACGCCCGCTTCGGCGCAGGATGGGGCCAAATGCGGCGCGGGTGCGGAGGGAAAGACACAAGCATAGCATGGTGCATTATTATGCGGATCAAAAATGCTTAGCTGCCCTTCCCATTGGCTCAGCGCCCCTGAGATCAACGGGATAGCTGCGGTTATGCAAGCCTTGTTCACCAAATACCGCGTGTCGAAATTATCAGTGCCATCCAGCACCAGATCAAAGTCGGCAAAAAGGTCCTCCGCGATTTCTGCGGTCAAACGGCGGTGATAAGGCAGCACGGTAACAAACGGGTTTTGCGCCTGCATTTCTGACTGTGCTGAAAAAACTTTAGGCGAGCCAATGGCTCGATCTTTGTGGATGACCTGCCTTTGTAGATTGGCGTTTTCAACCACATCATCGTCGATCACCCCGATCGTGCCCACACCCGCAGCGGCGAGATATTGTAACGCCGGTGCGCCCAAACCACCCGCCCCGACCACTAAGACACGCGCGTTCTTTAACGCTTTCTGCCCTGCGCCCCCAACCTCGCGCAGCACGATATGACGGGCGTATCGGTTCAATTCAGTATCTGAAAATGCACCCTCTTTCGCTGGTTTCACCTGCGGAGCTTCGGCCTTGCGGCGCAATACCCCCAGCATTTTTCGATACCCCAAAACCACGGCGACACCCGCCCCTAGGATCAGCCACAATGCCGCGCTGCCCCCGGTGGCGACCCGCAAGGGATGTGTGGGCGCAAAGGCAATTTGAATGCCAATTACAGCAGCAAACAACAGTCCCAACAACCCGACACGCACGCCGCGCGGCACATCCAAAAACCTGCCCCCAAACCAAATGGCGGCGGCAATGATCAGAACAATCATCATGTCCCGGTTGACCCAAACCCACCCGCACCGCGCGGCGTTTTGTCCAAATCATCGACTACGGAAAAATCGGCACGCGCAACGGGCGCCAGCACCATTTGCGCAACCCGCATACCATGGGTCACTTCAAACGGCTCGGTGCCTGTGTTCAAAACAATCACACCCACCACGCCTCGATAATCGCTGTCGATGGTGCCGGGGCTGTTGGGCAACGTGATGCCATGTTTCAGTGCAAGACCGGAACGCGGCCGGATCTGCACCTCAAACCCGTCCGGCACCGCCATATGCAACCCCGTCGAGATCAACGCGCGTCCTTGAGGTGGCACGGTCACAGGACCATCCGGCAGGTTCGCACGCACATCCGCCCCTGCTGCACCCGAGGTTTCATAGCTCGGCAAAGCCACAGAGTGATCAGCGCCCTGCGCCCAAGTCAGCTTTATGGTGCTCACGTCATCCCTTCCAATGGCTAAAAATTCCCGGCGGAGCAAAAATACTCTTACCTCAACGCCTCGGCAATAAGTGCCGCCAATTTTGACGCCACCATATCCTTGCTCATGCGCGGCCAATCTTCCGCACCGTCATCAGAAATCAAAGTCACCGCGTTGTCAGCGCCACCCATGATACCCGTTCCCGGTGACACGTCATTGGCAACGATCCAATCACACCCCTTACGCTTGCGTTTTGCAGTCGCGTTGTCGATCACATCATTCGTCTCAGCGGCAAATCCGACAACCAAGGCGGGACGCCCCTTTTTCATCTGACTCACCGTTTTCAAAATGTCCGGGTTTTCGGCAAACTCCAGCACCGGCAAACCATCCTTGGATTTCTTGAGCTTACGATCACTCGCGCTGCTGACCCGCCAATCGGCCACGGCAGCGGTGAAAACACCTGCATCCACGGGCAGTGTATTTTGCACCGCGTCCAACATCTCCTGCGCGGTTTGGACCTTAATCACCTGCACACCATCCGGGGGTGCCACATCCGCTGGGCCGGTGACAAACACCACATCCGCGCCCAATGCCGACAATGCCCGTGCAATTGCCGTGCCCTGTGCACCCGAGGATCGGTTCGCGATATACCTAACAGGATCAATCGGTTCATGAGTCGGGCCGGAGGTCACCAACACCTTTTTGCCTTTCAATGGCCCATCGGCCAGCTGGCTTTCAATCGCTGCGACAATTTCCAGTGGTTCGGCCATGCGCCCGGGGCCAAATTCACCACAGGCCATATCGCCATCATTGGGACCAATAACTGCAATATGATCGTTGCGAAGTATCTTCAAATTACGCTGTGTGGCAGCGTGCTGCCACATCCGCACATTCATCGCGGGCGCTATCAAAACAGGTGTATCTGTCGCCAAAAGCAAAGTCGAAGCCAGATCATTCGCCTGTCCATTGGCCATTTTCGCCATTAAATCCGCCGTTGCGGGGGCAACCACAACCAGATCAGCGACCCGGCTGAGTTGGATATGGCCCATTTCAGCCTCGTCACCGAGGTCAAACAGATCGCGAAACACCTTGTGTCCCGCCAGCGCAGACACTGAAAGTGGCGTTACAAACTCCTCGCCCGCCCGCGTCAAAACAGGTGTCACATCAGCGCCGCGCTCTCGCAGGCGACGGATCAAATCAAGGGATTTAAAAGCCGCGATACCGCCGCCAATAATCAGCAGAATATGTTTTCCCGCCAGCATGATACGCCCTTTCTTGGTCTCCGCGTCAAACGCGACCATAAGGCGGGCCAGACAAATCTGCCAGCCCCCGTACGTCTGGGGCTATGATCAGGTCAGGAAATGAAACACTTCTTGCGATTGGCCTTCCAGCGACTTGCGCATTTTACCAAAGGCAGCTGCCTCCAACTGGCGCACACGTTCTTTTGACAGGCTCAACTCATTGCCAAGGCTTTCTAAAGTACGTGGTTTTTCCACCAACTTCCGCTCACGCACGATGAATTGTTCGCGGTCATTCAATGCCTCCATCGCAGTCAGCAGCCATGCCCGCAATTGCGCTGTGTCATGGCTGGCCTCGACTTGTTCCGCTGCCTGATCGCTATCGTCCACCAGTGCGTCGATCCACTCGCGGCCCTCGTCCTCGGCCGATTGCGTCGCATTCAGCGAATAGTCGGACCCTGAAAGCCGCCCTTCCATCATTTCAACATCATGCAACGGCACGCCGATCTCGGTTGAGATCATCTGCCGCAACTGGTGCTTATCAAGGGTTTCGCCATTTGACGACGCCTCACGTTCCAGCCTTGCCTGCACCCTGCGCATGTTGAAAAACAACGACTTTTGCGATGATGTCGATCCGGTGCGTACCATTGACCAATTGCGCATCACATGGTCTTGAATGCTCGCCTTAATCCACCAAACAGCATAAGTCGAAAACCGCACGCCCCGATCAGGATCAAACTTATCTGCCGCTTTCATCAAACCCAATCCAGCTTCTTGGATCAAATCATTCATTGGCGCGCCATAGCGTTTGAATTTCGACGCCATCGAAATCGCCAGACGCATGTAGGCATTGATCAAACGATGCAGCGATGCCTCATCACGATCATCTCGCCATGCATAGGCCAGTTTTAACTCGGTTTCCGCATCCAACATCTCTGCTTTCATCGCGGTCCGTGTCAGTGAAAAATCCTTTGCGGTTTGCATCGCCATTGAAAAACCCCCTGATTTTCAGGCCCATCTTGTGATGTTCCTTCGAGAAGGTTACGCAACAAGCAGACAATTGGATTTAATATAAAATGTATCGAGGGTTGCAAAAACGGACATTCGTTCTAGGCGGGGCGGCATCGGGCAAGTCTGTTTGGGCTGAGGCTTTGCTCGAATCCACTGGTATGCCAATGGTTTATGTGGCGACGGGACAGATTTTTGACGCCGAGGTGCAAAAGCGTGTCGAGGTTCATCAAGCGCGACGCGATCAGCGCTGGACCACCGTCGAAGCACCGCTTGATCTCGGCCCGGCCTTGGCTGCGGCATCAAGCGATCAAGTCGTCCTCATTGACTGCGCAACCATGTGGCTCAGCAATCATTTGCTTGAAGGGTCAGACTTGGCACTGGCTCAAACCGCGCTCATCAGCGCCTTGCGCAGATGTCCCGCCCCTTGGGTCATTGTTTCTAACGAAGTCGGCCACGGCATCGTGCCGGACAACGCATTGGCCCGGCAATTCCGCGAAGCGCAAGGACGGTTGAACATCGCCTTAGCGGCCGAAGCCGATCTGGCCGTACAGGTGATCGCTGGATTGCCGCAGGTTTTAAAAGGGCAATTGCCGTGACCACATGGCATTGGGTACGCCACGGCCCGACCCACGAAAAATCCTTTGTCGGCTGGCGCGATGTGCCTGCTGATCTGTCCGACACGGCGCGCATCGCCCGGCTTCATGACTATCTGCCAGACGCCGCATTGCTGATCTCATCCGATCTGATCCGCACGCGTGCCACGGCGGATGCCATTGCACAGCCCAATCGCCAGCGTTTGCCACATGACCCAGACCTAAGAGAACTGCACTTCGGCGTCTGGGACGGCATGCATTTTTCTGACGTCGCCGCCCGTGATCCTGATCTGTCGCGCGCCTATTGGGAAACCCCCGGTGACATTGCCCCTCCGAATGGGGAAAGCTGGAACCAGACCGCCGCGCGCGTGGGTGCCGTTGTAGACCGCATGAACCGCAACCACCCGCAGGCCGACATTATCGCGGTAGCACATTTCGGCGTGATCCTGACACAGATCCAGCGCGCGCTTGACGTAACGGCCTATCAGGCGATGTCACACAAAATCGACAACCTGTCCGTCACGCGGCTGCACCATGACGCGGGGCAATGGTCCGTTGGCCAGATCAATCATTGTCCGTGATGGCATAACGCACATTTTGGCATTTGCAGGATACGCCAGCCCGCCGTTAATACTACAGGCATGACATATGACCTTTATATCGGCGATCGCACCTTCTCCAGTTGGTCCTTACGCGGCTGGCTGATGTTGGAAAAATTCAACCTGCCCTACCGCAGCCATCTGGTTGGCCTTTACAGCGGCACGATGGCCGATGATCTGGCACCCGTTGCCCCCGCGAAATTGGTCCCGGTGTTACGAACGCCCGACGGGATCGTGGTTGGCGAAACTCTCGCCATGGCAGAGACGCTTGCGGAACGTCATTCGGACGCTGGCCTCTGGCCAACAGATGCAAATGCACGCGCGACCGCCCGCTGGCTCTGTGCCGCAATGGCCTCCGGGTTCGGCGCACTGCGAGGGGCTTGCCCCATGCAATTGCAGCACGTGAATGTTGGGTTCACGCCGGATGATGCGGTGCTGGCTGATCTCGCTCGGATTGAAGAACTCTGGGCGCATGCGAAAAATCAGGCAAAA
Organism: Sulfitobacter sp.; assembly: GCA_051252035.1. Lineage (GTDB taxonomy): Bacteria > Pseudomonadota > Alphaproteobacteria > Rhodobacterales > Rhodobacteraceae > Sulfitobacter. Next base: position 5,502 of record JBPOFE010000176.1, read on the forward strand.
ACCGATGGCCCGTGGCTCTTTGGCGAATACTCCCTCGCTGATGCGTTTTACGCCCCCGTTGCCGCACGGATCGTCGGGTATGACCTGCCTGTATCTGAGATGGCACAGCAGTATTGCAGCGCCACCATCAACGATTCTGCATTCAAGGCATGGCGCGTCGAGGGCCTGAAAACCGCCTATGATCCTTTTCCCTACGATATGGGCGTCCCCACGCGACCGTGGCCAGTGACATAACCGACACCTATTCACCTGGCCAAATAAACTCAAAAATCCACCCGTTACGCCAATCGTTAACCTTTCCTAAATATCCCCTGCGTACCCATTAACCATAAGTCGGTGAAGGGTCAGACATGGTATCACGCGCCTATACAGTCGCGTTTCAGGGGGTCGAGGCCCGCATGGTCGAAGTGCAATGCGCCGTTACGGCGGGCTTGCCCGCGTTTTCCATCGTCGGCCTGCCTGACAAAGCCGTTTCAGAGGCGCGCGACCGCGTGCGCACGGCCCTGACGTCCATGGCCATCGCGCTGCCGTCCAAACGCATCACCATCAACCTCAGCCCCGCCGACCTGCCAAAAGAAGGCAGTCATTTCGACCTGCCCATCGCCTTGGCGTTACTTGCTGCCCTCGACATCCTGCCGGACGACGTTACCCAAAACGTCGTCGCCTTGGGTGAACTTTCGCTTGATGGCTCCCTTATCCCGGTGGTCGGTGCCTTGCCCGCCGCGATGGCCGCCGCCGAACAAAACCGCAGCTTGCTCTGCCCCGCTGCATCCGGGGCCGAGGCCGCATGGGTCGGAAACGCCCAAGTGATCGCCGCTGCCAGCCTTGGCGATGTCGTGCGCCATTATAC
>JBPOFE010000177.1:0-6159 GCA_051252035.1 Sulfitobacter sp.
TGGCGACGGATAGCTTCAACAGATTGTTTTCAAACGATAACCCAATCATCCGCATGGCGCGCGACGTTGGTATGGCGGCGGTGAATGCCTTGCCGGGATTAAGGCGTGGTTTCATTCGGGAAGCAGCTGGATTAACTGGTGATCTACCGCGATTGATGCAAAACAAATCGCTTTAGATCAGTCCAGCACCCGCGCCTCATCCACCAGCATCACGGGGATGCCGTTGCGGATTGGATAGGCCAGATTGGCGGCTTTCGACACCAATTCCTGCTTCTCCGCATCATAACTTAATGTCGTTTGGGTACGCGGACAGATCAGACCGTCCAACATCCGGCGGTCAAACTCAACGTGAACATCGCTCACTGCATTAATCCTTCTTCTTGCCCGCCCCGCAGGGTGTATTCAATCAATGTCACAAGTGTTTCGCGGCGTGTTTCAAGCGACGGTGCTTCCAGCAGCGCCTGTTTATCCTCAGCCTCGAAATCCAACATCATCGACAACGAATTGATCAGCAATTCGTCGTCTGCTTCTTTCAATGTATCCCAATCGGCGGACAAGCCACGCGCATCGAAATAGCGTTCCAACAGATCAAGAAACGCTTTGCGGTGAAACCCACTATCCGCCTCGTCCTTGCCCAAATCACGGTCAAATCCGTCCCAGTTTACGTCACAGCGGCGATAGGGGCAGAACCCTTCGACTTCTTTCACCACCCGAAAACGCGATACACCACCAAGCGTGATCATATACCGCCCGTCTTCGGTCTCGGAAAACTGGGTGATCCGACCTGCACAACCGATTGTATGCAATCCCGGCCCTTCACGACCGGGGATCGGATTTGGTTGTACCATGCCAATCAGACGACCATCGGTCTTGAGCGCGTCGGTAATCATCTGCAGATAACGCGGCTCAAATATGTGCAAGGGCAGCCGCGCACGCGGCAGCAACAATGCCCCGGCAAGGGGAAATATCGCTAGCGTATCTGGCAATTCGCTTTGCTGTATCATGACTTACGACCTAGCCCGCCCAAGGGTTCAGGCAAATATCATCGAACTTAGTTTGCGTCGTCCGTTCAGCACCACAGGATCATTGGGTTTTAATGCGTCAAAGATGGTGAACAACTGGGTTTTGGCCGCCCCGTCATTCCATTCACGGTCGCGACGAAACAGATCCAATAAATGTGTTACTGCCCCATCAGCATCACCATTGGCATAGAGAGCCTGCGCCAAATCGAAACGGGCTTGATGATCGTTTTCATCCGCTTCAACCGCCGCGGTCAACTCGGCCACAGGTCCGGCATCCGCCGCCTGTCGCGCCAATTGCAATTGCGCATGGGCCGCCTCAAGTTCTGGAGCCTTTGATATCTCAATCGGCGCGCCGTTTAGCAATGCTTCGGCCTGATCTAATTCGCCCATCGCAATATGCGCGCGCACCAACCCGCCATAGGCACCTGCATGATTGGGTTCTTCACCCAATATCGCCGCAAATGTCTGTGCCGCATCGGTGGCCTCACCTGAAGCCAACATGTCTTCGGCGGCTTCAACGGCTTCGGCCAAACCTTCACCGGGCGCCTCGCCACCTGCGGCTTTGATGGTGCGGTCGACAAACGCTTTGATCTCTGATTCCGGCTGCGCGCCCTGAAAACCATCAATCGGTTTGCCTTGGTAAAAGGCATAAACCGTCGGGATCGACTGGATCTGCATCTGACCCGCGATCATCTGGGCCTCATCTACGTTGATCTTGACCATTTTCACTGCGCCTTTGGCGGCTTGCACAGCTTTTTCCAATTGCGGACCCAATGTTTTGCACGGCCCACACCACGGTGCCCAAAAATCGACGATGACTGGCGTGGTTTGTGACGCCTCAATCACATCGGTCATAAAGCTGGCTTCATCGGTGTCTTTGATCAGGTCGGCGTCGGGCGCCCCTGCGAGGTTTAAGTCCATCATGTCAAATTCCTATGGTCTGCATGTTTGCCCTTATATGAGGGCGCGTGGCGTTGAATCAAAGGTCGAAACTGGCAAAAACTGGTGCGTGGTCGCTGGGGCCGTCCCAACCGCGCACGGCGCGTTGGATATGGCTGGAATGGCCCGCATTCGAAATGTCGCTTGTGGCCCAGATGTGATCCAAGCGGCGGCCCTTGTCGGCATTATCCCAATCGGGGGACCGATAGGACCACCAACTGTAAAGGTTGCCCTCGGGAATATCCTGACGGGTGATATCAACCCAGTTTCCGGCATCTTGGACAGCACGCAATGCCTCAACCTCTATTGGCGTATGGCTGACAATCTTGAGCAATTTTTTGTGATCCCAAACGTCATCTTCGCGCGGGGCAATGTTCAAATCCCCGACAAGAATGGATTTTTCCGGCTTTTCAGCATGGAACCAATCGCGCATCTCGGACAGGTAATCGAGCTTTTGACCAAACTTTTCGTTGATTTCACGGTCTGGTTTGTCACCGCCCGCGGGTACATAAAAGTTGTGAATCTCGGTGCCGTTTTCCAACTTGGCCGACACGTGCCGGGCATGGCCAAGATTGACCAGATCACGACCACCTGTTTCTTCAAGCGGCAGTTTCGACAGGATCGCAACGCCGTTGTATCCCTTTTGCCCGCGCGCCACCATGTGGGTATAGCCCGCCGCATGAAACGCCTCGGTTGGGATTTTATCGACCGGGCTTTTGCATTCCTGCAAACACAGCACATCCGGCCCATGTTCCGCCAACAGCCGCAGCACCAAAGGTTCGCGCAGCCGGACCGAGTTAATGTTCCATGTGGCAAGGGTAAACGGCATCGGCAGGCTCCGGGGCTAGGGTGTGACGTCTGCCACCCTACCCCTTGCCGCCGCCCGCCGCCATGGTGAAATCAGATGCCGTTTGGGGCGAGCATCACCTTGCCACTGCGTTCTCCGGCCCAAGAATATTTCGCGGCCTCGGCGATGTCATCCAAGGTAAAGTGCTTGTCGATAGGGGCGTGCAGCGCACCAGACGCAATCGCCTTGGTCAACGTAGTATAAACAGCCATGCGGGCGGCTTTCTCGCTGCGTTCGAACCAGTTCACCAGCCAAAAGCCACGCACGTGAATGTCGCTGAAAATAAGCGCACTGGCATCCATACTGCACGGTTCATTGGACATGCCACCATAATTGACTAGTGTGCCACCCGTTTCCAGACATGCACCAAGTCGACCAAACGTCGCACCTGCCACCGCATCCACGGCGAGTTTCATCTTGGCTCCCGTTGCTGTTTTAACCTCTTTTGCAAGGTCAGGACCATCAACCAGAACAATATCCGCACCTATATCTTTAAGCCCCTGAATGGCGCTCTCTCGGCGGACCACGTTCACCACATTGATCCCTCGATCCTTGGCCAATTGCACAAGATAGCCGCCCACAGCCGAGTTCGCAGCGGATTGAATTACCCAATCACCGGGTTGCAGATCGACAAAATCACTTAGCAGCAAATGCGCCGTGGCCGGGTTCACCATCAGCATCGATAATTGGTCCAGATCACCCTCAGGCAGCGGAATCAGATGTTTTGAATCACTGATGATTTCGGTTGCCCATGTGCCCTGTCCCGCAGGCAACAAAACCAATTTTCCGGTGCCTTCCCCTTCGACAATGCGCCCCAATCCTTCGTTTCCGGGAACAGCTGGTAACGACGGCTTTACGCCATAATTTCCCGAAACTTGGATCAAATCAGAAGGATTGATCGGCGCGCGCAACACCTCTACCCGGACCTGACCAGTTGCCAATGGCTCCGAAGGCACGTCGATGACTTTGAGCACCTCTGCGGGATTTCCAAACGCCTCATAGATTACTTTTTTCATTTTATGCTCCTTATCTATGCCTTCAATCTGGTGCGCCGCAGCCCACATCACCACCCCAGCCGCCGCAACGTCACCGCACAGATGCAATACCGACGCAATACCGACGTTATACAGATATAAAAAAAGGCCGAGCACGAAGGCTCGGCCAGTCCAACAGGGAGATATGTGTCATTGCCCGGACACAAAAGGCGGGATTCGCAGTGATGGAAGTCAACAATATCCCGCATAACGGGAAATAGCCAGCTTCATGCCATCAATCTATATCCACCAGATTCGGTCACAAGAAGGCGGGCATTAGACGGATCTGGTTCAATTTTCTGACGCAGGCGGTAAATATGTGTCTCAAGCGTATGTGTCGTCACACCCGCATTGTAGCCCCAAACTTCGTGCAACAGCACGTCACGTGCCACCACGCCATCGCTTGAGCGGTAAAGATACTTGAGAATATTGGTCTCTTTTTCCGTCAGCCGCACCTTTTTGTCGTCTTCCGTAATCAGCATCTTCATCGACGGCTTGAACGTATATGGCCCAAGCTGAAAAATCGCGTCCTCGGATTGTTCATGCTGGCGCAGTTGCGCACGGATACGGGCCAGCAACACCGGGAATTTGAACGGTTTACTGACGTAGTCATTGGCCCCGGCATCCAGACCCAGAATGGTGTCCGCATCACCGTCATGCCCGGTCAGCATCATAATCGGGCTTTTCACACCCTGTTTGCGCATCAAACGGCACAATTCCCGACCATCGGTGTCAGGTAGGCCAACGTCCAAGATCACCAGATCATACAGCGCCTCTTTGGCGCGTGTCATGGCATCGCCGCCATTTGCTGCCTCAAACACGTCGAAATCTTCGGTCATGATAAGTTGTTCACTGAGCGCCTCGCGCAGATCATCATCATCATCGACAAGCAGGATTTTCTTGAGCTGGGCCATAGGGTTCTCCGTTTCTCTATACTACAGATGCGCCTTGTGATGTGATCCGACAAGGTTTGCAGCGTTTCTTTCACAGCCTCGTGTGTTTGAACCTATGAAATGTTTCAATTTGGTACTTTGTGGCATAGATATCTTTCAACATCGCAGCGGAGTTGTAACACAAAATGAGCTTTGCCCCTGACATCACAGAGCAACTTGCACGCGCACGTGCCGATTTACGTATGGGTGTTCCTGTGGTTCTGACAGGTCCACAACCCGTACTAATCATGGCCGCGGAAACACTGACCGCGCAACGTTTGACTGACCTGCTTGCCTTGGGTGGCAGCCCGGTTTTGGTGGTCACCGCACGCCGCGCTGAAACGCTAAAGGCACGCGCGTATGATGGTGATTTGGCGCGGATTGCCCTGCCCGTCGATGCGACCCCCGCTTGGGTACAAAGCATTGCAAACCCAAGTGATGATTTACGGTCGCCAATGAAAGGGCCGTTCAATTGTCTGCGCGGCGGTGTAGTGGACGCACATCGCGCTGCTGTTCAACTTGCCAAAACTGCGCGGCTTTTGCCTGCGGTTCTGGTATTGGAACTGGCAAATGCTGAGAATTTTGCGGCGGATCATACTCTCAACACCATTGATCTGACTGCCGCAACCCCGGCCTTGATCCATCGAAGCGCGCTGCACCCTGTGGTCAACGCGCGCCTACCGATGGAAGTGTCGGAGGCTGGTCGTCTGCATATCTTTCGGCCCGATGATGGCGGTGAAGAGCATTACGCGATTGAGATTGGCCGCCCAGATCGGACCAAACCGGTTCTCACGCGGTTGCACTCAGCCTGTTTTACCGGTGATCTGATGGGCAGTTTGAAATGCGACTGCGGTCCACAATTGCGCGCGGCGTTGGCGCAAATGGGCGAGGAGGGGCATGGTATTCTGCTGTATCTCAACCAAGAAGGACGCGGTATCGGTCTTGCTAACAAAATGCGTGCCTATTCTTTGCAGGATCAGGGTTTTGACACTGTTGAGGCCAACCATAGATTGGGCTTTGAGGACGACGAGCGGGATTTTAGACTCGGTGCTGACATATTGAAATCTATGGGCTTTTCTTCGATTAGATTACTCACCAACAATCCACGCAAGGTGGATATGATGAACGCCAGTGGAATCGAAGTATCCAAGCGCGTGCCATTGATGGTTGGCGAAAATCATCATAATCGCGGGTATTTGGCCACCAAAGCCGCAAAATCGGGTCATCTTTTGTGACGCCTGATGATTTGGTTCTGACGCCGCTCGGTGTGCGGTTTCAGGGGCATATTTGGCCTTGCAGCATTGGCAAAGGCGGGGTGAGTCGCGACAAATGTGAAGGCGACGGTGCCACGCCAAGCGGCATACATCACATCGTTGGCATGTTAT
>JBPOFE010000178.1:0-6133 GCA_051252035.1 Sulfitobacter sp.
CAACCCTTCACCCAACAAAGGAATTTACCCAATGGCCTATGCAGAAAAAACCGATCAAAAACTGGCTGCCGCCAAGGCATCTGGCCCCTTGCAGGCCGATGTGAAAAAGCAAAAAAACGATCTTGCCGGATATCTGACCGCACGGGCGAATGTTTCGACCTATGTGCAAGGTATTCAGAACGCGTCCCTGCCTGATATCAACTTTAAGAAACTACCCAAGGACCTGCAGGACAAGCTGCCTGCGGACCCCAACGCCTTGCTGGCCGAGGTCAAGAAAAACCTTGATACGGCAAAAGCGAACGCGCTGAACTGGTCGAATAATATTGAGCCAAACCTGACCGACATTCCGCAAGCGTTGATCAATTTCAACGCCAAGTTCAAATCCTCAGCAAGCAGTATTTCAGGCTGGCTGGCCGAACTGGCAAATGGCAACGACACCAACAAACCTGTGCTGTTGCAGACACTGACATGGCTGATCGGCCAAATTGACGCGCAAACTGCAATGATCAACACCGAGATGGATTTGATCAAGAAATTCAACACGCAACTGACCGAAGACCACGAGAATTTCAGCACATCCAACAACGGTTTCTCAGTGCTTTATGACTTTGAGAAAAAGTCGATCAAGACGATGACCGACGCGATCAAAGGTCTGCAAGACGCGATTGACGCCGAAAACACTGCGATTACTGCCGCTGGTATTGCGGCGGGTGTTGGCGGTGGTCTGATGATTGCTGGAGGCATCGGCCTGGCTGCTGCGGAAACAGGCGTCGGCGCGGTCGTTGCTGTTGTCGTCATCGTCGCCGGTCTGGTTGCTGCAATCGCCGGAATCGTTGAGTTGGTCAAAGCCATCAACGCCAAGGTCGACACAGAAAACCAAATCAACGCTGATCAAATGGCCTTGTCGCTTCTCAGCGTTCAGGCCACGTCTTTGTTGCAGGTCGAAAAAGCACTGAGCAATCTGGTTGATCTGTCCACCAAGGCTCTGGCCGCCGTTCAGGTCATTCTCGACACGTGGGGCACCTTGAAGTCCAAGATCGTCGCCGTCCATGACGACCTTGCAGCCGCCAAAGGCAAAGATCTGGGCAAGATCACCGCCGTATTCGATGTGAATGCCGCCGTGACCCAATGGGCCGATCTGGAGACCTTTGCCGGGCATATGCAGACCTATGTGCAGCGGAATTTCCAGAAGACCTCAAAACTCGGGGCGCTGACGCCTTTGGTTGTCGGTAAAAACAAAGCCGCCTGACCTGCGCCGCAACTGTGCGGGGCCAAGCCCGGTCTTGGCCCCGAGCGCAACACGTAACCACAAAACGCATACCGGACACATCCGGTTCATCCATTAAATCAGGCACTGCCTGAGGGGGAATTTCAAATGCTGAATTATGAAAAAAGAGGCTCTTACAAAGATCCAACCGGCTTTGTCTGGGAATACTATCAGGACGATGTAAATCTGAGCCTCTTCTATGTCATGCCACGCCCTGATTGGGTGCTTGACGAAAATGGCCAGCCCGAAATCAAACTCGTTACATACAAGACGGATGACACGAAAAATGGCTCAGGCTATGTCACCTTCAACACACAATTAACTGTCCCAACTGCAGTTGATGATGGCGTCAAAGGACAAATCGCGATTGAGTTTCCAAACGCGCCAAAGCCCTATCAACTTAACCCATTAGCTTATAATCAAGGCTGTGTTGCCGAGTTTTCGCTGGACGTAAAAGGTACAGTCCAGAACTACATGGCCAAAGCGTCTGAATTTGGCGCCAATGTCGCCACTTTCCGCGCTGATCTGGATGCAGATGGCATGGCGACCATCACGGGTCTTCTGTCAACGGCTGGTGGCGGTTTGGACGTCACCTATGATCTGAACGTTCAGGCCCGTTTGAATGCGGTCAACGCGATTCTGCATTTCGATTCCTCAATCGCCTATAAGTATCAGGTACAGCACGCACAGCATCACGCCTATGCTGCGGACACACCCCGCATTGTCACCAAATTGTTAAACGAATCCGCTTCGTCCACTGTGAAATTACAATGGGGCATCCAAAACCCATCACAGGAATTGGTCGCTTCAGTCACAGATTGGGCAAACGCCACCATCGGCTCACTCGTGTCAGCAGAAGTCAAAACCGCGTTAAGCGTTTTGGGCGAGAAATCATATGACAGCTTTAGCATCAATGAAGTGAGCAGTTTTACCGCGACCTACGACACCGATCAGGTCATCAACTGGAAACTTTATCCCAAGGGATCTCTGCCTGCTTTGGCTAACATCGCAGCGCACACAACGGTTGTGAATGCACGCAAGCAAGTCATGGTGATTTCGGCCAACCTGCCCTTCGTGGGTGAAAAGGTCAAAGGTGCCAATGTCCCTACGATCGAGGCAAAACCAGTTGAGTTAAAGCAAGTAACGGTCCGGGTCAGCTATCCCGGTCTTTCACAGGCTGACAGCACTCATGTATTTACCAAAAACGGCTCCGCCACATTTATTGCCCCCTATGATGACACCCACGGCGCTGCCTATGACGTGACATGGACAGCAGAATACGTTGACAGCGCAGCACAGCCCGCGGTCACGGGGCAGCAGTTGGGCGTCACGGAAGGAAACTTTGGCATCGAACTCCCCACGGTTGGGATACTGAATGTTACCTTTGAGGCCCGCAATGCATTTGCTGCGTTGAAAACCGCGTCCGGTGCAACCACTCCACCTGTTGTCACATCGATCGATATCGACTTTCACTTTGCATCGGATCATGGCGGCGGCACGCCAATTCACCAAAAACATACGATCCAAGCACCGCCTGCGCCGAAAAGGCAATATGACGCAGTTGAAGCGGCGAAATCTGCTGCGGCACATTCAACGCAAACGGTATTTACCAGCTACGTAGCGCACAACGTCGTGACGGGCACGGCGTATTCCTACATTGTGACCTACCATTTCGCCGAAGGCCCCGACTTTGTCGCACCCGAGACCTCTTCAACGTCGTATAATGAAACCATCGCAACCCCACCCGCACCGAACCCGACCGGTGTTCTGATTGTTGCGAAACTGGCGGATTCAACCGCTGGCGGCGGCAAGGCACCAACGGTGATCGAAGCGGACGTCAAAGTGTGGTTTGACACTGACGTCACAATCCCCGGTGCTGGCCCACAGCCGACAGCAAACAATCCCACGTCGTTCAGCCTTAAGCCGAACACGAGCGACCCGGTGATGTTCGCCAGCGATACGTTCTACGGCTTCCTGCATGGCCACATCCCGTTGGTATATACGGCGTCGATATCGACCCTGATGGGCGAACAGATCAACATCCAGCCGACTCTGCTTCAGAACAAGCAGCCGACAATCATGGTCAACCCGGCGACCCGCTACACCACAATCACGGTGGAAATGGATGCGGTCGATTGGTCAGCCACCAAATACGACAAAATCATGCTGTCGGTGAACGCAACGGTCAAAGACAAAACTGGCAGCGGCAGCACATCAATTGGATCGACCACCAATTTCGTTTACATGCCGCCAGTTGATCCCAAGGGGCATAATGCGCCTCGGTATATCACCTATACGCATACCCCCGATCAGGATGTGATCGATTTTGTCTGGACCGCCACTTACATCACCAGCGGTGTTGGTAAAACAACGGCCACTGGGGCGAGCACGTCCAAGACCCCCAACATCGTAGTTCCGGCAAAAGGTACTACGGCGGTGATCGCGCCCCCCACACCACTTCAACCCGTTGTCGCGGGCAAGTGACCGCTATGAACAACTTCTCCCCCATGACCGATTTCACACGGTCCTGCGTACAGGCATCCCTGAAAGGGGTGCCTGTCGACCACGCCGTTAAACTGGCCGCGCTCAGATCATTGACGGTTCTGCTTGATCCTGTCGATGTCACCGAAAACCACAGCCCCTACACGCCTTACAGCCGGCTGACCCCTACCGGGTTCCCGGTTGAGGTGGCGTTTGGAAATCCAGCTACCGAAGTACGCTTTGCAACCGAAGTCGGCGGCATGGCCCCCCTGCCGGAACAACGGCTGGCGCTTGTCGCCGAACGGTTTCACGACCTTGGCCATATCGTTGATCCGATTTTGTTAGACCGCTGCGCCGATCTGCAACAGGGCCAGACGCTAAAGTACGGTGCATGGGCCAGCCTTCGGATCAGTGCCGCAGCACAAGCCTTCAAACTCTACGCCGAAGTGCCACTTGCCGCGCACGCCGAGGCAATCCAAGACTTTCATCCACCCGGTGATCTGGCCAAGGTCCTGACCGCGCGTGGCGCACGGGTCACGATGCTGGGACTGCCTTGCGACGGCGAAGTCGAATTCTACTTTGGCCTGAACAGCATGCGGCTGGACGAATTGCCGGACCTTTATAACAAACTCGGCATACCCGGCGGCGGCGATGCGGTGATCAAAGCGATTGAAACCGTGTGCGGCAAGTTCCTGAACCCGGCGGCCAAAAACCGTCAGAACGGACTGAGCCTGAAACAGCTCCACACCGGCGAATGGTTGATGACGGTATTCTGCCAAGCCGATGATCTTTTTGGCAGCGGTGCACAGACCCGCAGAGCGTTGTTAAAGGCAGCACCGCTTCTGGGATGTGACCTGTCAGGTTATGAGGCGTTCAGTCAATTGGTTGCGGATGAAGTCGAAGACAACCGTCATTGTATGCTCGCCTTTACCCCATTGCCCAACGGCAAAGTCGACCTGCGTGTGGGGTTAAGCCCGTCACCGCAAGACAGCGCAGCGTTGGACGCAGTCGAGATGCAGCCCACAACCAGCGACACGGATCAACCGTATTACTGGGACACTTCGGTCAACAGCCGCATCATCCCTGACATAATTTCCCCCCGCACCCTGTAGAAAGAGGATATTTCCATGGCACTTCGATTTTCAGAAAAAGACGAACTCACCGCAATGTCAGGCGCATTCAAGGATGTCCTGATCGCCCGTGCATCTGTTGTGGGTATGGATGACGTCGTCATAAAAGGCATCGGCTTTCCTAAATTAACGCCAGAGCAGCAAAAGGCAGCGCCCAATCACGAACAGGATTTGCAAGAGATGGAAGCCGCGCTGGTCACCGCAGTAGCAAATGCCTTGACCTGGTCCAACGACATTGAACCTGATGTCACGATCCTGCCGCAAGCCTATCAGAACATTTTTGCGTTCATAAAAGGGTGGCGGCCTGTCATCTCGACCATGAAATACACTGATAAAGTGGAAATTCTGCAAGCGCAGAGGGAACGCCTGTTAGAAGAATCTACAAAACTTGAAGCCTTTGGACACAAGGTAGCCGTGTTACAAAACAAAGTTGCCACCGACGCAGAAAATTTCTCGGAAAAACACGCCGCCTTTGCCGATCTGGAAAAGCTAGACGCTGAGAGTATTACGGCAACCGTCGCAGCCATTGCAAAGATCAAAGCGATCATCGCCGCGGAAAGCAAAACCATTGAGGTTGACCTGACCGATGCGAAAAAGATGATCGAGGTCGCAAAAGGCATAATGGAGGCCGGAGAAAAAGTGAAGACGGGCACCGAAGCGGATGAGCTCGCCAAAGTGCTTGCCGTGACCGTCGGCGTTATTCTGATCGGTATTGCCGAGGGCAAGATCGACGAGGCGTTAAAAACGATTGGCGAACGACTGGCCAATGCCGCTAAAGAAGTTGGGCTCGAAATCAACCTGTCGGCTTTGACACTGCAATTGCTCGCCCTGCAAACCGCACACAACGCAATTGCAGGACTGGCGACTGATCTTGAGGATATCGCCAAGGTCTTTTTAAGGGCGGCCGCATGGTTTCGAGCGCGTGCAACGGACGTACAGCAAATCTTGAATGAGGGCGCGCAAAGCAGAGAAATCGACGAAGTCTCGTTGATGGCCTATGCCAATGCGTGGGAAGACCTGTCCAAGGCGGGACTGAACTGGCAACACTATGAGGTCGATACGCCCGCTACCTTCAAAGTGCCGCTTGCACCGTTTGACCCCGCAATCGCGCCGGGCTGACAGATACAAGTAGGCCTAAGAAATCCACCAGACACAGAGCCTGCGGAATACCTCCGCAGGCTCTGTTTCTAAGCGGTGTTCAATTCAACTTCACCCACGCCGCATCCCGCTTTGACGAGCGCAGGCAGGCATCAAT
>JBPOFE010000179.1:0-6123 GCA_051252035.1 Sulfitobacter sp.
GGCGAGCGGAAAATGCGAATCGCGAGATAGAACATCACGATCATGATGATGGCACAGAAGTAGTAGCCCAGCGAGAAGTCAAAACTCCATCCTCCGACACGCCATGTCTCGGTCGACTGCATGGCATAACCGAACAGATGTGGGATATCGGGTAGGTTGGCAGAGTGGAAATACTGCGGGTCAGAGGTGTAAACCTGCAAACCCGTTTCGCCGTTGGTAATCGGCGTGCCAAAGAAACGTCCGATCAGGTCGGAATAGGCGATGGCGAACAGCATCTGGGCAAAGGCCAGCGTCAGGATGGAAAAATAAATCCCGGAGCGCCGCAGCGAAATAAAGCCAATCGCCAGCGCAAAGATGCCGGACACCACGATCGACAGCAGAATGCCGGGGATGATGTTGTAACCCAGCAGCTTGAACATCCAGACCGCCGCATATGATCCGACACCCAAGAATGCGGCGTGACCAAAGCTGAGGTAGCCGGTGAGGCCGAAGAGAAGGTTAAATCCAATGGCGAGAATGCCAAAGATCACAAAGCGCTGCATCAGGTCAGGATAGCCTGCGTTGAACTGTGCCATCGCCGAACCTGTTGGGAACGGGTTAAGGATAAAGGGCGCTGCAAGTGCCATGATGGCAACAATGATCAGCAGGCGGGTGTCGCGTTTTTCTAGTCCGAACATTGCTTATTCCTCCATCACACCTTTGCGGCCCATCAGGCCACGGGGACGTGTCAGCAAGATGATAATGGCAACCACATAGATGATGATTTGGTCGATACCGGGGATCAGGGCTTTGACTTCATTCATCGAAGCAAGGCTTTCGAGGATACCAAGCATGAAACCCGCGAGCACCGCACCGGGGAGCGAGCCCATGCCGCCAACAACAACCACAACAAAGCTGAGCACGAGAAAATCCATGCCCATGTGATAGTTAGGCGAGTTAATCGGGGCGTACATCACACCCGCCAGACCCGCGACCGCAGCTGCGATGCCGAACATGAAGGTAAAGCGTTTGTCGATGTCGATGCCCAAGAGGCCCACAGTTTCGCGGTCTGCCATCCCAGCGCGCACAACCATGCCAAAAGTGGTGAATTGCAGGAAGGCAAACACGGCACCGATGATCATCGTGGAGAAGCCAAAGTAGACCAGCCGCCAATAGGGATAGGCCAGTGACGTATCCAGACCCAGCAACGGGCCGAAATCAAAACTGCCAACAAAGGCAGAAGGGGCAGGGGTCGGGATCGGGTTCGCGCCGTAGAAGTATTTGATGACTTCCTGCAAAACGATCGCAAGCCCAAAGGTCACGAGGATCTGATCGGCGTGGGGACGTTTGTAGAAATGCTTGATCAACCCGCGTTCCATCACAAAGCCGATGAACAACATCACCGGGATCGCAAACAGGATCGCAAGCGGGACGGACCAGTCAATGATACTGGCCCCGACCTCGGGTCCAAACCAGCTTTCGACGTAGGGTGTTTCGATTTTCAGCGGGTTGCCCAGAAAATCTTTTTGCGTTTCGCTCAGCGTGACTGAGCTGAGCGTCAGGATTTTCTGCAAGGTAACAGAACAAAACGCCCCGATCATGAACAAGGCTCCGTGGGCAAAGTTCACAACACCCAATGTGCCAAAAATCAGCGTCAGACCAAGCGCGATCAACGCATAGGCGGATCCCTTGTCGAGGCCGTTTAGAATTTGAAGAAGAATTGCGTCCATGGTCCCCACCTTTTGGATTATGCAGTCATGCCGGGCCAACACCCAAGCAGGATGAGGGGGCAGGGCGCGCGGCGGTCGCGCGCCCTACAATTTTGCTTTTACGTGAAGTTACGCGCCGGGATTGCAGTCGCCCAATTCGCCACCGGCGAACATTGGGTGATCAGGTGCATATTCGACCTGTGCACGTGGCGTGACTTCAACGATTTCCAGTGTGTCGTATTCGTTTGTCGGGTTCTCTTTACCCTTCATAACAAGCACGTCTTTGAAACACTGGTGATCGGCACCACGGTAGGTGGTCGGACCATTACCCATGCCGTCGAAATCAAAGTCTTCCAGCGCTTCTACAACACCACAAGGATTGAAGGTGCCCGCACGCTCCACCGCATCTGCATAAAGCAGCGTCTGAACATAGCATGTATGGGCTGAGTTGGATGGTGGGCGACCGTACTTTTCACCAAACGACTTGGTGAATGCTTTGGAGCCTTCATCCTGAAGCTGCCAGTTCCAGTTCATCGAACCGATAACACCTTCAACGTTCTTGCCCGCACCAGCGGCCATCAACTCAGAATAAAGCGGCACAACGATTTCGAACTTCTTGCCGTTCACTTCTTTGTTCAACAGGTCAAATTGAACCGCGTTGGTCAAAGAGTTCACCATGTTCCCGCCGTAGTGGTTCAGAACCAGAACGTCGGCGCCAGAGTTCAGCACAGGTGCGATGTAGGAAGAGAAGTCAGTGCTTGCCAGCGGCGTCAGCACGTTGTTCACAGTTTCCCAACCCATGGCTTCGGTTGCCGCAGCAATCGATTCCTGCTGTGTCCAGCCCCATGTGTAGTCCGCCGTCAGGTGATAGGCGCGGCGGTCGGTACCATATGCGTTTTTCAGCACAGGCGCGAGGGCCGCCGCAGACATATAACCGTTAAAGAAGTGACGGAAACCATTGGCTTTCTTGTCTTTGCCCGTGGTGTCGTTTGAGTGTGTCAGACCGGCCATGAAAATCACGCCCGCTTCTTGGCACAGACCCTGAACCGCAACAGCCACACCCGAGGATGAGCCGCCGTTGATCATGATCGCACCGTCTTTTTCGATCATCGACTTGGCCGATGCGCGCGCTGCGTCTGATTTTGTCTGGGTGTCGCCCGTCACGAATGTGACCTTCTTACCCAAGATGCCGTTCCCCTTCAGCGCTTTTGAGCTGAAGGTGTTCATCATACCGCCATCGCCCTCACCGTTCAGGTGCTGAACCGCGAGTTCTTGTGCGCGCAATTCGTCCAGACCTTCTTCGGCGTAGGGGCCAGTTTGTGGAACGTTAAAACCAAGCACGACAGTATCGCCCTGTGGTGCGTTTGTGAAACCTGAGTGGCCGTCGGCCCGCAGATACGTCGGCAGTGCCAAACCAGCACCAGCGACAGCGCTGGTTTTGATCAGACCACGACGTGTCAATTTAGAAAATGACATGAATTCCTCCCAATTGTTGAAACTGTACATCCGCTATCGTTGAACGGGCGCAACTGGCACAAAGGTGCAAATATCTTATCGCCTGTTTGATGAAAACGGATCAATAAGCCCCTTGATAAACACAATTATTCTGTAAATATCTTCGCAACGATGTTTCGTATTCTGTAAATAAAGTGATATTGCAGCGCAGAAACTCATTGATATTGCGCGATAATGTGAGGGTAAAGCATGGCACGAGAAGCGTTGACAGGCAGCCGCATTCGCGAACGCCGGGTGATGGCGGGACAAAAGCAGGCCGATCTGGCACGTCAGATCGGGATTTCGGCGAGTTATCTGAACCTGATTGAACACAACCGCCGCAGAATCGGGGGTAAACTGCTGCTCAATATCGCCGCAGCTTTGGGGGTGGAACCACAGGCTCTGACCGAAGGGGCCGAGGCCGCCTTGATCGCGACCTTGCGAGAAGCGGCGATGGATGCGGGGCTCAGCGGGCCGGACGCGGACCGCGCCGATGAATTTGCCGGGCGCTTTCCGGGATGGGCCGATGTGCTGGCCGGGACACGGCGACGCATTGCCACGCTGGAACAAACAGTTGAGGCATTGACCGACCGTCTGGCGCATGACCCGCATCTGGCGGCGTCGATGCACGAATTGCTGACCACAGCGGCGGCGATACGATCCACCGCGTCAATTTTGGCGGAAACCGAAACACTGCAACCCGAATGGCGCGACCGTTTTCATGCCAACATCAACGAAGACAGCCGCCGTTTGTCCGACAGCGCTCAGGCACTGGTGGCCTATCTCGATGCGGAGCCGGACGCCGCGGATACGGCAAGTTCACCACAAGAAGAGGTTGAGGTGTTTCTGACGCAGCATGGCTTCGAATTTGAGGCGCTGGAAAACGGTGGCGATACCGAGGCTGCAATTGAAACGCTGATCAGTGCAGGCGAGGCGCTGCAATCGCTCGCGGCACAACATATTGCCAGAGGTGTGTTGCAACAGGTCGCACGCGATGCGACGCATCTACCGATTGCAAAACTTCGGGCGGCTGTGGCGGAGGTTGGCACGGACCCGATGACACTTAGCCGCACCTTGCACCAACCGATCGTGCGGGTGCTGCGCCGATTGGCGGCATTGCCCGAACACGGCGCCGGATTGGTGGTCTGCGATCGTTCAGGCACAGTGATTTTTCGCAAATCGGTGGAGGCATTTACGGTGCCGCGCCACGGCGCTTGTTGCCCGCTTTGGCCGCTTTTTGCCGCGTTGGGGCAACCCGGCGGCGTCGTGTCGGCGCGGGTCTCGCAATCGGGTGCGGCGCAAGCCGGCTTTGATTGTTTTGCAACCAGCGAGGCCGTCGGTGAGGCGTCTTACAACACGCCTCCCTTGGTGCAGGCGGTGATGTTGTTGGTGCCCGCGCCCACAGATGCGCACCCGGCGCAATTGGTTGGTTCAACTTGCCGCATCTGTCCGCATGATGGCTGTGGCGCGCGGCGCGAACCTTCAATTCTCGCGCAAGGCGTCTGAGAGCAGAGTGTGGACAGCCCCCACGTTCCGGTGCATCCTAGCCCCGTTGCATCCGCACCCTGCGTCAGACAAGGGCGATGCCACACGAGGGGGAGGACATAGGCCGATGGGCAAACATGTGGTGCTGGTCGAAGACGAGATAAACATCGCAGAAGCCATCCGTTTTCTGCTGTCTCAAGAAGGCTGGCGTGTCGAAACACTGGCCAATGGTGCGGGCGCGGTGGATGTGATCCGCAAAGTCATGCCCGATCTGGTGATGCTGGATGTAATGTTGCCCGGCAAAAGCGGGTTTGAAATTTTGCACGAATTGCGCGCTGATCCGGGTTTTGTTGATATGCCGATTTTGATGCTGACCGCGCGCGGCCAAACCCGTGACCGCGACATGGCCGAAAAGGCGGGTGTAAGCAGGTTCATGACCAAGCCATTTTCCAATGCAGAAATGCTTGATGCCGTGCGGGAATTGACCCAGACATGATTGTCTTCAAGGCAAAGGGGGTCTGAACCATGGCGCGCAGCCCGATGTTTCTGGAACGCCGTGGGTACCGCCTGCGCCGTATGATGGATGCGATGCGGTTTTTGCCGTTTTTGGGGTTGGCGTTGTGGATGGTGCCATTGCTATGGCCGATTTCGGATGCTGCCGTAGAAGGTGGGGCCGCGCCAATGCCGCTCAGCACCGCGTTGCGCTATATTTTTGGCATTTGGGCGATGTTGGTGCTGGCCACCTGGGCGCTCTGGCGGCGCACCCGCGAGCAATCGGGCAAGATTGACGTGACAAGCACCGGGTCGGATTGATGGTTTCCCTCAATCAGTTGGTTTTTGTGTGCCTGCTCTATGTCGCGGGGCTGTTTATCGTCGCCTTTCTGGCGGAACGTGCCGCGCTCAAAGGGCAGGGTGGATGGCTTTTGCGCTCGCCCTTGGTTTATACGCTGTCGCTGTCGATCTATTGCACCGCTTGGACGTTCTACGGTGCCGTAGGCTATGCGGCGCGGTCGGGGTTGGAATATCTGACGATATACCTTGGTCCGTCGCTGGTGATGAT
The DNA here is from genome assembly GCA_051252035.1 of Sulfitobacter sp. Classification (GTDB taxonomy): domain Bacteria; phylum Pseudomonadota; class Alphaproteobacteria; order Rhodobacterales; family Rhodobacteraceae; genus Sulfitobacter. The sequence goes on from JBPOFE010000179.1 coordinate 5,728, forward strand.
CGGCTGGTGGTGGATCTTACGGCGCTTGGTGCGCATCGGGCGTAGTCAACGTGTGACTTCCATTGCTGACCTGATTTCATCGCGTTACGGCAAGTCCAATACGCTTGCCATCGTGGTCACGGTGATGGCGGTGATTGGGGTGACACCCTACATTGCGCTGCAATTGCAATCGGTTATCTTGTCGCTGTCAATTTTTGCGGCCCCCGACACGGCGCTGGTCGGCACCGAACATGAGGTGATCAACCGGGGCCAAGCCGCATTTTGGGTCGCGACGGGTCTGGCGCTGTTCACCGTTCTGTTCGGCACCCGCAACCTCAACGTCAATGAACGCCACCACGGCGTGGTGATCGCCGTCGCGGTAGAGGCGGTCGTCAAACTGGTCGCATTACTGGCGGT
>JBPOFE010000018.1:0-32052 GCA_051252035.1 Sulfitobacter sp.
GCCAAGCCTTTGAGCGCTATCAACGACGGCATCTTGCAGTCAAGCCTGCCCATATCGCTGACCGGACCACTGCTTTCTACCGGGCAGCCCGCCGCGACCGATCCGTGCAGCGCCGGGGCGACCTCTGGCTCAACCACAATAATCCGCGGTGCATCGCCCCAAACCTCGCGGATCAGTGCAGCACAGGCCCCTGCCAATCCGCCAACACCGGCTTGCAAAAACACATGGCTCGGCACCACAGGCATCTGCGCGATCGCTTCGGCCATCAACACCAGATAGCCTTCCATCAACCGATGCGGGCGCTTTGTATATCCGGGCCACGAACTGTCCGATAACAGCGCCCATCCATGCTCGTCCGCCGCCTGCATCGCAGCTTCCATTGATGCTTCATAGTTGGCCCCGTCACGCACGACCGTGGCACCCTGTTCGGCCAACCGCAACGCAAATGCCTCTGGCACCGTTTCAGCAATATAAACAACCGAGGCCGCGTCAAAGGCCGCGGCCCCTGCCGCCACTGACATGCCATGGTTGCCTGCGCTGGCGGTCACATAGGTCTGTCCCCGCGCCTGCCCATGCGACGCATCGTGGGCAACAACGTAGGCCGCGCCCAGCGCCTTAAAGCTGCCCAGTCCCATGCGCCCACGTTCATCTTTGATCCAGACATGCGCCACTCCCGCCTCAGTGGCGATTGCAGCGGCATCCAACAATGGCGTTTCAGCCGCAACCGGGCAACGCGCAACCAATGCCTGCGGTGCAGCGGCATCTATTGAAGGCATCGGAATGTCATCTAGCCCCGCAACGGGCACAGGGCGTGTCACATGTAAAATATCCATGCCTCACCGGACATTGCCTTGGCGGAACAGTCAAGCGTTTCGCGCCACAATCGTCACAAAAGACTTCGCCCGCAGACAAGCGCACATGTCGCTTATGTGCCATAAATTTGACAAGTCACAAAGGATCATATCATGTCGTCAGATACAGTCACGCGCGCACGTTCCGGTGGCCGCGCCGCCCGCCGCGCCCTGCGCGCCATCCCGAATGTCGAGATGTTGCCGGGTTTGCACAACAAAATCCCAACCTGCGAGATCATGACCGGATCACAAGTGGAACGCATCGATGCCGCGTCGATGGATATCCTGGAAAATGTCGGCGTGGTTTTTCGCGATGACATTGCGTTGGCCGATTGGAAACGCGCCGGCGCCAAGGTGGTGGATGACCGAGTATATCTGGATCGTGCTTTGGTTCGCGATCTGATCGCCACGATACCGGCGCAGTTTACCTATCACGCACGCGACCCTAAGAAAAACGTCGCCCTTGGCGGCAATAAATCAATCTTTGTTCCGATGACCGGCGCTCCCTATCTGCGCGATCTTGAGGACGTGCGCCGCAATCCGACGCTGGATGATCTGGCGATGTTTCACAAACTCGCGCATATGATGCCCGCATTGCATTCTTCCGCGCATCACATTGTGGAGCCCTACGACCATCCGATCAGCCAGCGCCATCTGCGCATCACCTACTCATCCATGAAACATTCCGACAAGACCTTCATGGGCATGACCACCAGCCCCAAAAACGCCGAAGATGTGATCGACATGTGCCGCATTCTGTTTGGTGCGGATTTCATCGACACACATCCGGTGGTGACGGGCAATTGCAACGGCAATTCACCACTGGTCTGGGATGAAACCATGCTCGGCGCGATGCGCGCCTTCTGTCGCGCCAACCAGCCGGTGCTGTGCTCACCTTTCGTGCTGGGCGGTGCCAACACGCCCGCATCCGTCGCCGCGTCTGTGGCGCAGCTCAACGCGGAAGCCCTTTCCGCATTGGCCTACACCCAAGTCATCCGCCGTGGCGCGCCCGCGATCTATGGCCATTACCTCAGCACGGTCAGCATGAAGTCCGGCGCGCCGATGGCAGGGACACCCGAAATATCGCTGATGAACTTTATGATTGGCCAGATGGCGCGATTTTACGATGTGCCGTGGCGCACCTCGAACACGTTGGGCGGGGCCAAGACATTTGATGCACAAGCCGGTTATGAAAGTGCGACAACGCTATCCGCCGTCATGCACGCCGGGGCCAATTATATCTGGCATTCTGCAGGCTGGAATGAGGCGGGAATGCATTGTTCAGTCGCAAAATTCATGGTCGATGCCGAACAATGCGCAATGGCACACCGTATGGCGCTGGGGCCGAATTTCGATGACTTTGATGAGGCACTCTCAGCCGTGCCAGATGTCGGCCCCGGTGGGCACTACTTGGGCCATCCTCATACCCAAGAGAACTTTCAATCCGCTTATTTCATGCCGGAACTTTTCGACAACAATTCCATTGAGCAATGGCAAGCAGATGGATCGGTCGAGATTACGGAACGCGCATTGAAACACGCGAAAAAGATGTTGAGCGCATATCAGGAGCCAACCTTGGATCAGGCCAAGAACGAAGAATTGCTGGCCTATATTGCCCGCCGCGAAACCGAAATTCCAGCGGTAGATGAATTAAATCAAAGCCACTAGGGTCAATCAAAATGGCAGGGCATTCCGGCCACGCCCCAAGCCAACACATCGTTTGTGTGTTCTTGTAACGAAAAGGGTGCAGGTTCACGCCCACCGCCCGGCGTCCATGCCCAGTGCAAGATTACATCATGGCCCAAATGGTCGGCAATTTCGAGAAACGTTCGACCATCATTGCGATCTGGGTCGCGTAACTGGGCGCAAATCTCGTCGCTGGATTTGCCAAACCAATCGGCCTCAACCGGTGGTAATCGCCATGCGTCTGCCACCTGTGGTGCCATATGGGGTGCAGTATTGCCGCCCGTTTGATTGGTGACATGGCACGTGCGACAGGGGATCGTTTCTGCGCCAATCCGGCTTTCGCCTGCGCGGATGTTCATACCATGCGGGCGAGTGTCGCCGTAAGTTGGCCCTGACCACATCGGTTGTTCACTGTCACCGACATGGCAATTGGAACACCGCGGGTGTGAAGCAACCTGATAGATACGATCCCATGCAGCCAACCCCTCCGCGACGCTGACCGAGCCTTCAGCCGGCGGGTCAATGTTCACGGCAGATTCTTCGGCCATAAGGGATGAACCTGTGAAAAGCAAAACAAGGAGCATACGCATCAGATGAACCTCACATGCTTATTCAACGGCAATTCTCTGATCCGCTGCCCGGTGGCGGCGAAAATCGCATTGGCCAGTGCCGGGGCGGCGGGTGGCACGCCAGGTTCGCCAATACCCTTAATCTTGTCACCATTTTCTAGTCCGCGCACTTCGATCTGTGGTGCCTGATAGAGGCGCATGCCTTCAAACAGGTGATAATTATCTTGCTGCGCCACACCACCCTCATAGGTCAGTTCGCAATTCATCGCATGGCCCAAACCCCAGATCACGCCCCCTGTGACCTGCGCCTCAAAGTTCACCGGATCAAGGACGCGGCCAACATCAGCCGCGACAAACACCTTGTCGATACGGATGCCATCCTCGGTATCCGTGACCTCAACCACTTGGGCGACAGGCACGCCAAAGGCCAGCGTAAACGCCAGCCCCCGCCCGCGCTTTGGCGCAATCTCGCTATCCCAGCCCGACATCTCGCCAACGGCTTCCAACACTTTTTTCGATGGATCATGGAAACAGAGGCGCAGCCGTTCAGCCAGTGGATCAACGCCCGCCGCATGGCAGAGTTCATCCATGAAACTCTCGTGCAAGAAACCATTTCCCGACGCCCCGACGGATCGCCAAGATGACACAGGTATCATCGCTGGCACGCGGTATCCGGTTACACGGTAGTTGGGGATTTCAAATGGCTGATCCCACGCACCCGCAACAATTGCAACATCTGGCCCCATCGCGGGTTGGCCCAAACGGCCAAGCGAAGATTCAGAAACGGAAGGGGTGGCTATGGCCAAGTCGAAACTATCAACCGCGCCCTGCACGGCTTTGCCACGCCCGCGCGCGATGGCGAGGGGGCGCGGAAAGTCATGGGTAAAATCTTCTTCCCGGCTCCAAACCATCTTGATCGGCGTATCTTGGAGTTGCATAGCAATTTCAACAGCCTGCAAAACATAGTCATCTTCAAGCCGCCGCCCGAAACTGCCACCTGACATCAACACATGTACGTGTACTGCGTCAGCCTCAAGACCTGCCCGTTTGGCAGCATTATCCCGCATGAAACCGGGAATCTGCGTGCCTGTCCAAATGTCGAGGCGACCATAGGCAAACTTTACCACAACCGACATCGGTTCCAACGGCGCATGCGCCAAATAGGGGATGCGATACTCGGCCTCTATGATTGTGCCGTCGCCCAATGCCGCCTCAATATCGCCTTCATCCTTGAAACGACTGTCCTGAAAATCGTCACCAAAGGAGGCGGCGACCGCCTCAAACTGTGCTTTGGTATCGCTGATATGAGGCGAAGGACCCCAATCACATTCCACCGCAGCTGCTGCTTGAAACGCGCGCCACGTATTGTCCGCCACCACGGCAATGCCACCGGTAATTGATAAAATCGCCTGAACGCCGCGCATCTTGTCGGCGGCGCTGCTGTCAAACCCGACAATATCGCCGCCAATCGCCGGATTGCTGCGCACCGTCGCAAAGACCATGCCATCCATGACGATATCAATCCCGTAGTCTTGCGTCCCGGTTGATTTCGCCAAGATGTCCGTTCGCATCTGTGGTTTGCCCAGATATTTCCACGTCGCGGGATCGCGCAGAACAACGTCCTCAACCGGGTCAAGCTCCGCTGCGGCGGCTGCCAGATTGGCATAATCAAGCCGCATCCCGTCGGGCAGAACCACAGCCCCCATGTCAGTTTTCAACTGATCTCGCGGCAACCCGGTTTGTGCCGCTGCCGCAGATATCAAGGTTTCACGCGCCACGGCTCCAGCCATGCGCAACCGGTCATACATATCCGGCACGGTGGATGATCCGCCCGTCAATTGTAGACCCAGCAGCTTACCCGCCACATCCGCCGCACCGCGCCCGGTGCGCGCCAGAAACGTGTCAGAGGTCGCCGCAATCGGCATGCCTTCGGCGGCGACAACACCGTTGTAATACGCCGCATTCGGCACACCGGGATCAATGCGCACTTGGGTCAGATCAACGTCCATTTCCTCAGCAATCAGATGTGCCTGGATTGAATAGGCCCCCTGCCCCACATCGGCGCGTGGCGTGATCAAAGTGACGCCGTTTGCGTCGATTTTGACAAAGGGGTTAAACGTCGCCTCGCCCGGTTTCAGGTCAGCCAACAGCGGGTTTTTCACGTCGCGTTTATAGAGATAAGTGCCAAAGGCGACTCCGCCGACAATTGCTGCGGACCCGACCAGAAAACTGCGCCGTGCGATGGTTTTGATACGTCCCATGGCTCAGGCCCCTTGCAACTTGGCCGCAGCCGTTTTGACCGCCGCGCGAATGCGAGGATAGGTGCCGCAGCGACACAGATTACCACTCATCGCCGCGTCGATTTGATCGTCTGTGGGTTCAGGGTTGAGGTCTAGAAATGACGCCGCCTGCATGATCTGACCGGATTGACAGTATCCGCATTGCGCCACCTGATGTTCAATCCAGGCCGCCTGCACGATATGCAACGCCTCAGGCGTGCCTAAACCTTCAATGGTTGTGACTTCACCGTCCAGATCACCCGCCGCTAATTGACAGGACCGCACCGCAACCCCATCCACATGAATTGTACAGGCCCCGCATTGTGCAATGCCGCAACCGTATTTTGGCCCGGTGATGCCAAGAACGTCGCGCAGCACCCAAAGCAAAGGCATGTCGTCTTCGACGTCAACCTCGTGCTCTGTTCCGTTGACAGTGATCTGCATGGCGGCACCTCAGTTTAAACTATTTCGTTCAAATTAGCGTACAGCGACCCCCTGTAAAGGGCAGATGGTGCCTGCGCCACGTGTCGTCGCGGCAATCAGCCTGCGCGGCGCTGGCGGCGGATCAAATACACACCACCGCCAATCACCAAGCCCCAAACCGGTGCGCCAAGATCAAAAAGGCTAATCCCAGATGCGGTGATCAACAGCGTCACAATCGCGGCCTCGCGGTCAGCCGGGTCAGCCAAGGCCGCTTGCGCGGACCCTGCCATCACATTGACCAACGCAAGCCCCGCAAGACTGGCCACGACCATCGGAGGCGCAAGTGCGGCGAATGCGGTGACAAGACCCGCGAACAAGCCAAAAAGGCAATAGAACACACCCGCCATCACCGCAGCCCAATAGCGCTGGTCCCGATCAGGATGCGCATCGGGGTCCGCACACATCGCCGTTGTAATTGCTGCCAGACAAGTGCTGAATGCGCCAAAGGGGGCGGTGATCAGCGATGCAGCGCCAACGGATGCAAACAGCGGGCCGGGTGGCGGGGAATAATCATAACTGCGGATGATCGCGATGCCGGGGATGTTCTGTGTCGCCATGGTAACGATAAAGAGCGGCACGCCAATACCAATGGCAGATGCGAAGGAAAAGCTCGGCATGGTCAGAACAGGCGTGGTGATCAAACCTGTTGTTGCGATATCCGGCAGGCCACCCGTAAACCACGTGATGAATGCCGTGACCAAAACCGCCGCCGGGACAGCGGCCAGTTTGTTAACCTGTCCGGCCAACAGCCATGCGAGAAATATCGGAACAATGAACTGCGGGATATCTGCCAACGCCCGGAACGGTCCCATGCAGATTGGCAACAGCACTCCGGCCAGCATTGCCTGCGCCAAGACGGTTGGCACGGCGGCGGCAAAGCGTGCAATCGGTCGCCAGATGCCGGCGATCAGATAAAGCCCGCCTGCGACCACAAACGCACCAACGGCCTCGGAAAACCCACCCTCTGGACTAATCGACACCACGAGCAATGCCGCACCCGGCGTGGACCATGCTACGCTGATGGGATTGCGGAACCAAAGGCTGATCACAATGGCGGTTAACCCCATAGACACCGCCGCCATCATCAGGCCCGACGCGGACTGCCCCGCGTCTGCGCCCATTCTGGCAAGCCCCTGCAAAACAATCGGAAAGGAGCTAAAGAACCCCACAACCGCCACGACAAATCCCGTGGCGATGCAAGATATTGGGGGCAGCCTGCCTGCGGTCAAAACTCCACGACGGCCCGGATCGATTTACCCTCGTGCATCAACTCAAATCCATGGTTGATCTCGTCCAGCGTCAGCTTATGGGTGATCATCGGATCAATCTCGATCTTACCATCCATGTACCAATCGACGATCTTTGGCACATCAGTGCGGCCCTTGGCCCCGCCAAAGGCCGTTCCGCGCCAAACCCGACCCGTGACCAATTGGAAAGGCCGGGTGGAAATTTCGGCACCCGCAGGGGCCACACCGATGATGATGCTTTCACCCCAGCCTTTGTGCGCTGCCTCAAGTGCGGTGCGCATCACTTTGGTGTTGCCCGTCGCGTCAAAGGTGTAATCTGCACCGCCGCCCGTCAGCTCAACCAAATGCGCCACCATATCGCCGTCGACTTTTGACGGGTTTACAAAATCGGTCATGCCGAAATAGCGCCCGGTTTCTTCCTTGTCATCGTTCAGGTCGACGCCGACAACTTGGTCCGCACCAGCAAGGCGCAGCCCTTGGATCACGTTCAACCCGATACCGCCCAGACCAAACACCACGCAGCGCGCGCCGATCTCGACCTTGGCGGTGTTGATCACAGCGCCGATGCCTGTGGTCACGCCGCAGCCGATATAACAGATCTTATCAAACGGCGCGTCTTTGCGAACTTTGGCCAATGCGATTTCAGGCACAACTGTGTGGTTCGCAAAGGTCGAACAGCCCATGTAGTGATGGATGGGCGTGCCATCCAGCATCGAAAAGCGTGTGGTGCCATCGGGCAGTTGCCCGCGCCCTTGGGTGATGCGGATTTTCTGGCACAGGTTGGTTTTGCCAGACAGACAATATTCGCATTCGCGACATTCCGGCGTGTAGAGTGGGATCACATGGTCGCCGGGTTCCAAAGTTGTCACACCTTCGCCCACTTCCAACACAACGCCCGCACCCTCGTGGCCCAAGATCGCGGGAAAGATGCCCTCGGGATCGTCGCCGGAGCGGGTGAATTCATCGGTGTGGCACAGGCCTGTGGCCTTGATCTCGACCAAAACCTCGCCCTTTTTCGGGCCTTCAAGGTTCACCTCCATGATCTCGAGCGGTTTGCCAGCTTCAACGGCGACGGCGGCACGTGTTTTCATCATGATGGGCTCCTTTGTGCAATATTTGGTTTGAAAAGGCCCGAGCAAGCCCCCCTTGTCAAGACAAGCTATACATCCATTTCTGCAATCAACGCCGCCCAAGAGGCGCCGTGCATATCACGGTCGTTGATCGCCCCTTGGGTGGTCGGTCGCGGTAGGCTGATTTTGATGACGTTCAGCGATTGAATGTCAAAGCGTTTAAGATCTTGAGAGTTAGCGCCAAGGACCTGCGCAACTTCGGCTGTTTTCAAACGTGACAGCACCTGCTCATAGGCGTCTTCCGAGCCGCAAAAAATGTCGATGGTCAGCCAGAATGGCCCGGCATTTTTGGAGCGCACCTTTTGTACGATTGAACCGAGCGTGGTCATACCTCGATTACCTCCAGTGCGAAGGCCTGCATCGGGTTTTCCAACGTCAGCACATGGTTCAGCGCAAATTCATAGGTTTGGCCGCGCGGCATTTCGGCGGGGGAAAACAGGAATGCAAAGGTCGGTTGTTCCTCATCCGCGGTCAGCGGATGATGCAGCATATAGGGATTGAGCAGCTTGCCAATCTCCATCGAAAGGGCGTCGGTTGCAGCGGTCACAATGCCGATGACACCAATTTCGATGGCTGTCTCGCTGCGCGGCTCTAAGCCGCCGAAACTTGCAGACTGGCCCATCAAGCGCAGTTCGACGGTAAAAACGTCGGGCGAGAGGCCCAACCGTTCACCAACCTTGGCGGCGCATTTCGTTTCAATATCCGCCGCCCATATCGCGGCGTTTGCAACATAGCGCGCATCGCGCAGCATCGCGATCAGCACTGTTTGAAACCCTGCCGGACGCGCACCTTCCAGTTTGACGGTATAAGCGTCGGACGGCACCCACTTCGATCCGGTGACACGAACAGACGTTTCATCAACTGCGACATAATCCGCACATGTCACATCCAGATGCCCGCCCGGTTCAAAGAGAATAAACGGATCAGAATTCTCATAGAGCATATGTGCTGACACCGTATGCGGACTGGCGTGTGCGCCATCGGCCAGCGGCGTGACCGTGAACCCTTCGTCATCAAAATCGACCAAGATCACGCCCGATTGCGGGTTGGTCGCACAAAGCGCACCGCATTCGCCAATCTTGGCCCCGTGCCACGCGGCCCCGGCGTGACACCCTCGCATCAACGGCAGTGCGGCGATGATCGCTGTGTCCGTGGTTCGGCCCGCAATGATGATATCGGCCCCAGTGTCGAGGGCGGCGGCGATCTGTTCGGCCCCAGCAAGGGCCACAATGTTGGTGCAGCTTTTCATCAGGTCAGGTGAAATATCAGGGGCATTGGGCAGCGGCGTGATCCGCCCCTCCTCTAATGCCGTGACCATTTCGGCTGCATCTTGCTGTGACCGCAACACTGCAATCGTCAACGGCCTACCCTGCTCTGCTGCAATCTCGCGGGTGATGTCGAGCATCCATTCAACGGCACTATCCGCTCCGCAAGTCCCCGCTGTGCCAATGACCAATGGACAACCCGCTTGCGCGCGCGCCTCCATCAGCCCGGCCCATTCCAGCTTGGTCGAGGCGCGGGCGTATTTTGACACGCCGCGCCCCAGATAGGATGGTCCGCTATCGGTGGACCCGCCATCAATCGCGATGATGTCAGGTTTTGCGTCAATCCCCCGTTGCAAGGCCACCTTGTCATAATTCAGACCCAACGCGCCAGAAGGGATCAACACCCGCGTCATCAGATTAATCCGTCACAGCTTGAGGTTTCTTCAAGATATTGCGCAGGAACATTGGGGCGACAAACCCGGCAATAGCAGCAATCCAAAAACCAATCGCGATGGGGCTTGAGAACAGGTACATCACGTCGCCATCTGACAATGTCATTGCGCGACGCAAGGCGTTTTCCATATTACCACCGAGCAAAATACCAAGGATCACTGGCACGGTTGGGATATCGAGCTTGCGCAGGAAATACCCCAGTACACCAAACCCAACCATCAGCAGCAAATCAAAGTAGCTGCCTGACAGCGAATAGATGCCCACAAACGAAATCATCGTCACACCCGGTAACAGTACCCACGCTGGGACCATCAGGATTTTGACAAATATCTTCACCATCGGCACGTTCATCAAGAGCAACACCACATTGGCGATCAACAGCGATGCGATCAAACCCCAAACCACCTCTGGCCGCTCGGTAAACAACGTCGGGCCCGGCGTGATGTTCAGCGTCATCAGAAGAGCCAACAGCACGGCTGTGGTCCCTGACCCTGGCACACCCAGCGTCAACATCGGCACCAAGGCCCCCCCCGCAGCAGAGTTATTGCCCGCTTCAGGGGCGGCGATACCTTTGGGCACACCAGTGCCAAAGCCGCCCTTTTCACCCGCAATGGATTTTTCAGTCATATAGGCAAGGAATGATCCCAAAGACGCCCCGGCACCCGGTAGGATGCCCGCAATGAAACCAACACCAGAGGACCGCAACATGGTCCATTTGGTGTCAAAGATGTCCTTCCAAGGGATACGTACCTTGTCGAGTTTGACACCAATGCTGGACCCTTTGCCGTGGCTTTCGATGAAAAAGAACACCTCGGCTACTGCAAACAGACCCACGATGGCAACGAGGAAATCAACACCGTCCATCAGATGCAGATTACCTCCCGTCATACGTGGCAGGCCCGACGAATTGTCCACGCCGATCATCGAGATACCCAGACCGATACAGGCGGCCAGCGCCGCTTTGGCCTGATTGTTTGACGCCATACCGCCCAGCGTACAGAACGCCAGCAAATAAAGCGCGAAATATTCCGCGGGGCCAAACAGGAAGGCCACCCGCGCAAGGGACGGTGCCAGCAGCATTAAGCCCAACGTCGCCAGCAACGCGCCAACGAAAGAGGCAACACCAGACAGCACCAGCGCGTCACCCGCCCTACCCGCCTTGGCCATCGGATAACCATCAAGTGTGGTCATCAGCGCAGGCTCGTCCCCCGGAATATTCAAAAGGATCGACGAAATTCGCCCACCATACATCGCGCCATAATAAACGGATGTCATCAGCACCAAGGCCGATGTGGCATCAAGGCCCAGCGTAAAGGTAATCGGAATCAGGATCGCCACACCGTTCGACGGACCAAGGCCCGGAAGCGCGCCGATGATTGTACCCAGAAAACAGCCACAAACGGCGAGGAATAATGTGTAGGGTGACAATGCGACGCTAAAACCCAGCGCTAGGTTGGAAATCAGGTCCATTTCAATGTCCTACAAATGGGATAAGAACGGAAATAGCGTTCCAGAGTTTCTCGGCCGTGGGAATGCGATAGGCAACGATATTGCCAAGCCCTAGCGCGTATTTGAACAGTACGAACAGGCCCAGAGACAGTCCGACACCGGACGCAATCGCGGGCTCCACGCGTGGCGAAATCTGGTAGCTGAGGATTCCGGCGGCAAACATCGTAGGAAGAATAAAGCCCAGCGGTGTCAGCATCACGGCATACACAGACAACGTCAAAACTGCCAAAGCCATCGACAGCCAAGTGCCGGACACAGGCCAATCAGGGTCGGGATCAGGTTTGAACATCATAAACAAGCCGCAAATCGCTGCAACGCCCCCCACCATCAAAGGAAAGAGTTTCGGCAGGACTTCACCCGAAAACATGTTTGTCGGAATCTGAGTGGCGGCTGCGATATACGCAACCGCCGTGATCAGAGCGATCAGACCAAAGATCCGATCAGAAGCCATTATTGAATGACCCCAAGCTCTTTGGACATGGTGGCAATGTCAGCCACAAGACCATCAACGTATGATTGGAAATCGCCACCAACTTTGGTGAACGGTGCCAAACCGTTGTCTTTCATGGCCTGCGCCCATTCATCGCTGTCTGCAACTGCCTGCAATTTGACCGCCCATTCTTCAAAGCGTTCGTCAGAGATGCCCTTAGGCACATACAGGCCACGCCAGTTCACCGCGACCACGTCATAACCCTGTTCCTTGGCAGTTGGGATATCATCAAAACCCGGCACGCGCTCTTCGGTCAGGACGGCCACAACACGGATGTCACCGTTGTTCAGGAAGCTCACGACCTCGGACATGTCGCCTGTCATAGCTTGCGTAAAGCCGCCGACAGTCTGGGTGATCGCATCCGCGCCACCGTCCACACCGATGTATTTCACGGCAGTAATGTCGGTGAAGTCCGCCTTTTGCAGAACCATCAACGGCTTCATGTGGTCAAAGCCACCCACCGCGGAACCGCCAGCAAACGCAACAGAACCGGGATCGGCTTTGATTGCTTCCACCAGATCAGTCAGGTTTTGATAGGGGCTGTCTGCTGCGACCACGATCACGCCGGGATCAGCACCGATGGCGCCAACAAAACGCACTTGGTCAGCCGTCATGCCAGCATAGGCATTTTGCGCCAGACGGGTGGTTGTCGCAGAAGACGCGGCAACAATCAGATCGGGATCGTCATTGCGTTCATTGACCACGTTGCCATAGGCCAGACCACCGCCCGCACCGGGCATATTGGTCACTTGGACGGGCTGATCAACAGCACCGATGTCAAACATGATCTTACCGATTTGGCGGCAGGTGAAATCCCAGCCGCCGCCGGGGTTTGCAGGTGCGATACACTCTGCTGCGGTTGCAGCCGTACCTGCGCTGGTTGCCAGCACAGCACTGGTGATCAGCGCTTTGAAAAAGTGATGTTTCATAGAGGTCCTCCCAGACTTTTCTTTATTTTTGATCGTTCCGGCTGGGCAGAATCATATCCTGCGCGCCGTTAGCGCCCCAACTCTAACCCGCAAATACAAAGTGATGCACGCTTAAAATTTAGGCGAAATGAGACATTTAGTCCTATTTTTAGCGGAAAAACACAAGCATCACCCAACCGGCGCATTCGATTTGATCCGTCGTAACACCACGTTTGTCTGCGCAGAATTAACCGCAGACTGCATAAACAAAAACTGCTCCAAAAAATCATTATATGCATCAATATCGCAGCATAGAATGCGCAGATGATAATCAGCTTGACCCGTTGTTGCGTAACATTCCGTCACTTCATCACGCCGCTGTACAGCAGCGATAAACCTAGCCAGCGCATCGGTATCGTGCCGGGTCAAATGCACATGGACAATCGCCTCAAACCCCAACCCCATGGCTTGTGGATTCACGATAGCTGAATAGCGCTCAATCACACCCGCATCCTCAAGCGCTTTGACCCGGCGCCAGCAAGCAGATGCTGAAATATTCAGCCGCTCAGCCAATTGTGCATTGGGCAGACGCGAATCCTGTTGCAGTAACAAGATCAGTTTATGGTCAATGGTATCCATGATGCCCCTTGGTTAGATTCACCGATTTTTTGAATTCTTTCGAATATTCTACTCGGAAATATAGCTCTTTGCCAATCATATAGAGCCGAAAATTCACATCTCATGCAGTATAGTTAAAGATGCAGGAGGCGCGCCATGATCAAAACCGACCACAAATTTCCTACCTATCAACTCGATGATCGTTATGCCCAGCAGCAGGGTCGTGTGTTCATGACGGGCACGCAAGCCTTGGCCCGCATCATGCTGGATCAAGCGCGGCGCGACAGGCAGGCCGGGTTAAACACGGGCGGTTTTGTGTCAGGCTATCGGGGGTCACCGCTGGGTGGTTTGGATCAGGAATTATGGCGCATTTCTGAAAAACTCGAGCAAGCAAAGATCAAGTTTCTGCCTGCTGTGAACGAAGACCTCGGGGCCACTGCCGTTCTGGGCGCGCAGCAAGCACATTTGGACCCTCATGCAGAGGTCGAGGGCGTGTTTTCGATGTGGTACGGCAAGGGGCCGGGTGTCGACCGGTCCGGTGACGCGCTGAAACACGGTAATGCCTATGGCAGTGCACCAAAAGGTGGCGTGTTGGTGGTCGCGGGCGACGATCATGGCTGTGTCTCGTCGTCAATGCCGCATCAATCGGATGTCGCCTTTATGTCGTGGTTCATGCCCACACTAAATCCCGCTTCCGTGGCAGAATATCAAAGTTTCGGTGAATACGGATTTGCCCTGTCGCGGTTTTCCGGCACATGGGTTGGGTTCAAGGCAATATCAGAAACGGTGGAATCTGGTGCGTCCGTTGATCTTAACCCAGACCGCGTGTTCAACACGCCTGATTACACAGCACCCGCTGGGGGCCTGCACATTCGATTGGGCGATCTGCCCTCACCCGGGATCGAAACCCGGCTGCATGACAAACTTGACGCGGTCCAAGCCTTTGTCGAGGCCAATCCAATTGACCGCCATATCTATGGCAAGGGCGACGGACCCTTTGGCATCGTAACCACGGGCAAGGGCCATCTGGATACGATGGAGGCTCTGCGTCTGCTGGGGCTGAATGAGGAAAAATGCCGCAAACTTGGCATTGATATCTATAAGGTCGGCATGGTCTGGCCATTGGCGCGTCGCGATGCGTTGGATTTTGTGCGCGGCAAGCGCGAAGTACTGGTGATCGAGGAAAAGCGCGGCATCATTGAATCGCAGTTCAAAGAAGCGTTTTATGATTGGCCGGGGTCCAAGCCCGCACGCATGGTCGGCAAGCATGACGAAAATCTGGATGGGTTGGTGCCGTGGACGGGTGAATTGTCCCCGCTCTTGCTGGCGCCGATCATTGCCGCGCGGTTGGATGCGTTTTTTCCCGATGAAAAGCTGGTTGAGAAAGCCAGGGCTTTGACCGCGAAACCACCCGTATTGCTGAATGTGTCGGGGGCGAACCGGACACCGTATTTCTGTTCGGGCTGTCCGCATAATTCATCGACCAAACTGCCCGAAGGGTCCAAGGCGGCTTCCGGTATTGGCTGCCATGTCATGGCATCATGGATGGACCGCGAAACTGCCGGGTTTGCACAGATGGGTGGCGAAGGTGTGCCTTGGGTTGCAACATCAATGTTTAATGGTGGCAAACACATCTTTCAGAATTTGGGCGAAGGCACATGGTATCATTCAGGGTCACTTGCCATTCGGCAAGCGGTCGCGGCGCGGGCCAATATTACCTACAAGATATTATATAATGATGCGGTTGCCATGACCGGGGGCCAACCTGTGGATGGGCCGGTGTCGGTATATGCCATTGCACAATCAGCGCGTGCTGAAGGGGTGGCGCGTATCGCTGTTGTCTCGGACACGCCGGAAAAACTGAGACAGGGTGATTTTCCCAAGGGCACCACATTCAACCACCGCCGCGATCTTGATACCGTTCAGCGCGAACTGCGCGACATCCCTGGCGTCACCGTTCTAATTTACGAACAAACCTGCGCCACAGAAAAACGCCGCAAACGCAAGCGTGGGCAGATGGAAGACCCCGCAAAGTTCGTGATGATTAATGATCTTGTCTGTGAAGGCTGCGGCGATTGTTCATTGGAGTCCAATTGCCTAAGCGTTGAACCGAAAAAAACCGAGTTCGGCACCAAGCGTCAGATTAATCAATCAACCTGCAACAAAGATTATTCCTGCCTGAACGGGTTTTGCCCATCGTTTGTAACGATTGAAGGCGGCAGTCGCCGAAAAAAGTCGGGTGCAGGATTGGACATTGAAGAAATGCTGCAAGGCATTGCATTGCCCGATCTGCAACCCGTCAATGCACCATATAATTTGCTGGTCACGGGCGTGGGTGGCACAGGCGTTGTGACCGTGGGCGCGCTCATTTCCATGGCCGCCCATTTGGAAGGCAAAGGGTCCAGCGTGCTTGATTTCACTGGATTTGCACAGAAATTCGGCACGGTTCTGGGCTATGTTCGTATCGCCCCATCCCCCAGCGATGTTCACCAGGTGCGCATTGATCAAGGTGCGGCCGATGCGGTCATCGGATGTGACATGGTGGTCAGTTCCGCCCCCAAAGCCTCTGCACATTATGGCCCTGATACCCGAGTGGTATTGAACCGGGCCGAGATGCCCACAGGTGATCTGGTGCTGAACCGGGATGCTGATTTAAAGATTGATGCGCGTGAACAAGTGATTGCCGATGTTGTCGGCGCAGATAATGTAGCGGCTTTTGACGCCAACAAAATGGCCGAAACCCTGATGGGTGATGCCGTATTTGCAAATGTGATGATGCTGGGCTTTGCGTGGCAAAAGGGTCTGGTGCCAGTGTCGCTGACCGCGCTCTATCAAGCGATAGAGTTGAATGGTGTTGTACCGGACAAGAACAAAGCGGCTTTTGCCTATGGTCGGGTGATGGCAGCGGACCCAGACAAGCTGAACACAACACCGCACGTCGCGCAGATGGATGAATCTCCAAGAGCTTTGATTGCCCGCAGAATGGCGTTCTTGACTGATTATCAAGATGCAGATTACGCGACGCGGTATAAAGCCACGCTCGACGCGGTCGCCCCACATTTGAGCGATGAACACCTTAGTGCCGCCGCCAAATCATTGTTCAAATTGATGGCCTATAAAGACGAATATGAGGTCGCGCGGTTGCATGCTTTGCCCGATTTCGCAGAGCGTATCGCGGCAGATTTTGAGGGGGAGTATAAGATCAAATACCACCTCGCCCCACCAATGTGGCCCACAGGGCATGATACGCGCGGGCGACCCTTTAAGCGAACCTTTGGGCCGTGGATGGGAAGTGCTTTTAAAGTGCTGGCAAAGATGAAAACGCTGCGCGGGACATGGGCGGATCTGTTCAGCTATGGCGCGGACCGAAAATTAGAGGTCGGATTGATCGGCTGGTTCGAGGATGTTCTAAATCAAGTTAGCACCGCAGAGATGAATGAAGATGAAAAGCGGGCGATCCTAACCGCCCCGATGGAGATACGCGGTTATGGCCCGGTGAAAGAAGCCGCCGCCAAGAAAGTGCAAACGACTGTTGCGCAACGGTTCGCGCGTTAATCCTATTTATTTACCTTCAAAGCATAGGCCACCAGTGCGTCAGTTTCTGCCGCACGCGCGGGTTGGCCAGTAAAGCACAGCACATAGTCATTGATGCGTTTTATACGCTCTTCAATCGGTTCCGATAGTTCCAGCGCGTAATATCCGACCTGCATATAATACATCACGCGTGCGCGCACCTCGGCCTCATAGGGTGCATACCCGAACCGTTCAAACAGAGCAGCAAATGCCGACACCCGTGCGGCATCGGTTTTGTCGATCCTACTGCGCACGGCCCCGTCACGCCGCGCCCATTCGCGGATCGCAAAGTCGAGTTTGTGATTGAAAAGCGCCGGATCAATCCAACACCGGGACAAGTTACATACCGCCTCGGTGATTGTGGCGGCGGGCATATCCGCATGCCGGATCAATAGCGCTGTGTTGGTCTGCTCCCACTCCTCAAGCAAAGCCGACAGCAGATCTTTGCGGCTTTTGAAATACCAATAGAAACTTGAACGCGACACTTCCAGACGGTCGCTGATCGACAAGACTTTGACATGTGCCACGCCTTCGCTGACGAGCAAATCCAGCGCCACGTTCAGCCAATCTTCACGTGTGACTTTGGTGTTGCCATAAAGCGGGACAGGATCGGTCATTCTTTAACTTTCCGGCGGTGCGCCACCGGCCTCTGTCCGCTTTGCGATGAATTCTTGCAGGGTCGCCAATTTATCTCCGTCAACATTTGGGCGGGCATCCTTTTCTAAAATATCTTGCCAATAGCGCGTGGCGCGCACGTTCACATCTTCTGCACCGCGTTCCGTCCACGTTCCGAAATTGGCATAATCGTGCACGATGGGTTCATAAAACGCACTGTCATAACGCTCCATCGTTTGAGGTGCAGCAAAGAAATGTCCGCTAGGGTCCACATGGGACAACGCGTTGTCAAAGCCGATTTCATCAGCACCGGCGAGCGCCCCTGCACAAATTTCAGCCACCATATTGAGCACCTCGGCGTCCGTGACCAGCTTTTCGTAAGAAACGCTCAAGCCTCCTTCGAGCCAGCCGGCGGAATGGATCACAACCGTCGCCCCGGCCACCAGACAGCCCCAAAGGCCCATCTGGTTTTCATTGGCGGCCTGCACGTCATTGAGGTTGGCCGCAGACCCCGCCGCCGATCGCCACGGCAAGCCGACTTGGCGCGCCAGCTGCCCGGCGGCAACGGAGGCCTGAAAATGCCCCGGCGTCCCGAAAGCAGGCGCGCCAGATTTCATGTCGACGTTGGAGGTAAATGTGCCATAGCAAACAGGCGCGCCGGGACGCACCAGTTGGGTGAGCGTGATGGCGGCCAATGCTTCAGCATGGCTCAGCGTGATCGCCCCGGCGACAGTGATCGGAGCCATCGCGCCCATCAGCGTGAAAGGTGTCACGATAGAAAGCTGTCCGGCACGGGAAAAGTCGATCAACCCCTGGGCCATCGGAATATCCAGCGTACGAGGGCTGTTGGTGTTGATAATCGTGTAGCAATGGGGATCTGCCGCAAACCCCGCATCATCCAGCCCCCGAAAATCGCGCATCATTTCAAAGACATCCATAACCTGTGGTGTGCCCCGTGAAAAGACGAATGGGAACTTATCAGTCAGCGTCATCTGTATTTCGGTGGTAAAGTAATGACGCAAATGAACTGGCACGTCCTGCGGTTCAACCGATGGGGACATCATCTGAAAGACGTCAAAATGATCGGCGATCTGAGTGTATTCCCGAAAATCCTGCGCAGAACCCGGGCGGCGTCCGCGCACCAGATCGGTGGCGTGGGGCGCACCTGCACCCGGTTGAAATACCAGCCTACCCAGTTCTAGGGTGACGTCCTTAGCACGTGATCCAGCACGGCCCGTAATGCTGCGTGGGGCCATTGCAAGTGCGGCCTCTACGACCTCGCGGCCCAGATAGACCATTTCGCCATCCACGCGCGCGCCAGCGGCACGGTAAAGCGCCACCGCTTCTGGCAGCAGAACCCTAAAACCAAGTTCCTCCAGTGTGCGCAGCGCAGTTTCATGCATGTCGGCGATCTCATCCTCGGAAAAGACCGACATCAGCGGGAATGGGTTGCGCAGGTTATGGTAATCCACCTTGCGCTTCGGTCCCGTCGCAGCCGCAGCGGCAGCCCCACGTCTGCCCCCGCGTCTTGTGCCGCGAATGCTCACGCGCGCATCGCTTTGCCTGAGGGATCATAGGGAGAGGCCTCAATAACTGTTGCGGGGCATTCGACACCAACGACGTGGACCGACAATGCGGACCCTGTTGCGGCGTGTTCTTTGTCGATCAGCGCCATCGCCAGCGACGTGCCAAGCGTATGCCCGTATCCACCGGAGGTCACAAATCCGATCTTCTGATCACCCTTCCAAACCGGTTCATAGCCACTTGCATCGGCATTTGTCGCGTCAATTTCTAGCGTCACCAGCACCTTGTCTGGCGCTCCCACGTCGCGTTCTTTCTGCGCCGCGTCTTTACCAATGAAGTCTTTTGACCAGTCGATCCAGCGGTCCATGCCCGTCTGGCCCGGCGTATAGCCCTGGGTAAATTCAGCCGACCAGATGCCAAAGGATTTTTCCAGCCGAAGCGACAACAGCGCGTTGAAGCCGTATTCGATCATGCCGTGATCCGCACCAGCCTTGAGCAACGTATCGCGCAGTGCTTTCATGTCGCCCGCCCGGCAGTGCAGCTCGTATCCCAACTCTCCTGCAACCGACAAACGACCGACCTTGCACCGGATCAGCCCGACATCCATCGGCGCGCAGCCCATAAATTTAAGCGCATCCGGATCGCCATCCGATATCGCCGCTTTCAGTACCTCGCGTGACTTAGGGCCAGCCAGCGACAGCCCAGCCATTTCGTCACCAAGATCACGCACTTGAACACCATCTGTCATATTGTCGTTGAACCAGCGCATGTGCCATGTGCGCAGGTAATAAGACCCGGTGATCCACCATGTCCCGTCACCCCAGTTAAAGATCGTGAGATCGCCCTTGAGGCGCCCGTCATGCCCCAGCATCGGGGCCAGTTTGGCCCGCCCCGGGGCCGGGAGTTTGCTGGCCATCAAGTTGTTCAGCCAGCTTTCAGCATTTTCTCCCGTGACCTCGAACCTTGAGAATGCCGTGATATCAAGCAGTCCGACGCCGTTCCGCACGGCGCGGCATTCGGCCCCGACGATATCATGAGCGTTTGAGCGTCTGAGTGAAGGCGTTTCTTCAAACCCCTCGGGCGCGAAATACAACGGCACCTCAAGATCCCAACTTTGGCCCCATACGGCCCCCGCCGCATCCATATCCGCGTAACACCCCGTGGTTTTGATCGGCCGTCCGGCAGGCAATTGTTCGTTTGGGTAGGTCATCACAAACCGGCGGGAATAGAATTGGCCCGTGGTTTCCTTAATGTACTGTTTGTTTTCAGCCCAGATCCCATAGCGTGCAACGTCCATGCCATAGACGTCCGCCTCGGGTTCGCCATGGATCATCCATTCGGCCAGTGATTTGCCCACGCCGCCCCCCTGAAGGAACCCCGCCATCACCGCGCAGGCCGACCAATAGCCGCGCTTGCCCGGCACCGGACCCACCAGCGGATTGCCGTCAGGCGCAAAAGTAAACGCGCCGTTGACCCATGTTTTGACGCCGACATCCTGCAACGCGGGGTAGCGTTCGAAACCCAGCGTCAACTCATGTTCAATACGGTCGGTGTCTTCCTGAAACAGCTCCATCCCATAGTCCCACGGCGCACCGTCCATCGCCCAGTGTTCGGTGTTGGTCTCGTAAATCCCCAACAGTACGCCCTTCTGATCTTGGCGCAGATAAGTGAACCCTTCGAGGTCGACGGTCATCGGCACTTCGAAATCGATCTCTTCCAGCGCGGGGATCGCATCGGAAATCAGGTAATGATGTTTGAGCGGGGCCACAGGCAGCTCAACTCCCGCCATACGCCCGACTTGCTTGGCCCAAAGCCCCCCGGCGTTGACGACATGCTCGCAGGAAATCGTGCCCTTTTCGGTGACCACATCCCAGCCCTGCAGGGTCTGGTTCAACTCCAGCACACGGTTGTGTTCGATCACTGTCGCACCGCGTTTCTTAGCCGCCGTAGCATAGGCGTGCACCGTGCCTGTAGTATCAATATAGCCCTCGCGGTCGGCCCACATACCTCCCAGCAGACCCTCGCCTGACATGATAGGGTTCAGCTCAACGGCTTCCTCAACCGTGACCAAACGGCAATCTTCGATGCCGATAGATTGGAAGGTGCGGTACGCTGATTGCAACCATTCCCAGCGGTCCGGAGTGCCCGCCATGGTCAGACCACCCGTCATATGCAACCCGATGTTCTGGCCGCTTTCGGCCTCAATCTCGCTGAGCAAATCAATGGTATATGCCTGCAATTGCGCAATGTTTGGATCCGCGTTGAGTGCGTGAATACCGCCTGCCGCGTGCCAGCTTGACCCCGCCGTAAGCACAGAGCGTTCAACAAGAGCAACATCCGTCCAGCCCAGTTTGGCCAGATGGTAAAGCACGGAAGCCCCGACAACACCGCCACCAATGACAACAACTCTGTAATGCGACTTCATGATCTATCTCCCAACGTTTGGATAAATAGACACACCTGTCCAGTTGATTTGTCAAGAACATTTGCCGCCTCTACTTACGCCACGAGATTGCTTAGGCTGTCCTTGAATGCTTCCATAAAATCGAGAGTGATCATCGAGGGCATTTTATGGATTGGCCGCACTAAAGACAGTTGATGTGGCACATTGGGCGCAAAGGGGCGGTACTCCAATTGGCCGACATAATTGCGCGCATCCAATTCGCTGACCACGGACACCCCAACGCCGAGTGCCACGAGCTCACAGGCTGCTGTAAATTGCCGGGTCTCCACCACCGGCAGCGGATGTGAACCGGATTTGCGAAACACCTCGTTCAGCGTGTGATAAAATGCGCTGTCCCGTCTGGTGTGGATCAGGCGCTCATTATCCAGATGCTTTGGCAATATCTGAGCATGCTCAGACAAAGGATGCCCAAGTGGAAAAATGCATACGGTCCTAATATCAAGCGTCGTGCTTTCGACCAATGGATGGTCGTCAAAACCATCGGTAATACCGCAATCATATTGCTCACCGATGATCCATTCGAGGATACGTTCGGGGCGGTCCGGTTCAATCGTGATGGTCACATCAGAGCGCGGGTTCAGGAACGCCGCGACCACGGCGGGCAAATGGCTGGTGGCAAATCCCGGCAGGCACGCCACACGCAAATGCCCGGCGGTACGTGCGTTCAAATTTCGACTGGTGTCGGTGATGTGGTCCAGCATTTCCAGGACACGCCCAATATCCGGCAGGATATAGCGTGCCTCTTGTGTTGGGACTAGGCGTCCATTCTTGCGGTCCAGCAGGGCAAACCCAAGGTCGTCGGACAGATCGGCGATCAGGCGGCTGACCGCAGGCTGCGAAATATCAAGGCTTTGTGCCGCACGTGTCATAGTGCCGTGTTCCGCAACTGATTTAAGTGCCTCAAGTTGCCGCAATCGGGGCTTTGTCGCCATAATGTCCATCCACTGTCATAAAACTATAACATTATATTATGGCAAATAAGGAAAAGATAGCCTTGCATTATGCAACCTGTAGGCTAGCATCACGCACCGTAGCCGATGACACATCGGAGCGAATCTTTGGGAGGACACCATGAATAAATATGCAGTCAGTGCGCTTATCGCCGGGTCGACATTGTTGTCGCCGCTTGCAGCATCTGCTGAGACCGAAGTTCAATTCTGGCACGCGTTCACGGGCCGTTTGGGCGAATTGGTCGCAGCTCAGGTCGAAGATTTTAACGCAAGCCAAGATGAATATACCGTCGTTGCCAGCCACAAAGGCAACTATTCCGAGACATTGAATGCCGGAATCGCGGCGTTTCGTGCAGGCGAACAACCACATATCCTGATGGTGTTCGAGGTTGGCACCGCCACGATGATGTCCGCCAAGGGTGCCGTGCGCCCGGTGGGCGAAGTGATGGCCGCCTCCGGTGCTGAGTTTGACCAAGATGCCTTTATCGGGTCGGTCAAAGGATATTATACCAGCACCGAGGGCAATATGCTGTCCCTGCCCTTCAACTCGTCCACGCCCGTGCTTTGGGTGAACCGCGATGCGCTGACGGAAGCGGGAATCGACCCCGATGTGGACCTGTCCACGTGGCAGAATGTTGGCGGTGTACTTGATCAACTAAAAGAAGCCGGAAACGAATGCCCGCTGACAACCGCGTGGCAAAGCTGGATCCATCTTGAGAACCTGTCGGCCTATCACGACGTGCCGTTCGCCACCAAGGACAACGGGTTTGGCGGCGTTGATACTGAATTGGCGTTGAACGGTGAAGTGCAGGTCGCGCACATAACGGCGATGGGGGAATGGGCCAAGGACGGCAAATTCTTTTACGCGGGCCGTCGCAATGAAGGTGGGGCCAACTTCCGTGCTGGCGAATGCGCTCTGTTCACAGAAAGCTCAGCGGGCTACGCAGGCATCAAAGCTGAGGCGCAGTTTGATTTCGATGTGCGGCCCTTGCCCTATTGGGAAGGTGTCGCAGGCGCGCCACAAAACACCATCATCGGTGGTGCATCGCTTTGGGTGATGGAAGGACACGAGGCAGCAGAGTACGAAGGTACTGCAGAATTCTTGTCTTATCTTTCATCAACGCCAGTTCAGGCGCAATGGCATCAGGATACCGGGTATCTGCCCATCACTACAGCTGCCGCAGAGGCCACACGTGAATCCGGATTTTATGACGAAAATCCCGGCACCGATATCGCCGTGATCCAGATGACCGCCAAAGAACCAACCGCCAATTCGAAGGGGTTGCGTTTAGGGTCATTTGACCAGATCCGCGGCATCATCGATGAAGAGCTTGAAGGCGTTTGGGCCGGTGACAAAACCGCACAAGAAGCTCTGGACAGTGCGGCGGAGCGTGGCAACCAGTTGCTGCGCCGGTTCGAGCAGGCCAACCAGTAAACTCCCCTGCGGTGGGCGGCCTGATGGTCGCCCGCCTCACCTTCAAGGCGGGACCTGATGGAAAAACGTGTCACATTTAAGGGCTGGTTCTTGCCCCTCTGCCTTATTGCGCCGCAGGTTTTTGTGTCAGCGGTATTTTTCTTTTACCCCGCAGGACAAGCGATCTGGCAATCCCTTTTCATTCCCGACCCCTTTGGCCTCTCGATGCAATATGTCGGGCTTGGCAATTTCAAATACCTGCTGTCAGATCCGTATTACCGGACCTCGTTTCTGACCACGGCAGTCTTTTCGACCTTGGTGACACTCGCCTCTATGATCCCTGCGCTGTTTCTGGCTGTTGTGGCGGACAGGTTGATCAAAGGCGCAGGCGTTTACCGCACCCTGCTGATTTGGCCCTACGCTGTGGCCCCCGCCATTGCGGGCGTGCTGTGGCTGTTTATGTTCAACACCCGTGTCGGCGTTGTGTCATGGTATCTGGGCCATCTAGGATATGACTGGAACCATGTGCTGAACGGCGGTGAAGCCATGGGGCTGGTTGTGGTCGCATCCGCGTGGGGGCGGATCAGCTATAATTTCCTGTTCTTCTTTGCCGCCCTGCAAGCCGTACCAAAGTCAGTGATTGAGGCCGCAGCCATTGACGGCGCACGGTTCTGGCGTCGGTTCTGGACCATTGTGCTACCGCTGCTATCGCCCACGACGTTCTTTCTGCTGGTCGTCAACATTGTCTATGCGTTCTTTGAAACCTTTGGTGTGATCCACACAATCACGTCGGGTGGGCCGCAGCAATCGACGACGATCCTTGTCTACAAGGTCTTCTCCGACGGGTTTGTCGGTCAGGATCTCGGCTCATCCGCTGCACAATCAGTGATTTTGCTAGTGGTTGTTGGCGCGCTGACCATATTCCAGTTCAAGTTCATTGAGCGGAGGGTGCACTATTGACCGATACCCTGCACAACCCCGCCAATGATCCCCCGCCCGGCATGGTCGAAAAACGCGGCGCTGGTCTGTGGCTGAGCCATGTGATTATGATCCTTGGCGTACTGATCGTTTTTTTTCCGATCTGGTTGGCCTTTGTCGCCTCAACAGTGACGCAGCCCGAAATCGTGCAACCCCCGATGCCGCTTTGGCCGGGCGATCAGTTTCTGAACAACTATAAGTCGGCGCTGTTTTCCGGGGTGAATGTCCCGGTGGCAACGATGCTGCTGAACAGTCTGATCATGGCGATGGGCATTGCCGTGGGTAAAATCATCATCTCTCTGCTGTCGGCCTTCGCGATTGTGTATTTTAAATTCCCCGGCAAGGCGCTGTTTTTCTGGCTGATTTTCCTGACGTTGATGCTGCCCGTCGAAGTGCGGATCGTACCGACTTATGAAGTCGTCGCAGGCTTTGGCATGCTCAACAGCTATGGCGGGTTAATCTTTCCTTTGATCGCCTCAGCCACGGCGACCTTCCTGTTCCGCCAGTTCTTTATGACCGTACCTGATGAACTGGCCGAAGCCGCGCGGGTTGATGGCGCATCCCCGATGCGATTTTTCTGGGATATTCTGTTTCCGATGAGCCGCACCAATATCGCAGCGCTGTTTGTCATTCTGTTTATTTACGGCTGGAATCAATATCTATGGCCCCTGCTGATCACCACTGATCCCGAAATGAACACCATTGTGATGGGCATCAAACAGATGTTCCCATCAGGCGATGATGTAGCGGATTGGCCAGTCATCATGGCGACTTCGATTTTGGCGATGATCCCGCCTGTCATTGTGGTCATCTCAATGCAGAAACTCTTTATCCGCGGTCTCGTGGACAGCGAAAAATAGGACCGGTATGGCAACTGTAGAACTCAGCAACGTCAAGAAACGCTTTGGCCCCACGCAAGTGATCCACGGTGTTTCCACTGTCATAAAGGATGGTGAATTCATTGTTATCGTCGGCCCATCCGGCTGTGGCAAGTCGACATTGCTGCGCATGGTCGCGGGACTTGAAAGTGTGTCGGAGGGTGAGATCAGCATCGGCGGCACACGCGTGAATGATCTTGAACCGATGGACCGAGATATTGCGATGGTTTTCCAGAACTATGCGCTTTATCCGCATATGTCGGTGCGGCAGAACATGGGCTATGGCCTCAAGATTGCAAAGCTTCCCAAAGCCGAGATTGATCAAAAGGTCGATGCGGCGGCAAAGTTGCTGCAGTTGGAACCTTACCTTGATCGGCGTCCCCGTGACCTGTCGGGAGGACAACGGCAACGGGTTGCGATGGGTCGTGCAATTGTGCGTGAACCAGCAGTGTTCTTGTTTGATGAACCTCTGTCGAACCTTGATGCAAAGTTGCGGGTGCAGATGCGGTTGGAAATACGCGATTTACAAAACCGATTGGGCATTACATCGCTGTATGTGACCCACGATCAGGTTGAAGCGATGACCATGGCCGACCGAATGATCGTGATGAACGCGGGCCGTGCCGAGCAAATCGGCACGCCACTGGAAGTGTACGAACGACCACAAACCCTTTTCGCGGCGCAGTTTATTGGCAGCCCGTCAATGAATGTGATGGACGGGATTGTGGAAAACGGCACGCTTAGGATTGGTGAGGCTGTGCTTGATGTAGGCGCAAAGATATCCGGCAAAGTGACTGTGGGCATCCGCCCCGAACATGTGACCGCCGACCCGGAAGGTCCACTGTCGATCACGGTTCAGATGGGCGAACCGCTGGGCGCAAACACATTGTTGCATGGGAGGTTCGCGGGAACAGCGGATGCATTCACCATCAGCCTGCCGGGGGTGCATCACGCGCAAAACGGAACCGAAATCAGCTTTGGTATTGATCCCAAAAACCTACATTTTTTTGATCCAACCAGCGGTCAACGCATGTAATGGTGGATGCCCAAAACATAACTGTATTTGGGCATCGGGGCGCGCGGGGCATCTATCCTGAGAATACGATGGCAGGCTTTCGGTACATGCGTGATATTGGCGTCGAAGCCGTTGAAATCGATGTACAGAACGCCGTTGGTCGCGTGCCTGTGGTGGCCCATGATCCTTTTGTGTCTCAGGCGTTTACACGTGACCAATACGGTGAATGGGTCGCGGGCGCCCGCCAGCCTATTTTGCAAACGACGATTACAGAACTGGAAAAGTTCGACGTCGGAACAATCCGGCCCGGCACCGAATATGCCGTCCGGTTTCCCGATCAGGCACGATTGACGAACGAACCGATTCCGACCTTCGCCACGTTTTGTGAATGGGCTGCGGGAGAAACATCACTGTTGGTGAATGTGGAGATCAAATCACATGGCCTGAAGCCAGAAATCAATGACCCGCCAGACGTGTTGGCAGAAGGCGTGATTACCATGCTTGCAGCGCATGATCTGCTACATCGGTGCATTCTTTCCAGCTTTGACTGGCGTGTTGTTCACGCCTGCGCTCGCCGTGCGCCTGACGTGCAACGCGGGTATCTAACGCTGAACCATGATCACGGCACCACGATGGAACCTAATATCATCGACGGATCGCCATGGATGGACGGTGTGTCACGCAGTGACCATCAAAACAGCCTACCGCAAACCATTGCCGATCTGGGTGGGCAGGTCTGGTGCGCTTATTTTGACGACCTCACGGCCAATGATCTTGAACGCGCACATGATTGCGGGCTGCGCGTCAACGTTTGGACCGTCAATGAAATTGCTGACATTCGCCGCATGGCCGACATGGGTGTGGATGGCATCATCTCAGACTATCCAGCGCGGGTTCAGAACATTCTCGCAGCGCGTCAAATCGGATCTAACTCTGCACGCGATAACAGCTTTGCTTAGCGCCACCATCGCACCTGTCATGAACGCCACCGGATTGCCCGGTGGTAGCAAAACATCGTCATCACCGGAACGGACAGAAACCGCAATAGTAAGGCCGACTATGTCGAGTTTTTTGATGAGTTTGGTGACCTGCAACACAAACCGTACTTTTCCGAGATTTGAAGCGTCGTACCCTGTTTAACCCGGCACATCGTTCAACCAATTTGCGATGAAGTTCCGGTTGTGCGTTGGTTTTGGTGTCGGAGTTGCTGGGGTAACAATGCGCCCTGCTATCACAAATGCGCAATCCGTAAGGGTCGCGCTTTTCACACCCAATAGCGTCGCATCATAGACGTGGCAGTGTTCATACGCTACTTTCCAAGTGTGACGAGAAAATTTCCATTTTCCAGCGCAATTCTTGACCTCACTATGGATCACCCAAGGCTGATGCAGACGTTTTCCCATGTCACTAACATTGTGCAAACCGCGACAATGACTGATACCATTACTAGTATGATTAGATGATGGAAAAGTCACTTATCAGGTTCATCTGGCGTCACTCCCGGCGTGACCAATATTTCCTTGTTATTGTAACGCTGCTGCTTTTCCCTCTGCTCTATCTGACACTGGAGCTGCCCAAGCGGATCATCAATGACGCCATAGGGTCGCAAACAGACGCTGTCGTATACTTCGGCGTCGAGATGTCCCAGACTACGCTGCTGCTTCTGCTCTGTTTCACATTTCTTGTCTCGGTCATCGCGCATGGCTTACTGAAAATGCGGGTCAACACCATGAAAGGTGTCTTGGCCGAGCGGCTCTTACGGCGGTTTCGGTATACACTAGTGGGGCGCATCCTGCGGTTTCCACGCAACTATCAGGCCCGCATTTCCGAAGGCGAACTTGCCGCAATGGTCACCGCAGAGGCTGAACCGCTTGGCGGCATCATGGGCGATGCCTTCGCCAGCCCGCTGCTGCAGGCAGGACAGATGATCACCATTTTGTTGTTCCTGTTTGTGCAGAATTTTTGGTTCGGTCTGGCCGCCGTCGCCCTTATTCCGGTTCAAGCGTGGCTGATCCCGCGCATGCAGGCCAAGATCAATCTGCTCAACCGCAGCCGTATTTTACAAATGCGCAGCCTCTCATCGGAAATCGGTGAACTGTCCGAAGGA
The DNA here is from genome assembly GCA_051252035.1 of Sulfitobacter sp. GTDB lineage: Bacteria > Pseudomonadota > Alphaproteobacteria > Rhodobacterales > Rhodobacteraceae > Sulfitobacter. The sequence goes on from JBPOFE010000018.1 coordinate 29,007, forward strand.
GCACCTGTATTGCGCCAGCACGGCGGCTGGCGCTACCGAAAGGCCAGAATGAGTGAACGGTTGGGCAAACTATTTGACACGCGGTTTGAGATCTATCGCCGTAAGTACTTCATGAAGTTCACCAACAATTTTCTTACCCAGCTAACGCCGTTTTTCTACTTTCTCGTCGGCGGCCTACTGGTAATCAATGGTCAACTCACCATCGGGGCATTGGTTGCTGCAATTGCGGCGTTCAAGGATTTGTCGAGCCCTTGGAAAGAGCTTTTGACCTACTACACAACCGTTCAAGAAGTATCACAGCGTTATATAATGATCATCGGGCGGTTTACGCCTGCGGGCCTACTCAGAGATTTGCCAGATGAATTGAACGCCGCTTCTATCAAAGCGGGTGCGCCGTTGGTCAAGCTGGATCAGGTCTCGCTGGAGGATGACGACGGGCGCAGTGTTCTATCCGGCACCGATCTGACCTTGGAAGCAGGCAGCTGGACATGTGTGACGGTATCCGATGACAGCGATAGCACCGCACTGGCACTGTTGTTCGTGAACGAACACACCGCCACGTCCGGTCAACTGCTGTGGGATGACGTCGCAATGGACAAGATTGCGCAGCAGGAAATCGTCGCACGCACAGCGCATGTGGTGTCGTCCCCACATGTGTTTGAAGGGACGCTTGGCGAAAACGTCATGCTCCCCTTGCGGCAAAAATCGCGCGACACACTACCAAAGAACAGTTTGAAAGAAGCCCAGCGCAGTGGCAACAGCACTGAAAGCGTGGCAGAGGTCTGGCATCCGGTAGTTGATGCCTCAGATGTTCTGGGACGCGCGGGTGCAGACTGGCGGCGGTTGATCGAAACGACGGGTGGGCAACGGATGCTGTTGGCTCGAGTATTGGACCATCCGTTGGACGCGACGCAGGACAAATCACTCTTTAAAGCGTTGGTCGCCGCGCGGGTCGAAGTAGCTGCTAAATTAAAGAGCTCAGATATTATGGATGCCGTGCAGATATTCGGATCAGGCATCTATGTGGATGATCTGACATTGCCAGAGAACCTTCTGAGTGGCATCGCAACGCAAGACGATTGGCTTGATCACGTTGTGATGGTCAAGTTTGCCGCCCTATTAAAGAAACTGGGATTGCGTGATGCTGTGTTGGCGCAAGGCAAGAAGATTGCAGAAACCTTGCTCGAAGTCTTTGATACCACTGGCACACAAAGCGTACCATTCCAGCGGCTTGGCCTGCCTGACGGCATCTTGAAGGAATTGGAAACGGCCCTGCAAAGGGCAGGATCAACCCCAGAAGCTAAACCTCGCCAACAAAACGTAGATGAGCTTTTGTTCCTGTCCTTGCCAATGAATATTCCTGCAGCACAGCTTGATCGCGTGTTCTCGGACGATTTGAAAGCAAGCGTTCTGACCGCACGTGAACGGGCAACCAGCGCTGCACGCTCTCTTCGTGCAGATTTCATCACTCTGGATGACGCAGCCTGGCACCCAAGGCTAAACGCCTTTGAAAATTTGATTTTTGGCAAGATCGCCCCGACGTCCCGAGATCGGCGCGAAAAAGTAAAGACGGTTGTTGCCGACGTTTTGAACCGCAATGTTGATCCTTCAACGTTGATGGATTTGATCCATGAACTGCCGACTTCGCGCGGCGGTAAGAATTTGCCGCAGCGGGTGCTTGAACAGATCAGCCTTGCGCAGGCGGTGGTGAAAAAACCTGATCTGTTGATCCTCGATCGCGCCTTGGCCAGTCACGATCCCTCTGCCCGGACCCGCGCATTGGCCGCCCTGCGTGACCTATTGCCGGACGCCACGATCTTGCAACTGGAAACAGAGACCCCGACCAGTGGCATGCAAGACAGCGATATGGAACTGCGCCAAGGACAGTTTATGACCCTTGGGCAAGATGGAGAAGATGCCGTTGAGACATCCGAAACAACCGACCTGCAACGCAAAGTGCAGGCCTTGCACAAGGCCCCAATATTCCGCGAATTGAGCCGACAGCAGTTAAGATTGCTGGCGTTCAGCGCGCGCTGGGTCACATTTACGGCAGGAACCTATGTGTTTAAAAAGAATGACGTGCCTGACGGTGCTTTCCTGATCTACGAAGGCGACGTGTCTTTGATTGAACGGACTGAGGCCGGTGAAGAGGCCTTTGCGTTGCATCCGCCTGCAGGCACGCTCGTGGGTGAGTTGGGTCTGATCCGAAACGATCCACGGCGCCTGGATATGCGCGCAGACAGCGATGTTACATTGCTGCGCATTGAAGCGGATGATTTCTTGTCCATTCTCGAAACCGACGCCCGGACCGGGTTCAAATTGATCCAAAGCCTGATTGGATATCTCGACCGCCCAGACAGACGCTAGGTCGATTTAGCCTGTCGTCCGCCACGGCACTGCGATCTTCTCAACCACACCTGCACCGATGCGTGGGTCACGATGCTCAGGTGATCCAAGATACCGAAACACGAACTCCCGTGCCGGCACATCCGCAGCGCCAATGTGGTCGGCGGCAAAACGCGCCAGCCGCGGTGCGGCCACACTCGTGCCGTTCATGCGCACAAATGACCCGCTGCTACTTCCCGCGCTGATCACGCCACGCAGGATCAGACTGTCATCGCCCTTGGCTGCTGCGTCGGGCGCGGCGCGGCTGGGGTTGATGGGGCTGTTCGGCGTGGTGGTTACCGGACCGGACGCAGAGTAATCTGACGCCTCACCCGTGGACCGCGTCACACTTGCCACCACAACAGGGGCTTGACCGCAGGCAAAGCCGCTGATTGTGCCCGCACGATGGATCAGTGACGGATCAGGCACAGGATCAACCACTGCAGGCCCACCAAACGCGCCAAAGCGTTTGTAAAGCGGATCAACGAAATAGCTTTGGCGACCTCCGGGGCTATAGCCCGGCTGACTTTCATCGCGGCGGATCCAGACATTCAGATCGCCACCGATTGTGTCACTTTCTGGCTGCGTGGACACCGCAATCTTCCACCGACCAGCGGGGGCGGTTTGGGTATTGTGATCAAGCGAAAAGGTCGGCGCAATG
>JBPOFE010000180.1:0-5957 GCA_051252035.1 Sulfitobacter sp.
TCTGCTGCTGGCATCTGGGTCACCCGATCCCGTTGATCCGCCGCTTCGCCGCCATGCCAAAGCACCGCTTCTAGCAAAGATCGCGCGCGGCCATCATGCAAGAAATAAGTGTGGCCGCTGACTTGTTCCGTCAAGCCAATACCCCAAAGCGGCGGGGTGCGCCATTCTTGCCCCGTGGCGCGGGCTTCGGGGCGGTGATCAGCCAAGCCATCCCCCATATCATGCAACAACAAGTCGGTGTAGGGCCAGATCAGCTGAAAACTCTGTTCTGGCTGATCTTCCAGCCGATGCGTAACAAAGCTGGGCTGGTGGCAAGATGCGCACCCTGTTTCATAGAACATTTGTTTGCCGCGCAGTACCTGTGGGTCATTTACATCGCGCCGCGCCGGCACGGCTAAATTACGACTGTAAAAGGTCACAAGGTCTAGTCCTTCCGCGTCGATTTCGGTGCCACGATCATCGCCATCACCATGGATGGCGGCAAGACAATCGGCTTGCAAAGCAGTGCATTCGCCAGACCCCTTAGTAAAAATCGGGTTCGAGATACCTATGTCCCCGACAAAGGCCGAGGCGCTCTGTTCAATCACGGTGGGATTGCCCGCCTTTAACCCGAACCGTCCCAGCATGGCTTGGTGATGCACGGCGGACCAAACGATATTCGGACGCCCCGATATACCATCACCGTTTGAATCATCCGGGTCGGCAAGTGCCATAATATCAGCGGCGGGGATGGCCTCTAGCAACCCCATCCCGATCATTTGCGGTGCCACACGCGGGCTCAGCATTGCTTCTGGATGCAGAGGGCCATAGCCAAGGTTTATCGCCTCATAACTTGGGTGCCTGAGCGTCGCGGTTTCGCCGCCCGACAGTGCAATTTTTTCCTCTGTATAGGTCACTTTCAGATTGTATTCAGCGGCCTGTCCCTGAACTGCAAATTCCTGCAACTGTGTGCCATAGTTGGGATCGGGCAGTGTGGCGATGTAATCTTCAATCTCGGCAATTGCATCTGCTTGTGTGCCAGGAATGGAGATACGCAGGAACATTGAAATGGCGTTGGTATCACCCGGTTCAGGAGGGTGGCCGCGCCCGTCCTTGATGTGGCAACGCTGACAGGACCGCGCATTGAAAAGCGGACCAAGCCCATCGGATGCAAGCGTTGAGGAAGGCGCAGACACCCATATTTTACGGAACAAACCATTGCCGACCTTAAAGTTCAACTCATCCTCAAAGCTGATATTGCCGGAAGGCTGAGAGAACGCGTCAGCATTGCCTCGCGCGCGCACCGTCGCGGCCCCTGCTGATTTTTCCTCAAATCGGGTGGCGGCGGAGAAATCCGCTGTCGGGGCCGTCACCACCGCGACGCGTGCCGCTTCTTTGGCAGTGCGCGGCACAATGTTCAGATGCGGCTCGTCCAATGGCCCGGCAATGCTGGCGGATCCGGTGAGGACCGCCAGCACAATGCCAAGATTACTCAGCTTCATCCATTTTTGACGCGATAAGTTGGGCATTTTCTTAACCGGGTTTGCCATAAGGTCATTATGTGCTGCATCGTCTGGCGTGATCATAAGACCAGCGCCAAGACGTTGTTACTGGAACACCGCCTCAGGATCATCAAGGCTTTCTGAACCCTCAAATGCAATCTGATCAAGGCCCAGCGTGCTCACAACACGTTCAATCGACTTGGTCTGGTCGATCAATCCGTTGACGCCGCCCATGACCAGAGCCTCACCACCTACATTGCCGCGCTCAAGCATTTGGTCATAAGCAAATCCGGCTTCGGCGGCGGTCTTGATGCGACCAAGCGCCATCATGGTGTGGCTCAGTTTGCCTTGCATCTCTGCGTCAAGCGCGGCGTCAGCAGTAGCAACCATGTCGGACAAGGACGGACCAGAGACCAACGTGCCGTCAACCCGAACATACTCACCAAGATAGACGTTTTGTACGCCAAGTCCGTCATAATAGTGGCTGTTGTGGGTGTTGTCGGAGAAGCAATCATGCTCTTCCTCTGGATCGTTTAGCATCAGGCCGAGGCGCATACGTTCGCCTGCTTGTTCGCCATAGGACAGTGACCCCATGCCGGTCAGGATTGCTGCCAGCCCGGCATCTTCATTCGTCATCAACGCGCCACGGGCTGCACCATCATCCGCCCATTGTGCGGTCATCCATTCCAGATCAGAGACCAGCAGATCGGTGGCCGCCACCAGATAAGCGGCGCGGCGGTCGCAATTTCCGTTGGTACAGGTGTCACCGCCTGCATAATCCGTCCACGCACGATTACCTGCGCCATCGCCATGCCCGTTCAGATCCTGACCCCAAAGCAAGAATTCAATAGCGTGATATCCCGTGGCGACATTGGCTTCGATACCGTCCGCTTCGTGCAAGGTCTCTGACAGCAACTTGGGCGTGATGGTTGAAGCGTCAACTTCCGTGCCTGACAACGTGAACGCGGGGCTGGCCACCACATTTAGTGCAGCAAGTTGATTTTCATCGGATGGGCCACCATAAGATGCATCCACATAATCAATCAGCCCTTCATCCAAGGGCCATGCGTTCACTTTGCCTTCCCAATCATCAACAATGGCGTTGCCGAAACGGTAAACCTCAGTTTGCTGATAAGGTACGCGTGCGGCCAACCAAGTCTGACGCGCGGCGGTCAGGTTTTCAGCCGATGGGTCAGTGGTCAGCGCGTTTACTGCCTTTTGCAACTGCTGCGCTGTAATCAGGCTGTCCTCGTATTTCGCGGCGGCGATGTCAGCGTAGTTGTCCAGAACATCAGCCTTTGACGCGGCAAAGGCGGGGGCGGCGAAGGCCAACGCGACGGCTGTTGAGAGAAGGTGGTGTCGTTTCATGAGGTCTTTCCCTTTGGTGTGATTAGTGAAGTATTTTTGAGGTGTGTTCAGCGGTTGAAATGATGCGAGGGATGTCCCGAGGTGCGCTCAGGTGCATCCGCTTGAGGGCCAAACCGAAATCAGCAGCAAGGGATGCGATAAGTGGGGCCACGTCGGGGCGCACCATCAGCATAGCAATCATCAGCGCATCTTCGCGCTCACCCTCGGTGGCTGTGGCAACGAAATTTGCAAAGCAGGACTCGTCGGCACCCAGACATTTGCATTCAACCGAATGTCGCATCAGTGGCCTGCGACCATGTCTGACACATAGACTGCAAAGCTCTTCAAACGTCTGTAGCGTTTTGCGTCCCTGATACTGACCGAGCCCAGCAGTGAAATCACCTCGAACCTGCGATTGCGCTTTGGGGCCATCACACCACAAGCGTAAATAGATCACAGAAGCCGCCTCAATAGCGTCGAGTTCGGTGACAAAGCCGACCGGCGCCGCGCCTCGTTTTGACTGCGCGCCGCTCATTTGGTCAGGATCAATTTGCCAGCCCGCGTAATCCGCAGGGTGTAGGTTTGATCGTCCAGCACGATTTGTGCCAGTTCGCCGCCGTCTGTCAGGTCGCGTGCGGCATAGGTCGGTAGGGTTCGTGGCGGTGCTTGTTTGGGCTGGGGGGAGTGAAAGCTCATCGTTTTGGTCCCCGGTCCAAAGATTGGTAATCGAGCAACCATTCCATAGTCAGCCCTTCGGATTGGGACGCTGCGGCAAGCATATCCAATGTATCGGGCCAAGGCGTGCTTGGTGTACGTCGCGCATCAAACTCGGTCTTTGGGTCGTTTATCTCAAGCTGCATTTGGAAGTCCTCACATGGATCACGTGTCGGGCTTGCCCTGCATTGGAATCGGGGTGGCTTGACGTGTTTTATATCTGAGTGAATTAGTGGGTTATGTCAACCTGACTAATTTAGTCGGATATCAGGCACCGTTGTAACGTTGGAAATAGGGAAGGGGCCTTGAGTGAATGGACCTATTGTTGGATGACAATAAGCATTCGCACAGGCAAAGATGCAGTGTCTCGCGCACTTTTAATTAATGTCCCAAGTTTGAAAATGGTGGGCGACCCTGGAATCGAACCAGGCGTGCGTCTCCGCGAGGGAGTTACAGTCCCCTGCCACACCTTGCGGCCTGTCGCCCACTACGTCTCGCGCATTGCGCTGGACGTGGGGGCGTGATTACAAGCGACCCTAAGAGGCGTCAAGGCGAAATGCGCGGGCAACGTCGGATAAGACGGGTTAGGACGAAAAGATGAAAAAACCAAAGTGGGTTGTGCAAAAAGAGCAGGACAAAAAGGCCGAGGCCAACATGACCGTTTGGCTGTTCGGATTGCACGCGGTGCGCGACGCGTTGATGAACCCAAACCGTGAAAAATTGACGCTGATGGTGACGCCAAATGCGCAAGCCAAACTGGAAGAGGCAATCGCCTTTGCCGGGATTGAGCCGCAGGTGCAGGACCCCCGCAAATTTCGCCCGCCGCTGGATCAAGGATCTGTGCATCAGGGGGCCGTGCTTGAGGTCAAACCACTTAATTGGGGGCGGTTGGAAGACGTCGCGATTGGCGATGCCGCGCCGCGCGTTTTGTTGCTGGACCGGGTCACGGACCCGCATAATGTCGGTGCGATTTTGCGATCAGCCGAAGTGCTGGGCGCTTCGGCGGTGATCGGCACGCGGCATCATTCGGCACCTGAGACCGGGGCACTGGCCAAAACAGCGTCGGGTGCGTTGGAACGCCAGCCTTATCTGCGGCTGCGCAATCTGGCTGACGCGATCCGGGAACTGCAAAATATGGGTTATCTGGTGCTTGGCCTTGATGGCGAGGCGACAACAAGCATCGAGAGCGCCGTGGAAGGCAAACGGGACCGTCCTGTGGCACTGGTGCTGGGGGCCGAGGGGCCGGGCCTGCGCGAGAAAACCAAAGAAACCGTGGATATGCTGGTACGAATTGACGCAGCTGGTGGGTTTGGCTCGCTCAATGTCTCAAATGCCGCCGCAATCGCCTTATATGCGTCCAGAGAACACGTATAAGACGGAGGCTGCCATAACTTACCCCACAAAGATCGCGACCTGTTGTCATTGTGGCAGCAGGACAATGCTGACGCTGGGCAAAGGGCGGCATGAATTGGCCTGCGCCAGTTGTGGCGCGCCGCTTCGGCAGATGAAAATGCTGCCGCAGCCCGTGCAGAAACCTGCGGCAGTGACGCATCAACCTGTGGTTCGGCAATTTGCAAAGCCCACGAAGGTTGTTGAAAAGAAGTACAAAAAGCCGATGAAGGTGAAGAAACGCAAGAAGTGGTTCAAGGATTGGGCCGAAGATGTGTTTGATCTGGTGGAAGATATTTTCGACTGATCCGGGGTGTTTTCGGCAGAAACCTGCCGAGATTTAACCACTCCTTCACAGAAACGCGACTACCCCTTTGAAAGCAGGCGAGGCTTCTTACCTCTATTGCATGACGCTGGACCCGGAACGTCCAGCCGTCCTTTACTGTCCCTCGTTCCGTACCTTTGCGCCCCCATGGTTTTTCCATCGGGGCGCTTTTTTCTGGTGCGATTGGGTTGTATGGATGCGGCATGACCTATTCCGATGATCTGCTAAAAGCCGTCCTGACCCGCACCAAGCGCATTGCCATTGTTGGCGTGTCGATGAACCCGGTGCGGCCCAGCTATTATGTGGCGCGGTATCTGGCGCTGAAGGGGTTTGATATTGTGCCGATCAATCCGAGCAGTGCGGGTGAGGTCTTGTTTGGCAAACCCGTGCTGGCGTCACTGGGCGACATTGAGGGTGGGGTGGATATGGTCGATATTTTTCGCCGCTCCGAGGCCGTACCGGAGATTGTTGATGAGGCTTTAGAGTTGTTTCCCAAGTTGCAGACGATTTGGATGCAGATTGGGGTGGAGCATGCCGAGGCTGCAGCAAAAGCAGAGGCACGTGGCGTGACGGTGATACAAAATCGCTGTCCAAAGATTGAGTATCAGCGCTTGTTTGGCGAGTTGCGCATGGGCGGCTTTGCCACGGGGGTGATTTCGAGCAAGCTGTGATCGCAAGGGCGCGCTTTGCGCGGCACGACC
>JBPOFE010000181.1:0-5844 GCA_051252035.1 Sulfitobacter sp.
ATGAAATATCGCTTTAAGGATGCGGATGGTACAGCCAAGGACGCGACTGTCGAAGACACGTGGCGCCGTATCGCGCGTGATCTGGCTCAGGTTGAGGACGACAAAGCCGGATGGGAAGACAAATTCTATGGCGCATTAGAAGATTTCAAATATCTGCCTGCCGGGCGCATCACCGCAGGGGCAGGCACCGCGCGGCGTGTGACGTTGTTCAACTGCTTTGTGATGGGCACCGTACCCGACAGCATGGGTGGTATTTTCGACATGTTGAAAGAAGCCGCGCTGACCATGCAGCAGGGTGGCGGCATTGGCTATGATTTCAGCACGATCCGGCCCAAGGGCGCGGACGTGTTGGGGGTCTCAGCGGATGCCTCCGGCCCACTTTCATTCATGGATGTCTGGGATGCGATGTGCCGCACGATCATGTCTGCGGGGTCACGGCGTGGCGCGATGATGGCGACCATGCGCTGCGATCACCCGGATGTTGAGGATTTCATCGCCGCTAAATCTGATCCCGCCCGCTTGCGCATGTTCAACATGTCCGTGCTGATCACCGATCCGTTCATGGACGCGGTGAAAGCCGACGGCCCGTGGGAATTGACCTTTGGCGGCAAGGTCTACCGCACCATTCAGGCGCGTGATCTATGGAACCGGATCATGCAGGCGACCTATGATTTTGCCGAGCCGGGTGTGATTTTCATTGACCGTATCAATGCGGCCAACAATCTGAACTATTGCGAAACCATTTCGGCGACCAACCCCTGTGGTGAGCAGCCCTTGCCGCCTTATGGCGCGTGTTTGCTCGGCTCCATCAACATGGCGCGGCTGGTGGCGGACCCGTTTGAGGACGCGGCGCACCTTAATATCGACGCGTTGAATGATCTGGTGGCAACTGCGGTGCGGATGATGGACAATGTTGTCGACGTATCGAAATTCCCGCTGCCTGAGCAGGAGTTTGAGGCACAACAAAAACGCCGAATTGGCTTGGGCGTGACAGGTTTGGCCGATGCATTGCTGATGGTTGGACAGCGCTATGGCAGTGATGAGGCTGCGGCACAGACCGAAGAATGGCTCAAAGCGATTGCGCGGGCTGCGTATTTGGCAAGTGTTGATCTGGCCAAGGAAAAGGGCGCGTTTCCTCTGTTTGATGCGGACAAATTCCTCGCCTCCGGCACGATGCAGCAGATGGACGATGACGTGCGCGACGCGATCGCCAAACACGGTATTCGCAACGCTTTGCTGACCTCGATCGCACCGACAGGGACGATCAGCCTTTATGCGGGGAATGTGTCGTCGGGCATCGAGCCGGTGTTCGCCTATGCCTACACCCGCAAGGTCCTGCAGAAAGACGGCAGCCGCACCGAAGAAGAAGTTGTGGATTATGCCGTGCAGATGTGGCGCGATCTTAAGGGTGATGCGCCTTTGCCGGACTATTTCACCAATGCCCAGACATTGCCGCCAGCTGACCATGTGAAAATGCAGGCGGCGGCGCAGAAATGGATCGACAGTTCGATTTCGAAAACCATCAACTGTCCGGCAGACATCAGCTTTGATGCGTTCAAAGACGTTTATATGCAGGCGTGGGATAGTGGCTGCAAAGGGTGTACCACGTATCGGCCAAACGATGTTACCGGATCAGTGCTGAGCGTGTCCGAAGCCACCGACAAAGCCCCATCAGACAGCCCTGATCAGGTCAGCGAAGGCGGCGAAGTTGTCTATATGTCCGAGCCACTTGACCGCCCGAATGAGTTGGAAGGGGCGACCTACAAGATCAAATGGCCCGACAGCGAACATGCGCTTTATATCACCATCAACGATGTGGTGATCGGCGGGCATCGCAGGCCGTTTGAAGTGTTCATCAACTCGAAAAACATGGAACATTTTGCCTGGACCGTGGCGCTAACCCGGATGATATCAGCAGTGTTCCGGCGCGGTGGCGATGTGTCGTTTGTGGTTGAGGAACTCAAGGCGGTGTTTGACCCACGCGGCGGCGCATGGATGCAGGGCAAATATATTCCCTCGATCCTTGCGGCCATCGGCGGCGTGATCGAACAGCATCTGATCGCAACGGGCTTTATTCCGGGCGAAGGCATGGGCCTTAAGACCGACCCGCAAGCCAAGGTTGTCGGCATTGACGCGCCGCGCGGCAAGGCATGTTCAAGCTGCGGTCAGTTTGACCTGCGCATGGTAGAAGGGTGCATGACCTGCGGATCATGCGGGCATTCAAAATGTGGATAAAGCTGCTCGGCGCCTCTTGACCTTCCAGTTGCTGGAACCCTTATCTATACCTCATATCAAAGTATGAGGGTTCATCATGAACAGCGCGCAGTCGATTACCTTTAGCGTCAAAGACATGAGTTGCGCGTCCTGTGTTGGGCGGGTTGAAAAGGCTCTTTTGGCGGTGCCGGGTGTGCAAAAGGCGCACGTGAACCTTGCTGCTGAAACGGCAAACATTGTGGTGGATGATGGCTTTGAGATCAGCGCAATCAGCGCGGCGCTCGACACCGCCGGGTATCCGGCAGAACTGCAAACACAGCGCTTTGCGATTGAAAACATGTCCTGTGCGTCCTGCGTCGGACGGGTAGAGCGCGCGTTGGCCGCGGCACCGGGTGTTGTGTCGGTTGCGGTGAACCTCGCAAAGGAAGAGGCGACGGTGCGGTCCATCGGTGTGCCTGCGACGACACTTGCAAAGATCGCCACCGACGCGGGCTATCCGGCCAGCGTGATTGCGGATCAGGATAATGCCGACGCAACGGATGATCGAAAAGCCAAGGAAGCGGTGCACCTCAAACAGATGACGCTGCTTGCCGCGCTGCTGACCGCCCCGGTGTTTGTCCTCGAAATGGGCAGTCATGCGATTCCTGCGATGCACCATTGGGTGATGAATACGCTCGGCATGCAACTCAGCTGGACCTTGCAATTCGTGCTGACCAGCATCGTGATGGCATGGCCGGGACGGCAGTTTTACCTCAAGGGTTTTCCCGCGCTGTTCAAAGGCGCGCCTGACATGAATTCGCTGGTGGCGCTTGGGTCGGTGGCGGCTTGGGGGTTTTCCACGCTGGCACTGTTTGCCCCGTCGCTGCTGCCCGAAGGCACGCGCGTGGTCTATTTTGAGGCGGCTGCGGTGATCGTGACCCTGATTCTTTTGGGCAGGTTCCTTGAGGCGTGTGCCAAGGGGCGGACGGGTCAAGCAATCCGTAAACTTGTAGGGCTTCGCGCTACGTCTGCACTGGTGGAACGGAACGGACAAGCCGTCGAAATGGCCGTGGATGATATTGTGCCCGGTGATCTGATTCAGGTGCGCCCCGGTGAAAAACTCGCGGTCGATGGCGTGGTTGTTCAAGGCGCATCTTATGTTGATGAAAGCATGATCACAGGCGAACCGATCCCGGTTGAAAAGACCGAGGATACGCAAGTTGTTGGCGGTACGATTAATGGGAATGGTACATTGACCTTTCGTGCAACAGCGGTGGGTGGTGACACCATGCTGGCGCAGATTATTCGCATGGTTGAAGCGGCGCAGGGGGCGAAACTGCCGATCCAAAACCTGGTTAACCGCATCACGCTATGGTTTGTGCCTGCGGTCATGGGGGCGGCGGTGCTGACGTTTCTGACATGGCTGCTGGTGGGTCCAGACCCCGCGCTCAGCTTGGCTTTGGTCGCGGCGGTGGCGGTTCTGATCATCGCCTGTCCTTGTGCGATGGGATTGGCCACGCCAACATCCATCATGGTTGGCACCGGGCGCGCCGCCGAACTTGGCGTGTTGTTCCGGCAAGGCGACGCCTTGCAGGGGTTGAGCGACGTCAAGATCATCGCCGTGGACAAGACTGGAACCTTGACTGAAGGGCGGCCAGAATTGACGGACCTGACAATCACAGAGGGTTTTGAGGAGGCCGACGTGTTGCGCCTTGTCGCCTCGGTTGAGGATAAGTCAGAGCATCCGATTGCCCAAGCCATTGTGCGCCGTGCTGCGCAGGCGGAGCTGAATTTGGCGGGGGTCGAGGATTTCAACTCTCTCACTGGATATGGGGTCAGCGCCACAGTTGAGGGCCGCAAGGTATTGATCGGTGCGGATCGGTTGATGACCCGCGAGGGCATCGGGATGGACGCGGTAAGGGGCATTGGCGAACAGTTGGGGCAGGCGGGCAAAACCCCGCTTTATGCTGCGATTGACGGGCGCTTGGCGGCGGTGATTGCGGTGTCTGACCCGATCAAGCCGACCACGGCCCAAGCGATTGCGGCACTGCATGATCTGGGCCTGAAGGTCGCGATGATCACAGGTGACAATCGTGATACGGCCAATGCAATCGCAGCCCGTTTGGGGATTGATACTGTTGTGGCCGAGGTCCTTCCGCAAGGCAAGTTGACGGCGATTGAAAAGCTGAAAAGCAATGGCCAAAACCTCGCGTTTGTCGGGGATGGCATCAATGATGCACCTGCCTTGGCCAGTGCGGATGTCGGCATTGCGATTGGCACCGGAACTGATGTGGCGATTGAGGCAGCGGATGTTGTGCTGATGTCCGGCGACCTGAACGGGGTCGTGAACGCCCTGCATATCAGCAAACGCACGATGCGAAATATCCGGCAAAACCTGTTCTGGGCGTTTGGCTATAATGCCTTGTTGATCCCGGTGGCGGCGGGCGTGTTCTATCCGGTGTTTGGATGGCTCTTGTCCCCTGCGCTTGCCGCCGGGGCGATGGCGCTGTCGAGTGTGTTTGTGTTGTCCAACGCGCTGCGCCTGCGCTGGATTGCCCCGATGGCTGCGGAAGGTCTCGCCAACGCCCCGGCAAGCGGTGGTTTTGTAACAGCCGCTGCGGAATAGGAGGTATCGGATGAACATTGGCGACGTAGCGAAAAAGGCGGGCCTGCCACCCAAGACCATCCGCTATTATGAAGACATCGGATTGGTGAAACCGCTGCGCGACACCAACGGCTATCGCAGCTTTCGCGATCAAGACATGCACAAGCTGGCGTTTCTGGGCCGTGCCCGCGCCTTGGGGTTCACCATCGAAGATTGCCGCGCGCTTTTGGCGCTGTGGAACGATCAGGACCGGGCCAGTTCCGATGTCCGTGCGATTGCGCAGGAGCATCTGGCGCAGATCGAGCAAAAGATCGCGGACCTGCAAGATATTCGCGATACGTTATCGCATCTGATGCGCGAATGCGCCGGGGATGATCGGCCCGATTGCCCCATTCTGAACAGTCTGGAAAAGTTTCCGATGGCGTGATGGGGCATTTCGGCTAGATTGGTGGTCGGGAGCTTAGCGATATGACCACCGATGGATTCACCCAACTGATTGACGACAGCAATGCGTTCTTTGCCGAGTTGCGCAACAACAATTCCAAAGATTGGTTCAATCCACGCAAGGACCATTACAACGAGAATATTAAGAAACCAGCCGAGTTTCTGGGCGAGGTGCTGGCCGAGGATTTCAGCCGCATTTCCGGTCAGACTTATGTGTCAAAGCTGTTCCGCATCTACCGTGATGTGCGGTTTTCCAAAGACAAGACACCGCTGAACGCGCATCTGCATATGATCTGGAAACAACCCGGTGATAACCCTTTTGCACCTGCGTTCTTTTTCGGCTCCGAACCCGGCGACATGACGGTTGGGTTCGGTGTGATGGGGCTTAAAGGACCGACACTGACCCGGTTTCGCGCGTTTGTGGATCAGTGGGGCGACCAATTGGTTGAGGCGATTGCACAGACCGGGATGGAGTGGTCCGATTGGGGCGGCGCGCCGCTCAAACGGGTGCCAAAGCCCTTTGATGCCGATCACCCACATGCGGAAATCCTTAAGAAAAAGAGCATCATCATCCACGCCAAAATGGACGAAAGCTGGCGGTC
>JBPOFE010000182.1:0-5838 GCA_051252035.1 Sulfitobacter sp.
AACACGTCGGAATGACCGTTGATGCCCTTGGTCGCCGAATGCATCACAATGTCTGCGCCATGCGACAGCGGTTGGCTCAACACCGGGGACGCGGCGGTGCTGTCGACGATCAATTTTGCACCAACTGCATGCGCGGCCTTGGCAGTCGCCGCGATATCCGTGATCCGCAACCATGGATTTGACGGGGTCTCCACCCATGCCAAATTGGGGTGATGGCTTTCGCAAGCCTTTGTAAACGCGTCTAAATCCGACGCTTCGACTTCATGCAATGATATCTGTCTCCGGGCGCAGAAATCGCGTATCCATTTTGTGGTGCCCCAGTAAATCTGGCTTTGCACCAGCACCGTTCCACCCGTCGGCACCGTGCGGAACACCGCGGCTATTGCGGCCATGCCGGAGGGGAACAGCAAGGTCTCGGACGCCGCTTCCAAAGCGCTCAGCACCCGCTCGGCGGTTCGTACATTTTCATTGTGATAGCGCAGATAGACGTTACCCGCCGCGCCCAATTGATAGTCGGCATCACGCACATAAGTCGTGGAAAACTGCACCGTCGGGACAACGCCACCGCTTGCCTCATCAATTGATCCGGCGGCCTGCGCGGCAATGGTCGCGGGATGCAGGCGGGGTTTGGGAGCGTCGGCCATGGGGTCTGCTTTCTTTAGCTGCGGTCTCATAAGTGCTACAGCGCACATCCTGAACACGCAAACCCATGTTGGCCAAAGATCACAAGTGCGCAGATCGCGTCACGCCAGCGTGAGGCGGCTGTCACAGACCTTGCACCTATGTGTTCGATACCCCACCCTCTGACAACACCTACAGGAGCCACCCATGCCCACAAAACGCATCACATTTCCCGGCCATGATGGCGGCACGCTGGCGGCACGGTTGGATATGCCTGACAGCCCACATTTGGCGACAGCGTTGTTTGCGCATTGCTTTACCTGCGGCAAAGACATCCCCGCCGCACGGCGCATTGCAGCGCGGTTGGCGGGCATGGGCATTGCCGTGTTGCGGTTTGACTTTACCGGGCTTGGCCATTCAGAAGGTGAATTTGCCAATACGTCTTTTACGTCGAATGTCGATGACTTGATTGCTGCGTGTAGATACTTGGACAACGCTGGCATGCCGCCGTCGTTGCTCATCGGTCATTCGCTGGGCGGTGCAGCGGTACTCAAGGCCGCGAGCCAGATCGACCAGATCAAGGCGGTCGCCACTTTAGGCGCGCCTTTTGACCCTGAGCATGTGACCCATAATTTCGCCGATGCCCTACCGGAGATTATCGCCAAAGGTATCGCCGAGGTCAGTCTCGGTGGGCGGCCCTTTAACATCGGCAAGGGTTTTATTGAAGATGTGGCCAAGGGTGAATTAACGCCGGCGATTAGCACCCTCAAAGCAGCCCTGCTGGTGCTCCATGCCCCGCGAGACGCTATTGTGAGTATCGACAATGCCAGCGAAATTTTTCTCGCTGCCAAACATCCCAAGAGCTTTGTCACATTGGATGATGCCGACCATCTGATCACCCGTGCGGCAGATGCTGAATATGCCGCGGAAGTGATTGCGACTTGGGCGGGGCGCTATCTGCCACTCAAGCCGCCAGCCCCGCCGCCCGGTGCGCCCGAAGGCATCGTGCGCGTTTCAGAGGCAGACCCGGATGGGTTTTTGCAAGACGTCATATCCGGCCCCAATCACCACGCTTTGGCGGATGAACCTGCGGCCTATGGTGGCACCAATCGCGGCATGACGCCTTATGGATTTTTGTCCGCTGGTCTCGGGGCTTGCACCTCAATGACAATCCGCATGTATGCAAGGCGTAAGAAATGGCCATTAACGCACGTAAGCGTCGATATCTGCCATGACAAAGTCCATGCGCAGGACGCCGAAACCGGCAGCGGTGACAAGATCGATACATGGCGCAGACGGATCAAATTAAGCGGTGACCTGACAGACGACCAACGCCAGCGCTTGCTAGAAATTGCCGATAAATGCCCCGTACATCGCACGCTTGAGCGATCTTCAGAGGTGTTGACTGAATTGGTTGATACGCCAGAATAATCGCCTAAACCCGCCAAAATTCACACCCTATTTGATCAAGATCAAGGATTCCCGGACGAATTCGAGGCAAAATCCTAGGTGTTAGCGGTCAATCTGGCTGCGAAGGAGGGCGACCAATGGCATTTTTTTCAAAGATCGACAAAAGCGCGGACCTGATGTTTGGGCTGAGCGAACGTATGGATGTTGATCTCGGTTCACGGGTTCTGGCTGATCCTGAACTGGCGGCCAAGGAATATCGGTCGATGGTTCTACGCTGCACCGGGTGCTGTGATCAGGACGGATGCGCAAAATTGCAGCGCGACCACGATCACATCGACCGCGCCCCGGATTACTGCCGGAATGGCGCGACATTGAATGCTCTGCGCGTGAAGTAACCACGCCGTTAGTGTTTATAGGTGGCCTCCGTCACATCACCGCTCTCGCCGATAAAGCGTAGCGTTTCGCCATTGCTGTCAATCTTGTAACATGCCCAGAGGTCAGAGGGCGGCCACTGACTGCAATATTGATTGTCCTGCACGCGCCAATAGCCCCATGAATCTGCCCCTGCATTGTACAACGTCCGACCGCTGGCGCGAAAGTCTTGCCAGCTGGTGCCATAGCTCAGCACACGATCGGTCAATGCCGCACGAATTTCATCACCGTTCATCGGCACCCACTTTGGTTCATCCGCAAGCGCAGGCAAGGCACATATCATCGCAATTGAAAGAATGAAGTGACGCATGGGCAGCTCCTGACTTGTTCTTGCCTATCCATCAGTCTATGCCGCGCTCATCTGCTCAAACAGTCACAAAAAGGTGTATCCACATGATCCCCCGCTATTCCCGTCCTGATATGGTTGCCATCTGGTCCCCGGAAACAAAATTCCGCATCTGGTACGAGATTGAAGCACACGCCTGTGACGCGATGGCCGATCTGGGGGTGATCCCGCGTGCCAATGCCGATGCGGTCTGGAAAGCCAAAGATGTGCAGTTTGACGTGGCCCGGATTGATGAAATCGAGGCGGTTACAAAACACGATGTCATCGCATTTCTGACCCATCTGGCAGAACATGTCGGGTCGGACGAGGCCCGTTTTGTGCATCAGGGTATGACATCATCGGACGTGCTGGATACCTGTTTCAACGTGCAACTGGTGCGCGCAGCCGACATTCTTATTGCGGATATGGAATTGCTGCTCGCCGCGCTGAAGCGTCGCGCTATTGAGCATAAAGACACCCTGCGCGTCGGGCGCAGCCATGGCATTCATGCGGAGCCCACCACAATGGGTCTGACATTCGCGCGGTTCTATGCCGAAATGGACCGCAACATGCGCCGTCTAAAAACCGCGCGCGAGGAAATCTCAACCGGGGCGATTTCCGGTGCGGTTGGGACATTCGCCAATATTGATCCCGCGGTAGAAGAACACGTCTGCGCCAAGCTGGGATTATCCCCCGAACCGATCAGCACGCAAGTTATCCCGCGCGACCGCCATGCGGCATTCTTTGCAGCACTCGGTGTGGTGGCCTCTTCTATCGAGAACATCGCCACAGAAGTCCGCCATATGCAGCGCACTGAAGTGCTGGAAGGTGCTGAGTTTTTCTCAGCCGGGCAAAAAGGTTCCTCCGCGATGCCGCACAAGAAAAACCCGGTGCTGACCGAAAACCTGACCGGGTTGGCGCGGACCATTCGTATGGCCGTGATCCCAGCGATGGAAAACGTAACGCTTTGGCATGAACGCGATATCTCGCATTCCTCCGTTGAACGCGCCATCGGCCCCGATACCACAATCACTTTGGATTTCGCCCTGCACCGCCTGACTGGCGTGATCGACAAGATGCTGATCTACCCTGACAACATGTTGGCGAATATGAATAAATTCAGCGGTCTTGTAATGTCACAGCGGGTTTTGCTGGCCCTCACCCAAGCGGGCGTCAGCCGCGAGGACAGCTATAAGCTGGTTCAGCGCAACGCGATGAAGGTTTGGGAAAACGGCGCAGATTTCAAAACTGAACTCTTGGCCGACAAAGAGGTTTTGGCCGCATTGAGCGCCGATGAGATCGAAGAGAAATTCGACATGGGTTACCACACCAAACATGTCGACACGATATTCAAACGGGTGTTTGGTGACGAATGACTTTGAGAATGGGGGGATTGCCTGTATAAATCCCCTTATGCACATCAAAGGAGTAATGTAATGAAACTAAGAATTGCATGCGTGGCGCTGGCCTTGACCCTTGCCCCCACGTTGTCACTCGCATCGGGATGTAGCCACGGCAAACAAGCAATGTCTTGCGCAGCAGGCAGCAGTTTTGATGCCAACACTGGCACCTGCGTCGCGGACGCCACGACCTGAGGTAAACGCAAACGTGACCAACCATCGCATCGCGCCTCTTTACCAAGGGCGTGATCATGCTACTATTTTATCAACAATTGGTTGATCATTTGGAGTAAACACATGCGAATTTTGCTTGCGACGGCTTTAACCCTCGCGTTGCCCACAAGCCTTTTGGCAGCGGGTGGCGAAAGCAGCACCCCCGCCAAACCCAAGTGTGAAGACGGCCAAGTATTTGATAAAAAATCTAAAAAATGCGTGGCGGCGGAAGAAAGCAATCTTGATACAGATACGCTTTATGAAACTGTGCGCGAATTGGCCCATGCCGGACGATATACCGATGCTCAGACCGTGCTGGCCGCAATGCCTCAGGATGATGATCGCACATTGACCTATTTGGGGTTCACCAATCGTAAGATGGGCCATTCGGATGTCGCGATGGGTTATTATACGATGGCACTGTCGGCTAACCCGGCGAACATCCTTGCACGTTCCTATATGGGACAAGGGCTGGTCGAGCAGGGCAACATCACGCAAGCGCTGGTGCAATTGCGTGCCATTCGTGACCACGGCGGCGCTGGCACTTGGGCTGAGGCGTCCTTGCGCACCGCAATTGCGACGGGCAAAACCTACACCTACTAAACCTTTCTTCACCATTGCCTGCCATTAATGCCCCCTCAGTCAGAGGGGTCAGAGCATGAACGACATGGTGCCAATGGGTAAATTCGCGCCGCCGTCCACCTCCTTGGGCGGCGGCGCGCCTGTTTCGCTCAGCCGTCGGGCTAAGGCGGCGATTGTTGTGCGTTTACTGCTCAGCAAGGGGGCAGATATCCCGCTTGAGGATTTGCCGGATGAATTACAAGCCAACCTGACGCACCAGATGGGCAATATGCGCATGGTGGACCGCGATACATTGGCCGCCGTCGTCGCTGAATTCTCGGATGAGGTGGAACGCATCGGGTTATCGTTTCCGAGCGGTATCGCTGGGGCGCTCGACGCCTTAGATGGTAAGATCAGCCGCCAGACTGCGGCCCGCCTGCGCAAAGAGGCTGGCGTGCGGCAAGCAGGGGATCCTTGGATGCGGCTCAAAGAGCTAACCCCCGAACAATTACTGCCCGTGCTGGAGCATGAAAGCGTCGAAGTCGCTGCTGTGATGTTGTCAAAGCTGCCGGTGGGGTTGGCCGCTGATCTGTTGGGGCGCCTGCCCGGCCCGCAAGCGCGGCGCATCACCTACGCGGTATCGCTTACTGGCGCGGTCACGCCTGATGCGGTCGATCGGATCGGGCTATCACTAGCCAGTCAGCTTGACGCCCAACCGACCCGCGCCTTTGACAGCGATCCTGTGGAACGGGTTGGCGCGATATTGAATTCCTCAACAACGCTGACCCGCGATGATGTACTGACGGGGTTGGATGAGACCGATCAGGGCTTTGCCAATGCCGTGCGCAAGGCGATCTTTACCTTTGCCAATATCCC
>JBPOFE010000183.1:0-5764 GCA_051252035.1 Sulfitobacter sp.
AACAACAGATCCCCATGATCGAAAGCTGCATGGTTATATTGCAATTCACTTGGCCTGCCGGATGCGCGCCACGATATGGTTTCGGGCTTGCCCGCATCGACCCGCATGATACCCGTCGTGCGTTGCGCGGTCACGGCCGGGCCAACGAAGTTGAATTGCAAACCATCTTCGGCATCACAGCGCAGGATCAAACAATTCTGCGCACCAGCACTATTGGTACAAATTCCGAATCCCGGCCCGTATTGCGCAGCCACAGGCCCCCAAACCTGCGCCGCCACGACAGACGGCAACAAAGCCAATGCAAGCCAGCAAAAAATTTGAATAATGAATTTCAATACATCCCCCCGACCTGACCAAGACTAGGACGCGGCGCAAACTCCCGCAAGCGAACCATGGGCAAAATCTTAAAAAGATATCAAAGGTATATCGCAGCCTGCCAAACGTGGGATTTTTTAGAGATTAAACCCGCTCGACCAGTACTATTGTTTGATCCGCGTCTTGAAGAGAGGAAACAAGTCTGCATAAAAAAGGCGGCGTGCTTAAGTGATCAATCCAATCACCGCATTCATAGAGCCCCAAATCTTTTGAACACTCGTCAAAGTGTTCTTTAGCTGGTTACGCTGTTTCCGTATACTTTCGAGGTTGGTCTTTGCCGTCGTCAGTGCATGCGTGATCTCGCTATAGGTCGCATTCGGGTCCACACCTGACAATGCCACATATTCTAATTTCAACGCACTCAGAGCTGTTGATATATCTGACTTCTGCGCAGCAGTCAGTCCAGATGTCTGATCTCGAATATTCAGCAACATGTTGAAGGCATTAATGATCGTTTTCTTCGCGGCGCTGATCTTGGCCATGGTAAAATCCCTTTTGTCTTATGCGTCTTTGATGGCCTCGATTTGGCCTATAAACCCATTGAGGATATCCAGCCCTTCTTCGAGCGTACCTTTGTCACCGAGCACAACAAAATGCGCCTCAATCAGCTTTGCGACACCATCCGCCGCCTTGCTGGCCTTGCGACGATCGGCCTCAAGTTTGCGTTTGGTTTCATCGAATTCAAGAAAAAGCGCACGGGTAGTCGGATCGTTGCGGTGGCTTACTGACAGGACGCACCGGGCTTGGCGTTCCCAATCAAGGATGCGGCGTTCCATTTCTGCATCCACGGTTTTGGCGTCTTCTCGCAGGCGCGTTTCTAACACAATCAGATAGGGCAAGACCGTGTCCATTTCGGCTTTGATATCCGCCAATCTGCGGTTCGCATCAATTCTCAAGATTGCACTGGTCAATAGGTTGAGTATTTCAGGCACCTTTGGCGACGCACCAAGCGTCGTGGCGGTGGTGCCCAGCTCACCCGCAAGACCAGCGCCTGCCTCGCGAAGTGCTTTTTCTTCTTCAGAACTCAACGCGCCAGCCAAAGCCTTACTATAGGCGGAAAGTGCTTTTGCAACGTTGGCCTGCTGCAAAACAAGTTTTGATGGTTTCTGCGAAGGCGTTGCAGCGAGCTCGTATTTATTGCCCCGCACATAACGGCAGTGATTTCGATTAACCTCAGCGTCAGATAACGTTGAACCGCTCAATTGCGCTGGTATGGCCACCAAAGACACAGCAGCGTCAGACGCTTTTCCGAAGGCTTCGAGTTTCGATTCAGTGGGAGAGCAAGCTATCAAAGTGATACAAGCGAACATCGCCGTCCGAAAAATAGAAATATTCATCTAAAAAATCTTTTCCATACAGGCGTCAAAAGGGGCAATAAAAATAGAATGGTCTCTAATACATACTATCAAAAGGCTATAGTTTTAGCGTCAATTTGAAAAGAAAATAATTCTAGGAAAGAGAATACTAAATACCAGCGAAACCTTGGCGCACTGTCCGCTCGTCTACAAATATCATTTTAAATAACACAGTTTTGGCAAAATTAGACACACCGCTATATCATTTCAAAGCACAGAACGCTGACACTTCTTGAAAACCCCCGCGCTGCAGGCAGAACTTCGTGGGGCACGACACCACCTAATAGAACTATGGAATCAGTGGCTTGCAGATTAAAATCCACACGCGGCGTTTCTTTCGTGATACTTTCAAGACTGGCACCAGCTGATTTAGGATACAGCCGAAGCGCGCCAGAAGCCGCGACGCTTTCCGTTTTCTCAAGGCAGGTAATCAACGTCAGATCACAGGTTCTGATATCCCGATGTAAACCAAGGTAGTGACCGGGGCGATCATAGTATGAATAGCTGCCTTCGGTGCCTGTTGGCTTCAATTTCGTTCCAGACAATGCGCCAAGACGCTCAGCAAGTGAGGCATCTGCATAAAGCTCACTTTGAATCTCACCGCCGATCGCAGTTGCGAGAAACCGCGACGGATTTCCACTTCGCCAGCCACCTGCATCGGAAACGTCTTTTCGCTGCTCGGTCGCAACAGCCCTTGAGACCAATCCTTCTGCACAAAGCGCTGAAAACCACTCGGTTGAGATCAGGTCTTTCACAACCATCGCCCCACCATTTGCAATCAATGCAGCGCGTGCCATGGCCTAAAAATCCGAAGGGCCAAAATCTGGCGGGGCTTCAAATTCAATCGCATTTACCAGATCACGCACGCCCTCAGGGAAACTCTCTTTTGCAAAGGCACGGCTGACGTCTTGGCTGCCTTCAACAAAGTGACCCGTCGCCTCATTGCGAATGGTCACACCAAATTTGTTTTCAAAAAGCTCGACGCTGCCACTGATCAAGAGCGACCCGCCGATCACGGGTTCTGCCTCAAATCCAAGCGCCTCAAAGGCGCGTTCAGATTTGGAAACATCAACGCCATTATTGAGTAAAACCACTGCTGTCACTAGTTCTGCCATGGAACACACCACCCTTTATTCTCCTGCAACTAATTCTTTTGGCTGCGTATTTTTCCACTGATGCGGAAATTTATCATACAGACCCAACGCCAGATATTGGTCTGCAGATTTGATCATCAGGCTAGCATCAACAAGTTGTTCGAGAAAAGCAACAATGTCTGCTTTAGCATAGCTGCCAAAGCCAATATCCGCCAGTTCCCCGGCAAGTTTCGCGGGCGTGCTGATCTGATCGCACAGAAGGTATATCGCCCGATCTGCATTTTGAAACCGATACTGCGCCATCCGGTTCGCCCGCGTATCAGAAATCTCTAAATTTGTGCCATCATCATGAGCCCTCAAAGTGCCGACATCTGCTGCTTTCCATGCTTCAATCGCGGTAAGTAGCTGAGATACCGTGTCGGGCGATGCGACAGGTGCTTTGTCCTGCGCTTCGAAATAGCATGCGATGTCATTCAACCGATGTTTGGCATTTGGGTAAAGATATTCAAATACGGGCAACGCTTGCATGTTATTCAAGCCAAAAGCCTCAGGTGTATTGTGATAGGGCGAAAACCGATCAAACCGAACAGGACCAGACCCTGAAGGTGCTTGCAGATGCGTAAGGTGGCTCATGAGCGCCAGCATTTCTTCGTAATCCGCATCGGTTTCGCCGGGGAATCCGTATAATATGTTCCATTCTACCCTCACCCCTAATTCGCGACACCACTTCAAAAGCTGAACATTTCGCAAACCGCTTGTTCCCTTGCGCATCAACTTGAGCAATCTGTTGGATAGGCTTTCGATACCCGGTTGGATCGTCGTCACCTTGGCCTTTGCAAGCAATCGTACCTGATCACGGCTAAGATTGGCCTTGGTTTCATAGAAGATGGCCGGGCCATTGGTTCGCTCTGCCAAGGCTGGGATAAGATCGCTGAAATAGGCCATATCGAGAATATTATCGACCATAAAGAGGAGATGACATTCATTGCCCGCGCTTAAGGTTTCAATCTCAGCCAAGGCGCGTTTCGCCGATTTTGAACGGAAAGCCATCCCTTGCCCATTCAACCCACAAAACGTGCAATGGTGTTTTGCGCCCCACCAGCAGCCACGCGATGTTTCCATCAGCATCGTTGGCACCACATCAAAACGATTGCGGTCCAGCATGGTAAAATAGTCTGACATATCGGGGTAAGGCAGTGCGTCCATCACTTCAATCTGCATCTGCGCCGCACCGCGTCCACCTCGGTACAGCAATCCTGCAATTGCCGAGAAATCGCCGTTTGTCTCAATTGCGGTGGCAAGAGCAGGAAAACTCTTGTCAGCTTCACCCCGACACACAAAATCTACGAAGGGAAAACTGTCAAATAGGGCTTCGCCCATGACATCTTCCCAATTGGCGCCGCCAAACACGATTTTCAAATGTGGGTATTCTGACTTTAACTTTTTCGCGAATGCCAATGATGCAATGTTCTGAACAAAAGTCGATGTGAAACCGATAAGATCATACGCCGACCAATCAAAAGCGTTGATCAGATCATCAAGAAACCCCGGAATTTGTTTACGAATAGCGAACAGCCGATGAATATCGGTTTTTTTCATCTGCCATTCATCAAGTAGAATTTTTGTCAGATACCCCCGATCACGCGCGTCATCAGGACCATAAAGTGCCGAGGTAAAACACCAATCACCGACGAAAGTTGTATAAGGAACGTCATCCGTGGCCCATTTGTAATTTTCCAAGCCAACCCGATTGATCAAATGCTCAAACGGGTAGGCAACATTGGCCTCATGCCCCGCCTCGGCAAGCTCTGCTTTTAGCAGGCTCAGACCAAGCGCTGGCCGATCAACCGCTCCAAACGGCATGGAGAGTAAGAGAATACGCATTGCACTATTGCCCCGAAGACATTCGATGTCTTCGGGGCAAAATTTTCAGAGGCTGCTTGGGTCAGCTTTGCCTGACACCATCAGATCTTCGATTGCATCAAGCTCTTCTTCAGTAAGTGCCATACCTTCTTCAGTCTGATCAGCTCCCTGCACGTCTGACTGCGCGGTTTCACCGTTGCCATCCGTGCCTACAACAGGTCCAATTGGCCGAATGGGTCGGATTGGACGGATCGGTTGCACCGGCTGGATCGGCCGAATGGGCTGGATCGGACGAATGGGTCGGATCGGTTGCACCGGCTGGATCGGGCGAATGGGCCCTATCGGTTGAATCGGACCAATTGTACGACAGCGCAGGCGCGCAAGAAGCGTGGCGCGATGCGCATCGACAAGCCCATGACCCGTCGCCAGATCAGGCCCCGTCGTCGCTGGATTGTTTTGATTTGGATGGCACCGCCCCGCGGTCACATCCTTGGCAGTATCCATCATGATCTGACGGATTTCCGCAGGCGTCAGCCTTGAACAGGCTTGTTTCAAAAGCGCGGCGACGCCAGCGAGTTGAGGGGCTGCCGCGGATGTCCCTGAAAAACAGGCCCATCCATCATTCGTCGCAGTTTCATCGCCGTTTGGATGTGTCCCACCCGCTTGACCTCTGTCGATGGAATCGCTTGGTTCCACCGGCAACATTATGTTCATCGCTTTTGGACGCATGCCGACAACGCCGCTCAAGTCCGGCACCCGGCGTCCGGGGTAGATGTTTGATGCAAAACCCGAGGCATAATCGGATGCCCTCAAGTTGTTGTTCTCATCAAGATATACACCGCCTGCCGAAATCACGTCTGGATGCTGACCGGGGAAACCCCAGTGGCCATTACCTGCGCTGAACACAACCACGATGCCCGATGCGACAGCAGCAGCGATTGCATTGGCAAGGGCGACATTGGCCGCGGACAAAGGTCCGTTGCGCTGTGATGAACCCCATGAACAGGTTATGATATCAGGGTCCAACCCCACGGCTGCGTTGAATGCGCCGATACTGTTGACGAAATTGATTTTTAC
>JBPOFE010000184.1:0-5734 GCA_051252035.1 Sulfitobacter sp.
GCACCATACCACTCCAACAGGTTGCTGGTTTCGTCTGTGCCGTCATGCGGCCCGGATGTATTGCCATATGAAAAATTCATCACAACCGGTGCCAATTCGGCACTTCCGTCAAGCTGATACTGTTGCGCCACATTGCTGAGCGATTGCAGCGCCAAAGCCAGACTGGGCAGCAAGCTTTGCCCCGTGACGTCACGCGTGACGGCTGGGGGAAGTGCGGCACAGATGATCGGGCGGTTCTGAACACCCTTATGGGTCGGATATCCCGCTGCCAATGCCGTGACGTGGGTGCCATGCGAATGTCGCTGAGAAACCGGATCGTAGTTTGAATTGAAATAGTTGATCTGCCCGGTCGCTTTGTAAAACGCGGCCTCGTCCAAAATACCATCGACACTATACTGGCTCAACAACGCATCAATGTCGCTTTTCCCAAGCTGGCGACCATAAGTTGCGTTTTGTGCCAACGGATCGGGTTCCACAGCAAACAGCTCGGCATGCAACACACGGCTGGACGTTTGTGCATCGCAAAACAAATCATGTGCTACCGCAATGCCATCATCAATGACCGCCATGATCACCGAGTCCGCTGGAATTTCGGTTTTATTCACAGGGGTTTCTTGCGGCACTGCATCAAAATCAATGTGATCCGTATCCACGTGAGTTCCCAGATCAATGTTGGTCACAACCTCATAAGTCGCACTTTGGTTCAACGCGTCAAGTACGCCTTTGCGTGCGATCACAGTGACAAAGTTCCGATTATGATTTTGCGCACGGTCGGTCGTCGTATAAGCAACCGGGACAACCAGATTGGCGATCATGTCAGAGCTCAA
The DNA here is from genome assembly GCA_051252035.1 of Sulfitobacter sp. Lineage (GTDB taxonomy): Bacteria > Pseudomonadota > Alphaproteobacteria > Rhodobacterales > Rhodobacteraceae > Sulfitobacter. The sequence continues at coordinate 828 of JBPOFE010000184.1, forward strand.
CATGGCGACAAATTCATCAATACTGATCCCATCGCCCCCCCGTTGCAGGGTTAGCAATGCCGACCACCATTGTGTCGCATCATCATCAAGCGCCAGACGAAAATCCGTTAGATGGCTTTTCACATCTGACAGAGGGGTATTCTTATCCGGGGCGGCCATATCAGGCCTCCAGATCAGCGTTAGAAACGTTTAGATCGTTCCATTCCCTGACAGCGCGTTTCCAAAGCCACGCAAGTGCCGGGTCCGCCTTTGTCTTGGTTTTGTGGAGGGTGGCGGTGGCCCAGACATCGTTGCCATGCTTGGATTCCGGTTCCTGCGTGTTGTCGCTGGCCTTGTAAAGTTGATGCCAGTCGAAATCTTCCTTTGCGTCAAAGCAGGATCCGTCAAAGGTCGCAGATGTCCAATTTTTATCCCCTTCGCTGAGCGATGTCACCAAATCGGCAAGGGTCAGTCCCAAAATGGCACCCGCAACACTGTCAACAGGGTAATGCACACCCGCAACGGTCCGGTTGGTCGATATCCGCGCGGCCTGCCGCATCAGCATCTCACCCCAGTGATCGCCTTTCTTACCTGCATTTTCGTATTGCGGCGCGTTAGAGGCGCGCATGATTTCCAAGATCAATCGCGCGATCAGGAAACTTTCCGTGGCATGGCCGCTTGGCAAAGACCCATGGGTTGGGGTTTGAATCATCGGCTGGATTTGTGGCGACATTTCAATCGGTCGTTTGACCGCCAGCGCATATTTCATCTGCATTTCCGCATAGACACAGAACCGCAGGGCGACATCCAGAAACTCCAGCGTATGCGGTGTGCGCGAGGGATCAAGAAAGCTAATCGTAGCATAGAAAGGCGTCAGCACATTGACCTGCGACCCAATTTCGGCGGCACGGTCCTGCCGGATATTGGCATAGCCATAAAGGAACTTAAGCTGTTGCTTAAGCTGATCCATTGACGGCGCAGTAAGTGACACCAATTCCTGATACTCGCCACCGGGTTGGTTGCCAGTGGAAGGGGTGCGCCGCCAAAGTTTGGCAGTCGGACAGGCACCCGCCTCGAATGTCATTTCAATATTGGATTTAAGGGCAAAATCGAAAATGCTAGCGCGGACACGCGGGGACAGGCGTTTCAGGTTTCGCGCATCATTGGGAACCCCCGGCGCAATGTTTAGCGGGTCTTGCAATGGCGTGCCCACGATGCCGTCGCGGTTGGTTAAGAGCGCATGCGTAGGAACACCGCCGCCGCCATAGCTATTGTTTGCATTATAGGAGTTATAGCTATTGTAGCTGTTGTAACTATTATAGCTGTTATAAGAATTGTACGAGTTTTGCGGAAGTCCATTTGGAAGAAACATAGTAAACCCCATTATACATTGATGTTAAATTTATTCTGGAACCCCTATAGATCGCAGATCGGACGCAAACTCCTGACCATTTACAAAACTAGCGCTCGGCGACACGCTCAACCAATTGCTGACACTTAACCCCGGTTGAAGTTTCAGAAGTTCAGAGACCGCTTTTTTTGCACGCGCCAGATTACCGCATCGTTTTTCCGCCACGGCCAACACGCGAAGTGTTGAGGTATGCGTTCTGTTCAACCTGTACGACGCCCGCGCCAAATCAACGGCGGTCTCGTCATTGCCAGCACTTAAATTTACACCAGCCGCCAACACCAAATTCATAAACTTATGAGGGTCAAGCGGCGATAGTTGCAGCGACCGATTGGCGTCTAAAAGGCCCTCGGTGCCCCGATCCGTAAAGGCAAGAAGTGCCGCCTTTAACATCCGGCCATTCGCATCGTTTGGGTTGACCTCAAGTGCGGTGTTATAACGGTGCTCTGCATCATCCAGCTTGCGCTTGAGATGGGTCAGAACCTGCCCCTCACTGACCAAGGCCAGCGTATGATTGGGATCAATATCAAGAGCGCGCGCGGTGCAGCTATAGGCAAGCTCACTGTCCTGATTAGGATCATCTGACCAGCCCTGTACCACCCGGAGCAAATGCCAGCGTGCCATCCACGCCAAGGGCGTCGGATGATCCCGGTAGCTTTCGATAAGTGACGTCAGCAGATGCTTGGATTTTTCGAAATCAACTGGTGACAATCGGTGCATCAGGCCAACAGCCCCATATAGAATGCTGTAGGCCTCAAGGTTCTGAAGTGGCGTCGATTGTATCTTGAGCGTCTCATTCAGAACGATCGCCTTGCGTATTTGCCCGGCAACCACATGTGACGCATCAAAACAGCCCACAATATCGGCTTGGGTTGTAGATATACTGTCCGACCAAAGCACTCGCTGCGTGCGGGCATCCGCAAATTCGTAGTAAAACCGCACCATGCCAGCCGCTTCGGTAAAGTAGCCCGACAAAACAAAATCCGCATTCAACAGACGGCGCACATCGATCAGCCCCACATCATTTTTTGAAAACGATGCCGTCGACATGCTCGAGATCACGTTGACCTCATGCGAACGCGAAAGTTCATGCGTCACGATATTGGCAAAGAGCAATCCAAGCGCGCCACCCGTGCTGCCGTCAATGCCATTGCGCAGGGGCAAAATGGCCAGCGTCGGCAACACATCGCCACGGAACATACCAAAGCGGGTGTTGGTTTGACCACGGGTGGCCCGAAAGGCACGCAGGGGCGCTTGTAACTGACGATCCACCAGAACTGAAAATTGCTCACCAAGGTCTTCAAAATGTAGGCGTGGATCAGAAAGAGCGGCGTCCCGCACACTAAGCGAAACGGTAATGCCGTTCGGGGCTGAGAGTTTTGACAGCGCCCGCGCCTGTTGTTCCGTAGATGTGCCGCCACATGCAATGCCGATGGCATGGTCTCCAAGACCTTGAATCGAAAACACGCAACCCAGCGCCTGGTCAGTATCAGCAAACACAACCATCACACCTGTATCAGATTGCTGCAAATCAACATGCTGCACACCGCTTTGAATGATCTGAACCACAAGGTCAGACACGCGTTCCTCAGAGGTTTCGATAAACAGGCAGGTACGATCCAAAGCCGTGCCAAGCGCCTCAACCCTGCTGGCAGTAGACAGCGGTCCGGAATGGGCCTGCGGCGCATCCGCCATCGGCTTAATCACAGCTTCAACGTTCAAGATATAGCCACGCTTGGAAACCGTTTGCAGGATTTTGTGGCGCGTGTCGCCAATCGCGCGGCGGATGCCAGATATACATTGGGTCAAACTATCATCTGACACTTCCAGACCAGCCCAGACCGTGTCGAAAATCTCATCACGCGACACCAATTGTCCTGCGTGCGATACCAAATACGCCAATACTTGCGAAGACTTGGGCCGAAGCAATACTTCCTTCCCCGCTGAGTCAGTCAGCAGTTTTGAGTCCAGCGCATACACCGCAGTCCCCACGGCTATCGCCGCCTGCCGCTCCAACGGGTTGTTCAAATATTGCCCCTCAACATATCCCTGTCTGGAATAGTAAGTACAATCCTCGGTTGAGGCAAGATTTTCCTTGTGGTTGAAGAAGATAGCAGCGTTCATTCCGCCTCGGCTGCGGGGGTTTTCGGAATTGCGACGGTAGGAAATAGGGTGACACGCAGCAAATGCGCCGAACTTAATCCGACTGTTCGTCACTGAATGGGAAACTGTTCCGTTCATTGCGTGTTCAGGGCCCTACATCATTTGTTGCTCTCGGCTCAGAGTTCATGGGCCAGATTTGAATGCAATCCACTCCGAGCCGAGAGGCCACCAGACTGCTTGCAGGCATATGTACTGGCTTGATCAGCTTAGGTGGCTGAAAACAAAAACACCTTAAAGTTTTCCGAAAGTTTTCCGAAATTCACGAAAGTTAATTTCGTATGAATTTCGGACGTCGTTCAGGTCTTTTCCGGTGCGTAATGTGACGATCGCCTAACCCGGTTTGAACCAGAAAGGCGATTTCCATGAGTACCCCATTTTCAGTAGATCCAGCATCTGTCGGACTGACCTCGGCAAATATCGACACGTCTAGAACAGCCGTCGAAGCAGTCTCTGACTATGCTCAAGCGAGCATTTCACTGGTGCCGAAACTGGACGACATGCCCATTTGGTACGCGCCCATTCAAACGGCAGTGTCAGCAGCGCAAAGCCAGTCAAAAACCTGGCTCGATACGATCTGCCCCGCCGTCACCACCGGCCTGCCAGTTGAGATCATCAGATTTAACAAAACCTTTGAAACCGAAAGCGCCAAAATTTTGAAGGTGCTTGATGACGCCGGAGCGGGTGCGCCGACGGCTGCGCAAAAACAAGCGGTCTCGGATGCGCTGAAATGTATTCTTGCGGACACCCAGAAGTTTGCAGACCAAGCCGCAAATGTCAGAGCGCAAATTGCAACCTATACAAAACAACTGATGGCAGATGTCGACGCATTGGGTGGCGCGATTTCCACATTAGAAGAGCATCTGACCGACGGACGGCAGTACGTTCAAAAGCTCAAGCAGATATATGCATCAAACTTCATCAACATCGAAAACCGCATATCACCCTGCAACGTCATTGTCATGCTGGACATGAACATCTCAATCAAGGTGACAGAAACCAGTGCCCCGACGCAAGCCATCGCAATCGTCATGGCCCAAACCCTTGTCGGGGCCGTCGATCACAACGTGAAACAGACCATGCCGCCACTTCAGGTGGTGATGGACAGCTGGGGAACGTTGCAAGCGAAAATCAACGCGATCCTCAGCGATCTGGATTCCGTATCAACCGATTTTGCTGGCTTTCTCAAACAATTTGATTTTCAGGCCGCCCAGGAACAATGGGGCGAACTCAGCGATTATGCCACCGAGCTGGTGCCCTAAAGCGTCACTCATTTTACCCACCAACCCTTCACCCAACAAAGGAATTTACCCAATGGCCTATGCAGAAAAAACCGATCAAAAACTGGCTGCCGCCAAGG
>JBPOFE010000185.1:0-5709 GCA_051252035.1 Sulfitobacter sp.
GGCAGCGGTGGGCATACCGCGCTGATGGTCAAGGGATCACAAACTGTGATCTTTGACCCTGCCGGGTCATTCCGAGACCCACGCGTCGTTGAGCGTGGTGATGTGCTGTATGGGATGTCGCCGAATTGGGTGCAGTCGTATAAATCCGCGCATGCGCGCAGCACCTATCACGTGGTGTCGCAGGAAATCCCCGTGACCGAAGCACAGGCTGAGCGTGCCTTGCAACTGGTGACCAGCAACGGCGCAGTACCGGCCGCCTATTGCGCCAGTGCCACCACGGGTATCTTGCGCCAGATTGATGGGTTTGGCGGTATAGACTCAACATTTTACCCGGCCAAGTTTATGGAACAGATCGCGGCCTTGCCCGGTGTGAAAACCACCAGATATTATGAAAATGACGATGGCGACGTGATTGATGCAGTGCGCGCGGCGCAGATCATCGCGTCACAGTAAATAGAGCAAACCATAGAGCGTTGCCGCACCCGCAAGGATCGCGGCAATGACGTTCTTGCTTAGCAAACCAACCAATAGCGTCACGCAAGCCGCGGCCAATCGTGCGGGATCAGTCTGCCCTCCCGTGGCGGCGGGCCATAACACCTGCGGCGCGACCAGCGCGGGCAGGATTGCCACGGCGGTATAACGTAAATGCCGCAAGAGCCATGGCGGCATCGCGCGGTTGCCCACCAATCCAGTAAAGACAAAGCGCAGGAAAAAACTGCCCAAGCCCAGCCCGATGATCACGATCCAGAGTGTGGTTTTATCAATCATTGGATGCGCCCCGCACGTCGTTCCGTCCAAAGCTCTGCCTGTGCGCCAGCAATCATGCCCGCGATCCCTGCGATAATCAGGCCTAGTGAGTAGGGCACATCGACGACCACAAGGCTGACCGCAACAGCGACGAAAGCCGCAACAACATGTGCCACTGTCCGAAACATCGGCGCGATCATTGCCAAGAAGGTGATGGGGATCGCAAAATCCAATGCCCAGGTTTCCGGCACCTGCGCCCCAAGCAATGCACCGACAAAGGTAAACAGGTACCACAGCGGCACCACAGGCGTGACCGCACCAAAGAAATAGGCGATGCGCTGTGGGATCGTCATGTCGGGCGCGCGTTCATATTGCGCAATCGATACTACGTAAGATTGATCAACAGTGAGGTAAGCCGCGAGTGCACGTTGCCACAAAGGCGCGCCACCAATCCACGGGGTCAGCGACGCCGAATACATCGCCATTCGCAAGTTCACGGCCAATGCAGAGGCCAGAACAATAATTGTTGGTGCCTCTTCTTGCAGCAGCTGCAGCGCGGTGAATTGTGCGGCACCTGCGATCACCACGACAGAAAACGCCAGCGTTTCAAAGACGCTCAGCCCAGCCTCGGTGGCGATCAGACCAAACAACGTGGCGAAAGGAATAATCACCAGAATAAAAGGTGCCCCGTCGCCTATGCCTTTTAGATAGGCGGATTTCGGTGTGGTGATGGCCATGCGTTGCCCTTAGATTGCCCGTGAAGTCGTAGCGCCATCATCAAGGGGATACAATTGGCCCAAGATCCTAATTTGTCGGATTATCTGATTGCGCCCGATCCGGGTGCGCAGCGGCTGACGCGAGCGGTGCAGGGAATTGATCACACCGGAGCGCAGACCGAAATCCGTGTGGTCGAAGAACGCCCGCTGACGATTTTTCTAAACGCGCAGGAAATTGTGACGGCGATGACGATTGGCGACTATCCGGCCTATCTCGCGCTTGGATTTCTGCGCAATCAGGGCATGTTGCGCGATGGTGAGAACATCACCGGTGTAGAATATGACGAAGAGTTGGAAACCGTTGTGGTGCGTACTGCACGGGCCACGGACTACGAAGACAAAATGCGCCGCAAGACCCGCACCAGCGGTTGCGCAGTTGGCACGGTTTTCGGCGATATGATGGAGGGGTTGGAGGGCGTGACCTTGCCACATACACCTGTGCGCACCTCATGGCTTTATACCCTATCGGCCAAGATCAATCGCACGCCATCGCTGTATCTGGAGGCAGGGGCGATCCATGGCACGGTGCTGTGCCAAGGGGATAAGCCGTTGGTTTATATGGAAGACGTTGGGCGGCACAATGCTGTGGACAAGATTGCCGGATGGATGCTGTCCGAAGGAGTGACGGCGGAAGGCAAGATACTTTACACCACCGGACGGTTGACCTCAGAGATGGTGATCAAGACCGCGATGATGGGTATCCCGGTGCTGGCGTCGCGGTCCGGCTTTACTGCCTGGGGTGTTGAGATTGCAAACCAAGTTGGGTTGACCTTGATCGGGAGGATGAAAGGCAAGAGGTTCGTTTGCCTGAGCGGCGAGGACCGTCTGATCCGGGATGCGGACCCTGATGCGGTGGCGGATGAGCCGCGCAAATCCGGACGCAAGGGGGCGGTATGACATATGATCTGACATTCGAAATAGCGCCGGACCTTTACCGCCGGGCTGTGACGACGCCGATCCAAGGTGGGCCATCGCGCGGTGGGATGATAGCCCGAAACTTGGCGGCGGCCGTTTTGTTTCCTGCCAGCATTTTCGCCTTTAACCGTGCATTCTTCGCGCCGGAGAGCTTGACCGCAATGTTGTTCGCGGCGGTGTTGGGTGCTGGTATGGTGCTGGCAGTCTGGTGGCGTCAGCACCGCAGGCTGGTCGGTATTCACGGGCGTTTCAACCAAACAGGTGGTACGCAAACGATGCAAATTGGCGCAGATGGTATTGTCGCGCAGCGCCCCCATATCAAAAGTATCATCGGCTGGCCGCTGGTCACGGCCATTCGGCGGATCGACGCGGCGACGTTGATCGAATTGCCCACGGCGCGGCTTATCGTACCGGACGACGCATTGCCCAAAGGGACCGATACGGTGGCTTTTGTGGCACAGCTTGGTGACTGGAAATCGGTATGAAACAGCCCCTTGGCGTGATCCTTGCTGGTGGACAGGCGACGCGTATGGGCGGCGGCGATAAGGGGTTGTTGCCGTTGCGCGGCGGTACGTTGCTGTCGTCTGTGATTGATCGGTTGGAGCCGCAGGTGGCGGGTTTGGCGTTGAATGCCAACGGCGATCCGGCGCGGTTTGCCAAATTTGATCTGCCTGTTCTGGGCGATAGTATTGACGGGTTTGTTGGACCCTTGGCCGGCGTGCTGGCGGGGCTGGATTGGGCGGCGGAAAAAGGTGCGAGCACCATTGTGACAGCAGCGGCGGACACACCGTTTTTTCCATGTGATCTTGTCCCGCAATTGCTGCTGGCGAGCGAAGGAATGACACATCCGCTGGTGTTGGCGGCGACGCCAGACATAAAACGTGGCACCGCGCGGCACCCAACCTTTGGGCTATGGCCTGTGGCGCTGCGTGATGATTTGCGCGCGGCGTTGCAAGGCGGGTTGCGTAAGGTTGTGTTATGGACCGATCAACATGGCGGGCGCACGGCGATGTTCCCCGATGAGGCCGCGTTTTTCAATGTGAACACACCCGTTGATCTGACCCGCGCGGAGCAGATGTTATGAAGGTCTATGGCATCGTGGGCTGGAAAAACGCGGGCAAAACCGGGTTGATGGAACGGCTCGTGACTGAGATTACCGGGCGCGGGATCAGCGTTTCAACAGTCAAACACGCGCATCATTCATTCGACGTGGATCACGAGGGTAAAGACAGCCATCGGCACCGGGTCGCTGGTGCGACGGAGGTGCTGCTGTCCTCGCGTAACCGCGTCGCGATCATGCATGAATTGCGCGATGCCGATGAACCCAGTTTGGAAGCGCTGCTGGCGCGTCTAAGCCCTGTCGATCTGGTGTTGATCGAAGGCTACAAACGTGATGCCCATCCCAAGGTAGAAGCGCACCGTTCCGAAACTGGGAACTCATTGATCGCGCCGGGGGATGAGACCATTCGCGCGGTGGCAAGTGATGTGGCGCTTGATCTCGATCGTTTGGTTTTTGATCTGAATGACACTGTCGCCATCGCTGATTTTATCTTGGCCGAGGTCGGGCTGTGACCACGTTTGACACCATTGTTATGGTGGATTGGTCGGGTGGCAACGACCGGGGTGCAACACCGAAAAAAGACGCAATTTGGGTTGGGGTGAACCGGGGCGAGGTGGCTGACGAACCGGTGTATCTGCGCAATCGTCAGGTGGCCGAGAGTTGGCTTGCCGATCTGTTTCGTGCGGAATTGGCCGCGGGTCGTCGGGTGTTGGCGGGGTTTGATTTTCCGTTTGGATATCCGTCTGGGTTTTGCCGTGCGGTGACGGGTGGTGATGACCCGCTGGCGCTTTGGGATTGGTTCGAGTCGCGGATCAAAGACGCGCCGGGCAGCAATAACCGTTTTGATATTGCGGCTGAAATTAATCGTGCAAATGGCGGTAAGGGGCCGTTTTGGGGAACGACGTTTCAGAACCGCGAATATGATGGGTTGGTGCGCGACAAAAGTGACTACGCAAATCCGTTTCCAAATGATCGGGAATGCGAAAAATTGGCAAAAGGCGCTTTCACCTGTTGGCAACTGGCGTATGCGGGCGCGGTGGGCAGTCAGGTTTTGATGGGTCTGCCGGTCTTGGCGCGGTTGCGGCGCGAATTTCCGGTTGCGGTGTGGCCGTTTGAGCCGCTGGATGCCTCCATCGCTTTTGTCGAGATTTGGCCGTCCCTTACAGTTCGAGATGCACCAGAAGGGATGATCAAGGATGCATGGCAGGTGGCGGAAGTTGCGCGACAGATTGCTGGATTGCGCAAAGAAACTTTGGCCGAGATACTGAATGTCGACGCCCCTCAAGAGGGCTGGATGTTTGGATTGGGGTTTGAGGAAACACTGATGAAACGACAAGCTCCACCGTTAAAAAACGACTGTTTCGCATTGCCAGAGGGTGTGCATTGGACCCCGGTAGACGAGGCTTTGGCGTTGTTGAAGGATCGCTTGCATCCCGTAACTGCGACACGATCCATTCCGATTTCCGAGGCTTTGGGACACATCGCAACGCAGGATGTCGCCGCCAAACGTGCGAACCCGCCGCTGCCGAACACAGCGGTGGATGGATACGGTTTTGCGGGCGGGCGGGAACCGGGTGTGCATGAATTACCGCTGGTTTCTGGGCGCGCGGCCGCTGGGGATGCACCACAATCTGTGGCGGCTGGGCAGGCGATACGTGTGCTGACTGGGGCGGTCTTACCCGATGGTGTTGATACGGTTATCCTACAAGAAGACGTGATTGTGGATCAGGGGTATGTTCGGTTTTCGGGCCCCATCAAAGCGGGTGTAAACACCCGGCAGGCGGGCGAAGATGTGGTCGCGGGCGAGACTATTTTGACCAAAGGCCAGCGGATTGGCGCGGCGGAATTGGCGTTGATGGCGGCAACGGGGGTGTCTGAAGTTGCTGTGCGGGAGCGGCTTAAGGTTGGTGTTTTGTCGACGGGCAGTGAGTTGGTAAACCCCGGTGATCCCGCCAAGGATGGTCAGATTTTCGATGCGAACCGTCCGATGCTGTTGGCGATGGCCAGTCAGTTTGGGCATGAGGCAGTTGATCTAGGCAAGGTGCCGGATGATCGCGAAGCATTGCGCGCAAAACTGGATCAAGCCGCGCATGAGGTCGATGTGATCCTGACCAGCGGCGGCGCGTCAGCTGGCGATGAGGATCATGTCTCGGCGCTGTTGACGCAAGCCAGCGCGATGACCCTGTGGCGGATCGCGATTAAGCCGGGCCG
>JBPOFE010000186.1:0-5679 GCA_051252035.1 Sulfitobacter sp.
GGATCCATCACATGCGGATGCTCTTTGCCGTCCTTCATCATCTCGGCAATCAAAGGCACTTCTTCGGTGACCAGATATTGATGTTCCATCGGGTGCAGCGGGAAATAAATCCCCGCCATCGCACCGACCTCGCGCGCCCAAAGGCCGCCCGCGTTGATCAGATGTTCAGTGTGAATGGTGCCCTTGTCGGTCACCACATCCCATGTGCCATCGGCGCGCTGGTTGGTTTCCTTGACCATACAATGGGTCTCAATCGTCGCGCCGCCCATTTTGGCCGCGCGCGCATAGGCATGGGTGGTGCCAGAGGGGTCAAGGTGGCCATCAAGCGGATCGTAAAGGCCACCGATGATGCCCTCAAGATTGGTGACGGGGGCGATCTTGGCGATTTCTTCCGGACCTACGATCTCAGTATCCAGCCCCATGAAGCGGTGTTTGGCGCGTTCTGCCAAAAGCATATCAAAGCGGTCTTGGTTATCGGCTAAGGTCACGCCCCCGACGTGGTGCAGGCCGCAGGACATGCCAGTGATTTCCTCTAATTCCTTATACAAACGAATGGTATAGCCCTGTAGGGCGGCCATGTTGGTATCGCCATTGAGCGTATGAAATCCGCCTGCGGCATGCCAAGTGGAGCCGGACGTCAGCTCCGACCGCTCAACCAGCATCACATCGGACCACCCCAATTTGGTCAGGTGGTACAAAACTGACGCGCCGACGACGCCGCCGCCGATGATCAATGCGCGGGTGGTGGTTTTCATGAAAGATGCTCCGATGGTTTGGTTTTTCGAAATGTGCAGGACGGATATGCGGGCTTCATGTGGTTTTCCGACAGGATGTGTCGATTTTGGAGTATTGCATCTGAAGTGTTGGCAGGTGCTGTAACAACCGCGCATTGATCGCGACCCTGTGCATTAAGGCCTTGGACCGCGGGCAAACCACGCTAGCTTGGCCTGCATGAACATTGATTCCCTGATCCCGCACACGTTGATCCGCAAAACCCGTGAATACACCCGCAAACTATGGGTGCGCGTGCTGATTATGGGGCTGATGGCGTTTGTCGCACTTGGGCTGACCCAGATAATCGAAACTTTCATTCCCAAAGAGATCGGCACCACCCTCACCGGAGAAGCCGCGGATCGGTTATTGCAGATCATTGCCAACGCGATGCTGGCGGTCACGACGTTTTCGATCACGGTGATGGTGACGGTTTACCGTGCGTCTTCGACCCAATGGACGCCGCGCGTGCACCGATTGATCATTCAGGACCGCACCACGCAAAACACGCTGGCGGTGTTCATCGGGGCCTATGTCTATGCGCTGGTTGCGATTATTCTGCGTGAATTGGGTATTTACGTCGATGAACGTGCGCTGGTGTTGTTTGTAATGACGGTGCTCGTGTTGGCGGTGATCGTGATTTACCTGATCCGCTGGGTGCTCCACCTACAAACTTTTGGCAGTCTGATCGACACCACCCGCCAGATCGAAGAGGTCACGCAGGCGATGTTCAAAGACCGTCTGGAGAACCCTTGCCTTGGGGCCAACGCGCTGACCGGCGACGTGCCGGAGGATGCAACGGCCATTCGTGCGACCCAAAGCGGATATATTCAACATATCTATCCTGAGGCGCTGAATGACGCGGCCAAAGCTCATGGAGTTGAATTGTATCTCACGCGAAATATTGGCCATTTTGCGTTTTTGAATGAGCCGTTGTTGATGGCTGTAAAACGGGGGGAGCCGGAGGATGCCGACCATGATTGGGAATCTCTGGAAAGTGCCGTGCGCGATAACATTCGCTTGGGTGATCTGCGGACATATGACCAAGACCCACGGTTTGGCCTTGTGGTGATGGGCGAGGTTGCTTCCAAGGCGCTGTCGCCGGGGGTGAATGACCCCGGCACGGCGATTGATGTGATCACCCGGATCGGCCGCATTCTGTCGACCTATACCGACGAGGATACGCAGGAGCGGGAAAACAAGCTAAAGTATCTCCACGTGCCACCGTTGGAACCCGAGGACTTGATTGAGGACGGATTTAGCGCTTTGGCGCGCGATGGCGCCACCGTGGTTGAGGTCCAGCAACGCCTGCAATCTGTTTTGTCAGGGTTGATGCGCCATCCTGATGATGGATTAAGCAAGGCCGCACGGGGCGCCGCAGAGATGCATTTGCGACGTGCGTTAGAGGCGATTACCTTTGCGCCGGACCGAGAGCGTGTGGTGGCCTCGGCGCGTTCGGATGTACGTGATGCGGTGGAAAACGACGTGTCATAATCAGCGCTAAGTGAGGCAGTTTAAAAGCCATTACAGTGTTAATATTTATTAACAAATGGTTAACGGTATGCTAGATTTTGGGTGTTAGGCTCAATTTAAAAGTGTTTATGCCGTATTTCAGATATATTTTTCTTGCGTTAAGTGTTGCAGTCCTTGCGGGGGCCGGACCGGTGTCACCTGCAAAAATTCCTGCGGTTGATTTTCTGACAGTGTTGAGGGCGTTAAAAGGCGACGCGCCGTTAAATGCTTCATGTTGCAAAATCTGTTCTAAAGGCAAAGCCTGCGGAAATTCATGTATCTCGCGGTCTTATACCTGTCGAAAAGGGGTCGGTTGCGCCTGTGATGGGTGAAAAGATCACGCGCGATTGTGCGACAACTTACACCGCCGCGACGAGACATGTCGCGAATGGGCAATCGTGTCTGTCCGGCTGAGGCCAGATTGCAGGGCAACGCAAACTCATTCAGGACCACCCCCATGCGCACCCATGCCCAAGCCGTTGTCATCGGAGGCGGCGTTATCGGCTGCTCAATCCTGTATCATCTGACCAAACTGGGGTGGACGGATGTTGTGCTGCTGGAACGCTCCGAACTGACATCTGGTTCGACATGGCATGCAGCGGCGAACATTCACGGGCTGCACGACAATAACAACATCACCCGCATTCAGAATTATACCATGGATTTGTATAATGCGCTGGAGGCGGAGACTGGGCAGTCTTGTGGCGTGTTTCAGCCGGGGTCCTTGTATCTGGCACAGACCGAAGCGCGGGAACATCAGTTGCGTTTGCAGGCGGCCAAGGCGAAATACTATGGCTTGCCGTTTCGCGAGGTGAGCCGGGCAGAGGCCGAGGAACTACACCCGCTGGTAAATTACGATGGCATTCGGTGTATCATGTTTGAGGAAAACGGCGGCAATGTGGACCCCTCGGGTGTGACCAATGCCTATGCCGTGGGGGCGCGACAAAACGGGGCTGAGATCATTCGGTTTTGCCCGGTCACAGGCACCGAACAGCAACCCGACGGTTCATGGATCGTGCGCACGGAAAAGGGCGATATTGCAACCCAGTGGATCGTGAACGCAGCGGGCCTTTGGGGGCGCGAAGTTGCCGCACTTGCGGGGTTGAAACTGCCGCTGCAACCGACTGAGCATCAGTATTTTGTGACGGAAACCATCGCCGAGATTGCGGGTATGGATCGTCGCCTGCCATCGGTCGCGGACCGGGACGGCGAATATTACCTGCGCCAAGAAGGCAAAGGGTTACTGGTCGGGGCCTATGAAAAAGACATGCGGTTCTGGGCCGAAGATGGCACGCCACAGGGCTTTGGCCATGAGTTGTTTGCCGATGATCTGGAACGTATTGAGAACAATATGATGCGTGCCATTGACCGGGTGCCGGTTGTCGGGACCTCGGGCATCAAACGGGTGATCAACGGCCCCATGATCTGGTCACCGGATAGCAATGTGTTGTTTGGTCCTGTGCCAGAGCTTTCGAATTATTTCTGTTGTAACGGCATTATTCCAGGATTCTCGCAATCGGGTGGCATGGGTTTGCTCGCGGCGGATTGGATCGTCACGGGCGAGACCCGCTATGACATGTTTGCATGGGACATGGCGCGCTTTGGCGATTGGGCGGATGCGGCGTTTACCAAGGCGCGGGTGCGTGACCAATACGCCAATCGGTTCAAAATCCACTTCCCCAACGAAGAACGCGACGCGGGCCGCGCGGTGCGGACCCGCCCAGCCTATGACGCACAACGAGATATGGGTGCGGTGTTTGGATTGAACTATGGTTGGGAACATCCGCTATATTATGGCGATGAGGTAGGGGCCAAAGATGAAACCCACGGCTTCACCCGCCAAGCATGGTGGGAGGTTGTGGGTCGTGAATGCAAAATGTTGCGCGACAAGGCGGGCATCATCGACATCTCAAACTTTGCCAAATACCGGGTCAAAGGGGCAGGGGCCGAGGATTGGTTAAATGCGCTGTTCGCGAACAACATGCCTAAAATCGTGGGGCGGTCCTGTTTGACGCCCCTGATTGGGGTGCGTGGCGGTATTGCCGGAGATTTCACGGTCACGCGTCTTGCAGAGGATGAGTTTTGGATCATCGGATCGGGCATGGCCGAACGTTATCACCAGCGGTTCTTTAAGGAAGTGCCGCTGCCCGAAGGCACAACATTTGAAAGTCAGACGGTCGAGATGTGCGGCTTCAACGTCGCGGGGCCAAAATCGCGCGACATGTTGCAGCGTCTGACCAATACGTCGCTGGCGACGGCGGATTTCCCGTTTATGCGGTCGCAGTGGATCGAACTTGCCGGGGTCAAGGTGCTGGCCTTGCGGGTGTCATTCACGGGTGATCTGGGTTGGGAATTGCACTGCGCCACGACGGATCAGGCGCGTCTGTTTGCAGCATTGATAGAGGCAGGCAAGGACGTCGGCGCAGGTCCAGTTGGATCACGCGCATTGATGTCGCTGCGTATTGAAAAGGGGTATGGGTCGTGGAGCCGCGAATACTCACCCGAATACTGGCCGCAAGAAGTTGGACTGGACCGTCTGTGTAAGATGGAAAAAGAATTCCTGAACAAAGCCGCAGTGGCAGAGACGATGGCGAAAGTGCCCCGGGAACATCTGGTGATACTGGCTTTGGATGCAGCACAGACCGACGCGTCAAATGCGGATGCGACGGGCGGGGAGCCGATATTCAAGGATGGTAAAGGCATCGGGCGGGTGACGTCCGGGGCTTATGGCTATTCCGTCGGGCAATCGCTGGCACTGGGGTTTGTGCAAGGTGTGCAGCCCGGGGATGAGGTTGAGGTGATGGTGTTGGGAGTGCCGCATAAAGCGGTGATTTTGGCAGAACCGCCGTTTGATCCGAAGGGGGAGAAGTTGCGGGGGTAGGCTATGGGGCTTTAGAGCTGTTTAGAGTCAAACTTTGTCGAAATCTGACATTCAAGAATAGCTGGGTTCCTGGTTTGTGAAGATAGATCAATTTAAACAGAGCGCTCTTCTTTTTGATTTGACACCCATACCTCCCTGCGTGCACCTTTTCATTTAGAGGAATATTGGAACACAGCACATGCTGGGACAATGCATCAGATTGGTTTTGGGGCGGCGCGCAACCGGCTGTGATCTCGTCGTCTGACGTGACGCTGGCTTCTTGAAGCCTTGTTAGGTGACGCCCCTATGCGTGGGTGTCATCAGATTTCCCTCTCTTCCGGTCCCTTTTTCATGCTTAAAACCAACAGGCTTCGCCTTGCTGTCGATATCGGCGGTACGTTCACCGACACTGTTTTGATAGATGGTCAAGGTGCCATTCTTGCCACTACCAAAACGCCAACAACCCCGGCAAACCCTACGCTCGGGGCGCTTGCGGGGGCTGAACGGGTGCTTGCCGAGGCGGGTGGTGACTGGCC
>JBPOFE010000187.1:0-5631 GCA_051252035.1 Sulfitobacter sp.
GGCACAGGTCCGTTCACGGTGACGGAATTCCGTCCCAATGACGTGATCACAATGGCCGCCAACGAAAACTTCCGTCACGAAGGCAAGCCCGCGTTTGCGACGCTGACCTTCAAAGGTGGCGGTGATGCGGTTTCAGCGGGTCGCGCGGTCATGGAAACCGGCGAATATGACTACGCTTGGAACATGCAGCTGGCACCAGACGTTCTGGCCAAAATGGAAGAAGCCGGCAAAGGCAAGCTCTATGCGGCATTCGGTACATTGGTTGAACGGATCGAGATTAACTTGACCGATCCTTCGCCAGATCTGCCTGAAGGCGAACGCTCTACCGCCAAGCACCCACATCCGTTCTTGTCTGATTTGAAGGTCCGCAAGGCGCTTTCAATGGCGATTGACCGCGAATTGCTGACCGAAGTTGGTTACGGCAAGGCTGGTCGCCCAACATGTAACGTTGTACCTGCACCAGCACTTTATGCGTCTGACAACACTGAATGTCTGACACAGGACATTGCCGGAGCCAACGCGCTGCTGGACGAAGCAGGTTGGGTCGACAGCGATGGTGATGGTGTACGTGACAAGGATGGCGTGAAAATGTCGATCTTGTACCAAACATCCACAAACGCTGTGCGTCAAGACTTCCAAGCGTTGATCAAAGATTGGTGGCAGCAAATCGGCATTGAAACCGAACTGCGCAACATCGACGGTTCCGTGTACTTTGGTGGTGACCCCGGTTCGCCAGATACCTTCCAGCGTTTCTATGCAGACGTTGAAATGTACGCGAACAACTTTGATGGCACCGATCCTGAAAGCTATCTGGCACAGCGTACCTGTGAAAAGGCACCAAGCCCGGAAACACAGTGGCAGGGTGAGAACATCAACCGTTTCTGTGATCCAGAATATGACAAGCTGGTTGCCGAATTGGGCAAAACAGGCGAGTTGGAAAAGCGCGGCGAGATCGCCAAAAAGCTCAACGACATGTTGACCAAAGACAGCCATTCCATGCTGCCTCTGGTGGATCGTGGTCGTGTTTCTGCCGCTTCGGTTACTCTCGGTGGTGTTGTTCTGAACACATGGGACTCTGAATTGTGGAATGTGGCCGACTGGTACCGCATGAAGTAATCAGGGCGCGGCGGGGGTAACCCCGCCCACCCTATTGCCGTGTAGGGCGGGGAAACACTTCCGCCCTACATCCCCTTAACCAAAACCGATCTGCAAAGGCGCCGCGACGCATGTTGACCTTCACCATCCGCCGACTATTGCTGTCTATCCCGACGCTTTTGTTCATCAGTTTTATTATTTTTGGCCTGCTGCAACTCGCCCCCGGCGATCCGATGGCCCAAGTGCCGCTGACCGTTCCACCCGAGGTCAAACAAAAGATGCGCGAGGCGCTGGGGTTGGGTCAGGCGTGGTATATTCAGTATTACAAATGGCTGATCCAGTTCTTCTGGATTGAACCCTTGGTGTTCATCGACTGGCTGACCAATTCAAGTGCGCTGTTCAGCTGGCTGCCTGATACTGCATTTGCCGAAGGCAAACTGCGCGTGATCAGCTGGCAGACCCGCTCCCCCGTCATGGACATCGTGATGCAGCGGATGCCACAGACGTTGTGGGTGGTCGGCCTCAGCTATGTTGTCGGCATCGTCATCGCGATCCCCATCGGTATCTACTCCGCCTACCGCCATTATTCGCTGTTTGATCAGGCCGGTACTTTCATCACCATGGTTGGGTTTTCGATCCCACCGTTTTTCACCGGTCCCCTGCTGATTGTCATTTTTTCAGTCTATTTTGGCTGGCTGCCGTCGATCTATGACACCACCCATGTGGTCAACGACTGGGCATCTTTCAAAGTGCAGATTTTCCAGATGATCATGCCTGTTATGGTGCTGGCGCTGCAAACCACCGCCCAGATCAGCCGCTATATGCGAGGTGCGATGCTGGACAACCTTAACCAAGACTACGTGCGCACCGCACGGGCCAAGGGGCTGGGTGAAAGCGTCGTGGTCATGGTGCATGTGCTGCGCAACTCAATGATTCCGGTGGTCACGGTAATTGCCTTGGGCATGCCCGCGATCTTTGGCGGCGCGATCATCACTGAAAACGTGTTCAAGGTGAACGGCATTGGGCAGTTGTTGTTGACCGCCCTGTTCGCCAACGACCTGCCGATGGTGATGACACTGACCTTTATCTTTGCCATTCTGATCGTACTCTTCAATCTGATCGCAGACGTGCTTTACGGCCTACTTGACCCGAGGATCCGCTATGACTGAGCAAGCCATCCCCGCCAGCCCCATCGAAGCCGATCTGGAAACATTCGGCGCATTGCAAGACAAAGAGCCGCAAAAGCCGCCGCGCAGCCAGTGGATTGATGTCTGGGAACAATTCAGCAAACACAAGGGGGCGGTGTTTGGTGGTGGGTTCTTGCTGTTCATCACGCTGGTGGTGATTTTTGGCCCCTACATCTGGCAGGTCGATCCCAAGGGCCTCGACATCCGCAACAAGAATTGGCGTCCAATCTATCAACTGCTGTTTGACAGTGAGGCCAAGGCTGGCTGGGCGCACCCATTTGGCACTGACCAATTGGGGCGCGATATTATGGCACAGATGATTTCCGGCGGCCGTGTGTCAATGGCTGTAGGCTGGCTTGCGATGACGTTGGCGCTGCTCATTGGCACCGCCATCGGGGTGATTTCAGGCTACTTCAAACGCCTTGATTTCTGGCTGATGCGCTTTACCGACCTTGTTCTATCCCTGCCTATTCTGCCATTGGTTTTGCTGGCCGTGACCCTTTTCCGCCAGCCCTTGAACGCGAGTTTCGGCCCTGAAGGCGGCATGTTCATCCTGATCGTTTCCGTCATTGGCCTGACCTCATGGATGCAAACCGCCCGGATCGTACGGGGTGATATTCTGGCGCTGAAAGAACGTGAGTTCATTCTTGCCGCGCGCTCCATTGGCACCACGCCGGGCAAGATTATCCGGCGGCACCTGCTGCCCAATGTGATTTCACCGATCATGGTATCTGCAACTTTGGGTCTGGCGACCGCGATCATTACCGAATCCGCGCTGAGCTTTCTTGGCGTTGGCTTCCCGTCGGATTACCCGACATGGGGCAAGCTGTTGGCCGATGCCGTACAGCGCATGCAGGAGTTTCCGGAGCGCGTTTTGCTCCCCGGTATTGCGATTTCACTGACTGTGTTGAGCGTGAATTATCTCGGTGATGGCCTGCGTGATGCGCTTGATCCGCGGATCAGAGGCCGCTGAGCTAAATAAGGATTAAAACGCTGAATGCAGCGCCTCTCGCAGGCGCTGCATTTTGCATATTTGAAGAACAATGAATATTAATCCGTATTTGGCATGGAATTTGGAACAAACTCCCAAGCCAAGCAGCCACGATCCACTACATACACTTGATTACGCATGAGACAGCCTTCAATTGGGAAATAATTCTGATTTAGAGGGTTTTCCAAATGTTTGAGTCTTTTGGGTTTGAGGACACCACCGCGCGGCAGGCATCCGTTGTCTTGGCGCTGCTGATTGGTGTGACATTTGGCGTTCTGGCGCAAGTCACCCGCTTCTGCCTGCGTCGCGCGCTTGTCGGCGAAGATCGTCGTCAGGCGGCAGGCGTTTGGCTTACTGCACTGGCCGTAGCTGTGATCGGCACCCAAGCGGCAGTAAGCGCAGGCTTGATCAGCTTTGCGGAACATCGGTTTATGATCTCAGATGTTCCGGTATTGGCCATCGCAATTGGCGGGCTGTTGTTTGGCGCGGGCATGGTGTTGACCCGTGGCTGCATTTCCCGTCTCATGGTTTTGACCGGAGGTGGTAACTTGCGGGCCGCAACGGTTGTGTTGGTATTTGCAGTAGTTGCCCACATGACCCTCAAAGGTGTTTTGGCCCCCCTCCGCGTGGCTTTGGGCAGCGTAACAATCGACATGGGTGACAATGTCAGCCTTGCCGCCTTGCCCGGCGGTGCTTGGCTCTGGGGCGGCGTGATCGCAGCCGCGGCTATTGCCTTTGCCCTGCGGTCTGGCAACAGAGCCGGTCAGTTGATCATCGCGGCACTCATTGGCCTGTTAGTGCCACTGGCATGGATCGGCACTGGCTTTGTTCTGTTTGACGACTTTGACCCGATTGCGATGGAAAGCCTGTCTTTCACATCCCCCGCCGCCGAAACCCTGTTCTGGGGCATCGCCAGCAGTTCAATCCCCGCCGGGTTCGGCACCGGGTTGCTGGGCGGCGTGTTTGTCGGCGCCTTGGCAGCAAGCCTGATCTTTGGCGGTTTCACGTGGCAGAGCTTTACCTCGGCCCGCCAAACCGGGCGCTATATGACAGGCGCCGCGATGATGGGCGTTGGCGGTGTGCTGGCAGGGGGCTGTACCCTTGGTGCGGGCCTATCTGGTGTGCCGACGTTATCAATCGCCGCCGTGCTGGCGATCGCAATGATCGCGGCAGGTGCGCTTGTCATGAACGCCCTGCTTAACCGATCTTTTTCCGCAGGCGGCGCAGCATCCACCACACCGACGCCACAACCGGCAGCGTGATCACGGCGGTTAGCATCCCCTTGCTGACCCCCATCGCATCCCCAAGCGGATAAGCCAGATAACCGACCAGCGACACTGCGTAATAACTGATCGCGACCACCGACAGCCCCTCAACCGTGTGTTGCAGGCGCAGTTGCAGGTCGGCACGTTTGTCCATACTGGCAAGGATCGCCTGGTTCTGTGCGGAGCGTTCCACATCCACCCGCGTGCGCAGCAATTCACTGGCCCGGATCGCCCGTGCTGACATGGTTTGCAGGCGTGTTTCGGTTGATGTTACGGTCCGCATCGCGGGTTCATAGCGGCGCATCATAAACTCACCAAACCCTTGGCGGCCCATAAACCGCTCTTCACGCAGCACTTGGATGCGTTGGCCGACGATGGCTTGATACGCCCCAGTCGCGCCGAACCTGAACGCTGTTTTCACTGCAAGGGTCTCCAACTCTACCGAGACATCCAAAAGCGCATGCAACGTGTCCTCAGCCATTGCCGACGCGCCACGCATCTGCGCCATAAGCTCCGTCAGCTTGGCATCGAGCCCATTCAACTGCGGGCCCATGCCACGCACCATTTCAAAGCCGAGCATTGACGCGGCTTTGTATGTCTCGATCTCGCAAAGCCGCTGGACAATGCGCCCGGTGCGTCGGTTGCCTGTCGCAGCATCGACAAAAAGAGCGATGCGCAAATGCCCGGCGCAATCAATGCGAAAATCACTCGCAACCACAGCGGCGCGGTCCAGCACCGCCGCCACCGCAAGGCTTTCCGGCACGAACCACTCGGACAAGTCACGCGCAATCGCCGCATCGTCACGCGGCATCGGCATCAATCGTAACAGTGCCGAGGTGATCCGCCCACCGGGTGCGGCATCCAGCCAATAATCCGGGAATACGTCAAAGGCCGCAGGGTCAAAAGCCCGGTCGCTAAGCCCTTCACTAAAAACTGTGTAGGTCACAAATTCAGTGTGCTGCTCCCACTTTAACCAGTATTTCCCCAACTCGCCGTAATAATGCGTCGCCGCCTGGTCCGGCAGCGGTGCGCCATAATGTTCGAGCAGTTGATTGAGATGCGCCAAATCCAACGCCTTGTCCCGCGCCGCCGC
>JBPOFE010000188.1:0-5577 GCA_051252035.1 Sulfitobacter sp.
GCATGGGAAAAGACCTATGAGGAAAAGAAAGCCAAGTCCAAAGGCTCCACCTTCCTCAGCCCCTATGTCCGGTCGATCCGCAACAAACTTGGCATGTACCGCGACAAAACCAAGAGCTTTCGGGCGTGGTTCAATGACGGGCATGTGCTGGATATCGGATCGGGCTGGGGCCAGCGGATCACCGCACCAATGACGCCCTACGGGATTGAACTGTCGACAGAGTTGTTCAAGATTTCTGACGAACGCATGCGGGCGGCGGGCGGCTATTGCCTGCATGGTGCCGGGGCGCAAGCGATCTGGGATTTTGACGAAGGCCAATTCGACGGCATTGTGATGTTTTCCTACCTTGAGCATGAAACCGATGCCATTGGCGTCTTGCGCGGCTCCCATCGCGCCTTGAAAGAAACTGGCAGCGTGTTCATCCGTGTGCCGAACTTTGGCTCCCTGAACCGTAAGGTGATTGGCAAGAAATGGTGCGGCTTCCGCTATCCTGATCACGTCAATTATTTCACGCTGGCCTCGCTGACGGACGTGGCCAAACGCGCAGGCTTTGACACGACGTTGATCAATACGGTCACACGCCACGTCGACGACAACATCTCGGTGCTGCTGCGCAAAACGACACCGGAGGCTGCGACATGATCTTAGCCTCCGACGCATTTCACATCCCGATACCCGATCAACGCGGTGCTCATGCACCGTTCTCCATTCCGCCGCACTGTGCGGCACCAAATACCACACGAAGGAAATAAACATGGCCATACTCGTAGATGAAAACACCCGCGTGATCTGTCAGGGCCTGACCGGGTCGCAAGGCACATTCCACACCGAACAGGCGATTGCCTATGGCACCAAGATGGTCGGCGGTGTGACACCGGGCAAAGGCGGACAGAGCCATCTGGACCTGCCGGTGTTCAACTCGGTTCACGAGGCGCGCGATGTGACTGATGCCAACGCATCAGTGATCTACGTACCACCGCCCTTTGCCGCCGATTCAATCCTTGAGGCCATCGACGCTGAAATGGAACTGATCGTCTGCATCACCGAAGGCATTCCTGTCCTCGACATGATGCGTGTGCAGCGCGCGCTTGAAGGCTCCAAATCCCGCCTGATCGGTCCGAACTGCCCCGGCGTGATCACGCCTGACGCCTGCAAAATCGGCATCATGCCCGGCCACATCCACAAACGCGGCTCTTGCGGCGTTGTCTCCCGCTCCGGCACGCTGACCTATGAGGCGGTCAAACAGACCTCCGATCTTGGCTATGGCCAATCCACTGCTGTGGGCATCGGCGGCGACCCGATCAAAGGCACCGAACATATTGACGTGCTGGAAATGTTCCTCGCCGACCCTGAAACCACGTCGATCATCATGATTGGCGAAATCGGTGGTTCCGCCGAAGAAGACGCCGCGCAGTTCCTCGCCGATGAGAAAAAAGCAGGTCGCTGGAAACCAACCGCTGGTTTCATCGCGGGTCGCACCGCCCCTCCCGGTCGCCGCATGGGCCACGCAGGCGCAATCGTTGCAGGCGGCAAAGGTGGTGCCGAAGACAAAATCGACGCCATGCGCGCCGCAGGGATTGTTGTGGCCGATAGCCCGGCGACCTTGGGTGAAGCGGTGAAGGAAGCGATTGAAAAGGGGTAATCATGATAGCCTTGATCCAACCATATCGCCTGATACTTGTTTGCGCTCTTGGCATACTGATGATGGCCACTCAGGCCGATGCGCAATCACCAGGGCCGCTTACGGGCAAAGTGTTTGGATCGGGAAATGCCGCGCTGGTTGTTGTGCTGCATGGTGACGTCAGTAAAAGCGGCGGCAAAAGCAACAGCAAGCCCGGTGCCGCAGACTATCACTACGCTCTGGCGAAACGCATCGCGGCCCAAAATAAGAATGTGACAGTGCTGGCGATGCTGCGTCCGGGGTATCACGACAGTGAGGGTCGCCAGTCAATAGGTTCAACCAACGGACGGCGCGATCACTACACCAAGCAGAACAACAAACTGGTGGCGCAGACGATCCAGAATATGGCCAATGCGACAGGTGCGGCGAAAGTCGTGGCAGTCGGTCACTCAGGTGGTGCGGCGCAGATCGGCGTGATCATTGGGGCTTACCCAAATGTGATTGACAGCGCAATTTTGGTCAGCTGTCCCTGCGACATCAAACGTTGGCGCACCATGCGCAACAGAGGGGCATGGAAAAAAAGCCAATCACCCAAGGATTTTGCGACCAAAGTCCCCAAATCCACCACCGTCTACGCGGTCACCGGCACCAATGACAGCAACACCAGTCCCGTGTTGGCCCAAGACTATGTGGCACGCCTGTCCAAGCGCGGTGTTTATGCGGCTTTTGTCCCCGTCAAAGGTGCAAATCACGGGTTCAACAAAATGGCAGGAACAGTTGCCAAAGTCGTCAAACTAGCATTGTAACGCAAGAGGTACCGGCCAGTCCGGTGAAAATTATGAACGATCAAGCCCCCAACGACCAGTTCCACGCCTCCTCCTTTATGGAAGGCGAAAACGCGGAATACCTTGAACATATGTATGCGCGTTATGCCGATGACCCGAATGCTGTTGATGAAGCATGGCAAGCCTTCTTTAAAGCCATGGACGACGACGATGGCGTGGCACAGGCCGAGGCCGCTGGCCCCTCTTGGGCGCGCAGCGATTGGCCCCCCGCACCCAACGGCGAAATCATGGGCGCGCTCACCGGCGTCTGGCCCGAACCGGTTGAGGCCAAGGCCGCAGGCGACAAGATCAAAGCCAAAGCAGCCGAAAAAGGCGTCGAAGTTTCTGACGCCTCCGTCAGAGGGGCCGTGCTGGATTCAATCCGCGCGCTGATGATCATCCGTGCCTATCGTATCCGTGGCCATTTGGTGGCCGATCTTGATCCATTGGGCATGCGCCAACACACGCCGCACCCCGAACTTGACCCGAAGTCCTATGGCTTTTCTGACACAGACATGGACCGTCCGATTTTCATCGACAATGTTCTGGGTCTTGAGGTCGCCACGATGCGCCAGATCCTCGACATCGTAAAACGCACCTACTGCGGCACATTTGCCCTGCAATACATGCACATCTCCAATCCAGACGAGGCCGCATGGCTCAAGGAACGCATTGAAGGTCTGGGCAAGGAAATCGAGTTCACCCAAAATGGCCGTAAGGCGATTTTGGCCAAGCTGGTTGAGGCAGAAGGCTTTGAGAAATTCCTGCACGTCAAATACATGGGCACCAAACGCTTTGGCCTTGATGGCGGCGAAAGCCTTGTGCCGGCGATGGAGCAGATCATCAAACGCGGCGGCAGTTTAGGCGTAAAGGACATCGTGATCGGCATGCCGCACCGCGGGCGTCTGTCGGTGCTGGCCAACGTCATGCAAAAACCCTACCGCGCGATCTTTAACGAATTTCAGGGCGGATCGTTCAAGCCCGAAGATGTGGATGGCTCAGGTGATGTGAAATACCACCTTGGCGCCTCCAGTGACCGCGAATTTGATGGCAACAACGTGCATTTGTCGCTGACAGCAAACCCCTCGCACCTTGAGGCGGTGAACCCCGTGGTGATCGGCAAGGTCCGCGCCAAGCAGGATCAGTTGAAAGACAAGGATCGCGGCGCGGTCATGCCGATCCTGTTGCATGGCGATGCGGCCTTTGCGGGTCAGGGCGTCGTGGCGGAATGTTTCGCGCTGTCCGGTCTGCGCGGTCACAAGACGGGTGGCACCATGCACATCGTGGTGAACAACCAGATCGGCTTTACCACCGCACCGCACTTTAGCCGTTCCTCGCCCTATCCCACCGACAACGCACTGGTGGTTGAGGCGCCGATTTTCCACGTCAATGGCGACGACCCCGAAGCGGTTGTTCATGCCGCCCGTGTCGCCACCGAGTTTCGCCAGAAATTCCACAAAGATGTGGTGATCGACCTTATCTGCTACCGCCGCTTTGGTCATAACGAAGGCGATGAACCGATGTTCACCAACCCGGTGATGTACAAAAAGATCAAGAAACAGAAAACCACGCTGACCCTTTATACCGAACGTCTGGTCAAGGACGGACTGATCCCCGAAGGCGAGATTGAGGATATGAAAGAGGCGTTTCAATCTCACCTCAGCGAAGAATTCGAGGCTGGTAAGGATTACCGCCCCAACAAGGCCGATTGGTTGGACGGTAAGTGGTCGCATCTGGACAAGCAGGACAAGAAGTACCAGCGCGGCAAGACCGCCATCAAAAAGGAAACCTTTGTCGAGATCGGCAAGTCTTTGGCCAAAGCGCCCGACGGATTCCCGCTTCATAAAACCGTGGGTCGCCTGCTCGATGCCAAGGCCGAGATGTTCAAGAAGGGCGAAGGCATTGATTGGGCCACGGGCGAGGCTCTGGCCTTTGGCTCGCTCTTGACCGAAGGCTACAAAGTGCGCCTTGCCGGACAAGACTCTGCGCGCGGCACCTTCAGCCAACGCCATTCGGCCCTGATCAATCAGGAAAACGAAGACCGCTATTACCCGCTCAACCACATCCGCAAGGGGCAGGCAGAATACGAAGTCATCGACTCGATGTTGTCGGAATACGCGGTGCTTGGGTTTGAATACGGCTATTCATTGGCTGAGCCCAACGCTCTGACGCTCTGGGAAGCGCAGTTTGGCGATTTTGCCAATGGTGCGCAGATCATGTTTGATCAGTTCATCTCATCAGGCGAGGCCAAGTGGCTGCGCATGTCCGGCCTCGTCTGCCTGCTGCCGCATGGCTACGAGGGCCAAGGACCGGAACATTCCTCGGCACGTCTGGAACGGTTCCTGACCATGTGCGGTGGCGACAACTGGATTGTGGCCAATTGCACCACGCCTGCGAACTACTTCCACATCCTGCGTCGCCAATTGCACCGCAGCTACCGCAAACCACTGATCCTGATGACGCCGAAATCCCTGCTGCGCCACAAACTGGCAGTCAGCAAGACTGAGGAATTCACCATTGGTTCATCCTTCCACCGCCTCATGTGGGACGATGCTCAGCACGGCAATTCAGATACCAAGCTGGTCGCGGACAACAAGATCAAGCGCGTGGTGATGTGTTCGGGCAAGGTCTATTTTGATCTGCTGGAAGAACGCGATGCGCGCGGCATTGACGACGTCTATCTGCTCCGGTTCGAACAATTCTATCCGTTCCCGGCGCAATCCGCCGTCAAGGAACTGGAACGCTTCAAAGGCGCTGAAATGGTCTGGTGTCAGGAAGAACCCAAGAACCAAGGCGCATGGTCGTTCATTGAACCCAACATCGAATGGGTTCTGACACGGATCAAAGCCAAACACACAAGGCCCACCTACGCCGGGCGCGTAGCTGCCGCCTCGCCCGCCACGGGTCTCGCCTCCAATCACAAAGCACAACAAGCAGCCCTCATCGACGAAGCGCTGACAGTTAAAGGAAAATAATCATGACTAGCGAAGTACGCGTCCCAACGCTCGGCGAATCCGTGACAGAGGCAACTGTGGCCACATGGTTCAAGAAACCCGGCGACACCGTTGCCGTCGATGAAATGCTCTGCGAGTTGGAAACTGATAAAGTTACTGTCGAAGTCCCCAGCCCCGT
>JBPOFE010000189.1:0-5571 GCA_051252035.1 Sulfitobacter sp.
TGCACTTCAATATGGCGAGGCTTGGTCACAAATTTTTCAACCAACACATCCGCATTGCCAAACGCCGTCTTGGCCTCGGACCGAGCCGACGCAAGCCCTGCCTGAAAGCCCTTGGCATCGTCAACCAAACGCATCCCCTTGCCACCACCGCCCGCAACGGCCTTGATCAACACCGGATAACCGATCTTCTCCGCCTCGGCCTCAAGCAGTGCGTCATCCTGATCGGCCCCGTGATATCCGGGCACAACCGGCACGCCCGCTTCAATCATCAGCGCCTTGGCCGCGTCTTTGAGGCCCATCGCCCGGATCGCCGAGGCAGACGGTCCGATAAAGGTCAGCCCTGCCTTTTCTACAGCTTCCACAAAATCGGGGTTCTCCGACAAAAAACCATAGCCCGGATGGATCGCCTGAGCCCCGGTATCCAGCGCCGCCTGAATGATCACATCGCCCTTAAGGTAGGAGTCCGCTGGGGCAGACCCACCGATATGCACGGCCATATCCGCCATCTGGACATGTTTGGCACGCGCATCAGCATCCGAGTACACCGCCACGCAACGCACACCCATCGCTTGCGCGGTTTCCATGACCCGACAAGCAATCTCGCCCCGGTTCGCAATTAAGATCGTGTCAAACATACCCTTACCTTTTCATCTTTCGTTCTGGTCTCAAATATCCCCGGGGTTTGGGGCAGAGCCCCAATAAACCTCAGCCAAAGTCCTCAACCATCTTAAACCGCTCACACATCAGCTTCATATCTGGCGCAAACCCACCCGAGCGCCGAAAATATGCTTCATAGGTGGCACGCCAGTGATCCAGATCGCGAAACTCGCCCGTTGCCGCGACAAACGCAGCGTCGACGTCGTCAAATCGCCGCGTCGATACTTCGACTGTCTCGATCATCACTGCGGGCGTGCCATCCCAATTCAACGCAATGTCGCGTCGCCCCACTTCGGGCCAGGTATCGCCGTCCTTGCCAAAGACCGACGCAGCCTCACAGGTTGCGGTTTTGGTGCCGCTGCGCACCAGCGCGAGGATTTCAGCGCATAGCGCTGCGGTGTCGCCAAACCGAAAGGTTTCCGCATCCGGGTTCGCATCGACGATCTGTTGCAAAGTTTTGCTCATATCACATCCTGAACACGCCGAATTTCGTCGGCTCAATCGGCGCATTCAAACTCGCACTCAGGCTCAGCGCCAGCACATCCCGGCTCTTGCGTGGATCTACAATACCGTCGTCCCACAGCCGCGCAGAGGCATAAAGCGGATGCGATTGTTCCTCAAACATATCAATTGTGGGCTGCTTGAACTTGGCTTCGTCTTCGGCACTCCAAGTCTCCCCCGCCCTTTCAATCGCATCGCGTTTGACCGTGGCCAACACGCCCGCCGCCTGCGGTCCACCCATCACAGAAATGCGTGAATTGGGCCATGTCCACAGGAATCTCGGACTATACGCCCGCCCGGCCATGCCATAGTTGCCTGCGCCAAACGATCCGCCAACCAGCATGGTAATTTTCGGTACATTGGTACAGGCCACCGCCGTCACCATCTTGGCCCCGTGCCGCGCAATGCCTTCGTTTTCGTATTTGCGCCCCACCATGAACCCGGTGATATTTTGTAGGAAAACCAAAGGAATGCCGCGCATAGAGCATAATTCGACAAAATGCGCGCCTTTTTGAGCGCTCTCGGAAAACAACACCCCGTTGTTGGCGATAATGCCAACCGGACAACCTTTGACATGGGCAAAGCCCGTCACCAAAGTTTCGCCAAAGCGCGGCTTGAATTCATCAAAGCGCGATCCATCTACAGTGCGCGCAATCACTTCTCGGATATCATAGGGCGTGCGTAAATCACCCGGTACAACGCCTAAAATCTCCTCCGGGTCATAGGCAGGGTCTTCTGGTGTTTCCCACTGCAGTGACGAGGACTTGACCAAGTTCAGTGAGGCCACCGCCCGACGCGCCAATGCCAGCGCATGAGCATCATCTTCTGCCAGATAATCGGCCACACCAGACAGCCGGGTATGCACATCACCACCACCCAAATCCTCTGCCGTAACAACCTCACCCGTCGCGGCCTTGACCAGCGGCGGTCCGGCCAGAAAAATCGTTCCCTGCTCTTTCACAATGATCGTCACATCCGACATCGCAGGCACATAAGCACCGCCCGCCGTACAGGACCCCATCACCACAG
Source organism: Sulfitobacter sp. (assembly GCA_051252035.1). GTDB lineage: Bacteria > Pseudomonadota > Alphaproteobacteria > Rhodobacterales > Rhodobacteraceae > Sulfitobacter. The sequence continues at coordinate 2,188 of JBPOFE010000189.1, forward strand.
CGATCTGTGGAATGCCTTTGGCGCTCATCCGTGCCTGATTATAGAAAATCCGACCGAAGTGATCACGATCAGGAAAAACTTCATCCTGATTGGGCAAGTTCGCCCCGCCGCTATCCACCAGATAGATACAGGGCAGATGATTTTCCTCAGCAATCTCCTGCGCCCGCAGGTGCTTTTTCACCGTCATCGGGTAATACGTGCCGCCCTTCACCGTGGCGTCATTGCACACCACCATGACCTCATGCCCCTGCACCCGACCAATGCCCGCGATCACCCCAGCACAGGGCGCCGCGCCATCATATAACCCATGGGCGGCTGTGGCCCCGACCTCCAGAAACGGAGAGCCCGGATCCAACAGGTTCGCTACCCGCTGACGCGGCAACATCTTGCCCCGACTTTCATGGCGCGCGCGGGATTTCTCGCCGCCGCCCAAGGCTGCGGCTTCGGCGGCTTCGCGCACAACTTCAAGCGCGTTGAGATGTGACGCTTGGTTGGCTTTGAAGGTTTCGGAGGAAGGCAATGCCTGCGATGTTAATCTCATGATAGTTCCTCAATTTCCTGCATGGCTCTGCGTTTCAACTCTTTTCGAATAACCTTACCCGTCACCGTCATCGGCAGCGCCTCCAAAAACGTAACTTCCCTTGGATATGAGTAGCTTGCCAGCCGTTCCTTAACCCAATCCTGCAATTCCTGCGCCGAAACATCCGTCCCCGCTTTACGCACCACATAGGCTTTCACCGCCTCCGTGCGCAGCGCATCTGGCTTGCCGACAACCCCCACCGTCGCCACACCCGGATGCATCATCAGACAATCCTCAATCTCTGCAGGGCCAATGCGGTATCCGGCGGACGTGATAACATCATCCTCGCGCCCCACAAAGCGCAGATAGTCGCCCTCCCAGACCCCGCGATCTCCGGTGATCATCCACTCTCCGCGAAACTTATCCGCCGTTTCATCGGGTCTGTTCCAATACGCCAACATCATGGACGCGGAGCCACGAAGAACCGCCACGTCGCCTTCATCACGCGTCGGCTGGCCCGCATCATCGATTACCGCCACGTTATGCCCCGGCACCGCCTTGCCGATGCATCCCGGTTTGGCAGGAAAATCAACGCCACAGCTGCTGGCCACCATGTTGCATTCTGTTTGACCGTAAAACTCATTAATATCTAACCCGAAGGCGTCACGTCCCCAGTTTAGCATTTCTGCACCCAAAGGCTCCCCGCCGCTTGCAACCGACCGTAAACCGGAAAATTTCGTATCAGCCGCCTTGAGCATTCGCAGCGCGGTGGGTGGGAAGAAGACGTTGCGCGCATCGCCTTGCCGGATCACATCTGCGCAGCCCTCGGGCGAGAATTTCGCCATCCGCGCCGCGACCACAGGCACGCCCAGTGCAAGACCCGGCATCAGCACATCAAACAGCCCGCCGATCCATGCCCAATCCGCAGGCGTCCACAGGCAATCACCCGCCTGACCCAGATGATCATGGCTAACAACCACCCCCGGCAAATGACCTGTTAATACCCGGTGGCCATGCAGCGCGCCCTTGGGGCTGCCCGTGGTGCCAGAGGTATAGATCAAGACCGCCGGATCATCGGGGTCCGTCTGCGCAAACGGCACCGGATCACCCGCAATTCCGACCTGATCCACCATCCAAGGCTCGGTCAACCCACCCAGCAGCGCGGCGCCCTCAGGATCAGTCAGAACCAGCGCCACACCTGCATCGCCAACCCGAGACGCCAGCGCATCATGCTTAAAGAGCTTGAACAAAGGCACTGAAATTGCACCGATTTTCCAGATTGCCAAATGCGCCGCCGCACACCACGGAGATTGTGACAGCAGCACGCCAATTCGGTCTCCGGGCCTTACCTTTTGCAACAACGCGCGCGCCAGATCATCGACCATGTTACCCAGCTCACCATAGCTTATATCCCGCCGTGTCGCACCTGTCAGATCGACAATTGCCAATGCACCATCCGGTTGCGCCAGACATTGCGCAGCCATGTTCAGGCGTTCGGGAATGTCCCAGCTTTGGTCTGTATGAAGCCCCGGCAATAACATCTTAGCTGCGGTACTCCGGGTTTTCGAAGCCAAACCGTGCGCCAGCGTCCCAAGCGTTACGGTCGTTACCTTGGTTGGGATATCCCCCCGCCGCTTTCAGCATCCGCGCCAAGTGCATTAGGTTCCACGTCATGATGGTTGTATTGCGTTGGGTGAATTCATTGTCGAACCCCACATGACCGCCGCCCTCTTTTTCGTCCCCATAAGATGGCCCCGGCCCCGCCTCGCCAATCCAGCCACAATCAGCTTGCGGCGGAATGGTATAGCCCAGATGACCTAGCGCGTAGCCGATAGTCATCGCGGCGTGCTTGATACCATCCTCATTACCCGTGATCACACAACCTGCTGTTTTTCCATAATAAACCGACTGTCCCTTGGCGTTTAATTCGCCTGACATGCCATAAAGACGTTCAATCAGCACCCGACAGACGGAAGATTCTTCTCCCAGCCAAAGCGGTGTCCCAATCACCAGAATATCGGCCTCCAACACCTTTTCCCACAGTATCGGCCAATCATCCCGATCCCAGCCATGGTCCGTCATATCAGGGTAAATGCCGGGTGGTATCTGATGGCTGAGCATATGGACATGTTCCAGCCCGACACCCTGATCTTTCATGATCTTGGCGCTTGCATTCATCAGTAGTTTGGTGTGGCTTTCCGTCGGCTCGCGTTTCAGCGAGGTGTTGATGAACAACGCCTTGAGGTCTGAAAATTCTGCCATTTTGAGCCCCCCCGTGGTTCAGTTTTCCGGCGCATTCAGAACGATTGATTGCTCTGCCGTCAAATCCATCAGACATGCCACATAGGCCGGGCCGCTGCCCGTACCACCGCCCCATTTGCTGGCTTCCCACGTGCAGGCCGTATCACGAAAAGCGATCCAGGCGCGTTGCATGTCGCGCAGTGCATCGGATTGGGATGGGACTGTTGCACCAAGCTCAGCCATTTCAGCATCCACGCGCTTGGCCTCAACCATGCGAGCCTGATAATTGGCGTTCAATCGATCATCCCAGAATTTGCGTTCTGCATCCAGACAGCCGCCCATGCCGACGGTTGAGCTGCCGTCTGGCGTGTCCATGCAAAGCTGAGCAGACAAGCCAACGCAAGATCTGTTGGCACCGCCCAATTGCAGGCAATTCAAAGTGGCAGCATCAGAATACGGAAGCTCTTGCGCAGCCGCGGGCATTCCAAAGCTCAATAATATAATTGCCAGCGCTCTAATCACCCCATCGCCCCCATCATTTCGCGACCGACCAACATGCGGCGAATTTCACTGGTCCCTGCGCCGATCTCCATCAGCTTCGCGTCGCGGAAAATGCGGCCGAC
>JBPOFE010000019.1:0-32039 GCA_051252035.1 Sulfitobacter sp.
GTCATAAAGACAGCCCCCGCCAAAGCACATGCGCCAATCGCATGGCTTACCCGTCTGTAGAAACCAACAGCCAATTTGGATCATCCGAGCCCATGATACGGGCAAATACCCAAGTATCTTTTTGGCGTTTGATTTCGGTTAAGCTGCCCTCGATGATGTCGCCGCCTTTGTCGCGCACGGCAGACGTGAGTTCAGCCTGAAAGCGAATGGTCATTTCCGCCTCTTTCGTATCAGGATCAAGCGTTGCATCAACAAGCGTTGTTTCGCGCACGCCGATAAAGTTGGCCTCAATCGTCAGACCCTTATCTTCACGAGCGGCTACACCATCGACAAAGCTGTCGTAGATATCTTCGGACAGGAAGGGTTGAATTTCAGCCAGATCGCCGCGCTCGTATCCCATCACGATCATCTCATAGGCACCTTTTGCACCGCCTAGGAAGTCGCTGACGCCGAAAGACGGCTCAATCCGTTTCATCGCAGCCAACGCTTTGCCTGCATCGCTGTCTTCGGCCACGTGATCGGTGATGTCGAGATCGGGACCGCCTTCGATCACCTCAAGCGCAGGACCAGCACGGCGCGATGGTGTCTGATCGGTCACGGGGGGCTTTTCAAAACCTTCCCGTGTGCCCAGCACATTTTTCAATCGCAAAATCAGGAATACGGCAATACCGGCCAACACCAGAAGCTGTATCATAGGTGAATTCATCGGAACCTCTTTTGGGCAAAACATGGAAACATGTAACTTGAAGTCTTATGTAGGTGCTTGGTAGGGGCAAGTCCACTATGACCCCCGTTAAAAGGAGCCTGCCCATGTGGCTATTGATCGCGTTTATTGCCGTGCCTCTGATAGAGATCACACTGTTTATCCAAATCGGCGGTGCGATTGGGCTGGGCTGGACCTTGGCAATCGTCATTTTTACGGCTGTTTTGGGGACTTGGCTTGTCAGAACACAGGGCGCGATGGCGTTGGGGAACCTGCGATCGTCATTCTCTGAAATGCGCGACCCAACCGAACCATTGGTGCATGGGGCGATGATCCTGTTTTCCGGCGCACTTTTGCTGACACCGGGGTTTTTTACAGATGCCGTTGGCTTCGCGTTGCTGGTGCCGCAGGTCAGACAGGCTGCTTACCAGGCAATTCGGGCGCGGGTGAATGTACAAAGCTTTGGCACACCCGGAGGTGGGGCCAGACACTCACCCCAACGCGGCGACGTAATTGATGGCGAATATCATGAGATTTCTGAGGATGAGGACAAAACCAAAGGCCCGTCTGGATGGACAAAGCATTGAGGGCGGCGTGGCAACCTGATAAGCCCGCGGAAATCTGATTTTCACTTGAGGGAGCCAGCCATGGCCGAAGCAGAACAACCAACACCACCACAAATGCGCGTCTTGGGGCAATTTATCCGTGATATGTCCTTTGAGAACATCATGGCGCAAAAAGGCGCGCCATCGGATGTGCAGCCTGACATTCAGGTTCAGGTTAACCTTGATGCAAAAAAGCGCAGCGTTGAGAACCAGTACGAGAGCGCGATCAAGCTGAACATCACCTCAAAAGCCAAAGATGGTGATCAAACGCTTTTCCTGTGTGAAATTGATTATGTCGGCATCTTTGACATTCAGCATGTGCCAGATGAGCAAATTCACCCGTTCCTGATGATTGAATGCCCACGGATGATTTTCCCGTTCCTGCGCCGGGTGGTCAGCGATATAACGCGCGACGGTGGTTTTCCGCCACTGAACCTTGAAAATATCGATTTCCTTGCGCTTTATCGTAACGAAGTGGCACGCCGCCAGGCAGAAAACCCGCCAAAAGCTGACGCTTAACCTCTCTTCCAAATCGAATCGTCGCCCAATTTGCTGATGAATTCAGCATGGGCGGCGGCTTCATCTTCGGACAGGCGCGATGGCAATGGTGTCAGGCGTGGTCTCGCGGTCCAATCGCTGTTTGTGTCGCCCACTTTACGCTCTGGCTTTGCTGACAATGCAAAGTCAGGCTGCCGACCGCCAATCAGCTCAAGATACACCTCAGCCAGAATTTCGCTGTCGAGCAAGGCGCCGTGGAGTGTACGAGATGCGTTGTCGATGCCAAACCGTCGACACAGTGCATCCAATGACGCTGGCGAGCCGGGGAAGCGCTTGCGTGCGATGGCGAGCGTATCCACCGCCCGTTCCCATGGGATTTGTGGCAGGCCCATCCACTTCAGTTCCGCATTCAGAAATTTGATATCAAACGCTGCGTTGTGGATGATGAGTTTCGATGTGCCGATGAAATCCAGAAAAGCCTGCCCAACTTGGGCGAATTTCGGTTTATCGCGTAGGAAATCATCGCCCAACCCATGCACCTGAAACGCCTCATCCGGCATTGCGCGTTCAGGGTTAATGTATTGATGATAGGTTTCACCGGTGGCCACATGGCCCATCAGTTCAACCGCACCGATCTCAACGATCCGGTCGCCAGATTCCGGGTCAAACCCCGTGGTTTCGGTGTCTAGAACGATTTCACGCATGGCTTATCTTTCCCCGAATATCTGCGACGATGTCATGAACCTGACGCTGTGCGTGATCCATTGTATCGGTTTCAATCACATAGTCTGATCTGGCGCATTTCTCTGCATTTGGCATCTGTTTCGCTTTGATCGTTTCAAACTGCGCGAGGGTCATTGTGCCACGCTCCATCACGCGCTTTTGTTGGATTTCGTCCGAAACAGTGACACATGCAACGGCATCCATGCCCGCGTCACCGCCCGTTTCAAATAACAACGGAATATCCAGAACCACGATATCCGCTTTCGTCGCGTGAATAAATCCAGCCCGGTCTTCTGCGACCAATGGATGTACGACTTTCTCAATCTCGGGCAGCGCTTCAGGTGTCTCAGCAATGATGGTTTTCAATTTTGAGCGCGACACAGCGCCGTCCACAATCGCCTGCGGAAACGCGGTTTTGATCAGATCAACCGCCGCGCCACCCTTTGAGTACAACCGATGCACCGCCGCATCCGCATCCCAAACGGCGCATCCCAAATCCGCGAACATTTTAGCGGTGGTTGATTTGCCCATACCAATGGACCCGGTCAGCCCCAAAAGAAACATCAACGCAACGCGGCGGCGCGTGTGGCGCGATCAACCGTTGGTCGGGTGCCGAACCAACGCTCAAACCCAGGCACCGCCTGATGAATCAGCATGCCAAGACCATCAACCGTGACACAGCCCATCTGTTCGGCAGTTTCCAGGAAATGAGTTTTGAGCGGCGTGTACACCAGATCGGTGACAATCGTCCCCGGTCTCAACCCGTCCAATGGCACGCGCATTTCACCCTTGCCGATCATCCCTAGCGATGTGGTGTTCACGACAAGGGATGCGTGATCAATCATATTCCCTGCCTGTACCCAATCAAACACGCGCACACGGCTACCAAAATCAGATTTTAACTTTTCCGCCCGCACACGCGTACGATTAGACAGGAATATCTCTGGCACGCCGGCATCCAGCAAGGACGCTATGACAGCCCGCGCTGCGCCACCCGCACCCAAGATCGCGGCGGGGCCAGCCTTGGGCTGCCATCCGGGCGCGCCGGTTTTGAGGTTTTCAAGAAACCCATAGCCATCCGTATTGTCCGCGTGAATCTTACCGTCTTTGCGAAAGATTAGAGTATTGGCAGCACCAATCAGTATCGCCCGATCGGTCACCAAATCAGCAATCGAAAGTACCGCTTCCTTATGAGGAATTGTGATATTCACACCCACAAACCCCATTTTTGGCAACATACGGATAACATCAGCCAAGTCTTCGGGAGCCACATCGATGGGAACGTAGTGGCCTGCGATTCCGTAGGTTTTGAGCCAATGACCATGCAGTTGTGGGGACTTAGAATGTGCAATCGGCGTTCCGATCACCCCGGCCAGCGGTATTTTAGGCAATGTCATGTGGCGAGGTCTCCGCGCAGGGTGAGATAGTTCAGGAGTTCTAAAAGTGGCATACCCAAGACATGAAAGTAATCCCCTTCGATGTTCGAGAACAACCGCACGCCTTCTTCTTCGAGCTTATAGCACCCAACCGTATGCTGTATGCTATCCCAGTTCCGCGCAACGTAATCGACAATATAGCCGTCACTCACCTCACGCATGCGCAACCGCACTTGCCCGACGTGTCGCCAAATCGGTTTTCCATCTTCATACAAAACAGCGGCTGACAGCAGGCTATGACGATCACCCCGCAAGGCGCTCAACTGTTTTATCGCATCACAGCGGTCGACAGGTTTCGACAGCATATTTCCCCGGTGATCCAAAACCTGATCGCATCCCAAGACCAAGGCACCAGGATGTTTGTCACTCACTCTGCGGGCTTTCATTTCAGCCAAAGCATCGGCAATATCCCGAGGTGTCGCTACTTCTGCGATCATGGCTTGCTTGATCATCTCTTCATCCACGCGCGGCCGTTCCACGACATGATCAACATCCGCTTGCCGCAGTAATTTGGCGCGAATATCTGACCCAGAGGCTAAGATGAGCGGTTGAACCATGTGGATAACCCTGTGTGTCTCATTAAGGACTTCTTAAGGATTGGTTCTGCATAATCAACGCAGGTGACACAAGTGCTCCGTTGGCCCTAGGCTCCGGGCAAGTTCAACCGATTCCTACAGATGCGGATAAGGAAAACTCCTGCGACGGTATGAAACAGGTGTGCCATAGTTTATCCTCATGGATATTCACAGGATATAGCACTGGATTTATGTCTAAGTTACTTATTTATATATATAATTTATAATATCCGCAAATCACATATTCACTTCTATCCACCTGTGAATAAGACGTAGAATACTTCAATAATCCACAGATTTTCATGTCCCTACTTACATCATCATCTTTCTTATCTTTTTTATTATTATAAGAGGGTCAGAGAGATCGGAGTTGGCCATGACAGATATCCTTGCCCTTATTTACCCATGGGTCAAAGCGTTCCATATCATTTCGGTGATCTCATGGATGGCCGCCTTGTTTTACATGCCGCGGCTCATGGTCCATCACACAGAACAAGCGGGTCTGACGGGCGAAACGCACGAATTGTTTGCCATGATGGAATACAAACTCTCAAACGTGATCATGCGCCCAGCGATGCACGCGACTTGGACTTTTGGACTGCTTTTGGTTTTCACGCCGGGTATCGTTGATTGGTCGATGATCTGGCCATGGACCAAAGGTGCCTGCGTTATTGCCATGACGATCTTTCACACATGGCTCGTTATCCGGGTCAAAGCATTTGGCCGAGGTGAGAATACTTTGACTGGTCGGCAATATCGGATCATGAATGAAGTCCCAACTGTTCTAATGATCATCATTGTCTTTTCGGTTGTTTTGAAATTCTGATCTGATTGACTTGGTCCGTATCCCTGCCTATATCTGCGCCAGCACCCCGTCCGGGGATGGCGTATATCTGTAATTTATCAAACGCGACCAGCTGGCCACACACGTGCCGCAGCTGAACAGGATTTTTCATGACAACTGACACATTGAACCTTGCCGATCTTAAGGCACAAACACCCAAGAATCTGCTTGCGATGGCGGAAGAGCTTGAGATCGAAAACGCATCGACAATGCGCAAAGGCGAGATGATGTTCCAGATCCTGCGTGAACGCGCAGATGAAGGCTGGGAAATCTCTGGCGATGGTGTTTTGGAAGTGTTGCAGGATGGGTTTGGGTTTTTGCGCTCGCCTGAGGCAAACTATCTTCCCGGCCCAGACGATATTTATGTTTCCCCAGATATGATCCGCCAGCATTCGCTGCGCACCGGGGATACCATTGAAGGGCTGATTAAGGCTCCTGACGATACCGAACGTTACTTTGCCCTGACTGAGGTCACCAAGATTAACTTTGAGGCACCTGAGAAGGCGCGTCATAAGGTTGCATTCGAAAACTTAACACCGCTTTATCCCGATGAGCGGATGACGATGGAAGTTGACGACCCAACGATCAAAGACCGCTCGGCTCGCATCATTGATCTGGTGTCGCCTATTGGTAAGGGTCAACGCTGCTTGATCGTTGCTCCACCACGGACGGGTAAAACGGTTTTGTTGCAAAACATCGCCAATTCCATCGAGAAAAATCACCCCGAGTGCTATTTGATCGTACTGCTGATTGATGAACGACCCGAAGAAGTCACCGACATGCAGCGCTCAGTCAAAGGCGAAGTTGTATCATCGACCTTTGATGAACCAGCAACGCGTCACGTTGCCGTTTCTGAAATGGTGATCGAAAAGGCTAAGCGTCTGGTTGAACATAAACGAGATGTTGTGATCCTGCTTGATTCAATCACGCGTCTGGGCCGTGCATTCAACACCGTGGTGCCCTCATCTGGTAAGGTTCTGACCGGTGGTGTGGATGCGAATGCCCTGCAACGTCCCAAGCGGTTCTTTGGTGCCGCGCGCAATATCGAAGAGGGTGGGTCATTGACAATCATTGCGACCGCTTTGATCGACACGGGTTCGCGGATGGATGAAGTGATCTTTGAAGAATTCAAAGGTACAGGTAACTCTGAGATCGTGTTGGATCGCAAGATTGCAGACAAACGCGTGTTCCCTGCTATGGATATTCTTAAATCTGGCACGCGCAAAGAAGACCTGTTGGTGGATAAAGTTGATCTGCAAAAAACCTTTGTACTACGCCGTATTTTGAATCCGATGGGAACAACCGATGCCATCGAATTCCTGATTGGGAAATTGAAGCAGACCAAGACTAATTCGGATTTCTTTGATTCAATGAACACCTGAGTTATTCATTAATAACAATAGGTTATGACTAATGGATACGATCTTTGCCCAAAGTACGGCTCCGGGCCGTGCTGGTGTTTCTGTGCTTCGGCTTTCGGGGCCGGATGCGCATAATATAGCTGCGAAAATCAGTGGACCCATCCCCGAAGCCCGCGCCGCAGGGCTGCGGTATATCAGTAACCTTGCTGGCGATACTATTGATCAAGCACTTGTGCTGTCCTTTGCAGGGCCGAACAGTTTTACTGGCGAAGATGTTGTTGAATTTCATCTGCATGGCAGCATCGCAGTCGTGCGTGCGGTGCTGGATGTCTTGGGTCAGTTTCCTAGCGCGCGTGTTGCTGAGGCGGGTGAATTCACCCGTAGGGCGCTTGAAAACGAAAAGATGGATTTGGCTCAGGTTGAAGGACTTGCTGATCTCATCGAGGCGGAAACGGAAGCGCAGCGGAAACAGGCGTTTCGGGTATTGTCGGGACATCTGGGCGCGCTTGTCGAGGCGTGGCGAAGCAGCCTGATCCGGGCAGCAGCGCTTCTAGAAGCAACGATCGACTTTGCGGATGAGGATGTTCCGGTTGATGTGACGCCCGAAGTCACGGCCCTTTTAGGCGAGGTGCGACAGGAAATATTTAGGGAAGCTAAAGGAACAAAAATTGCTGAACGGATCCGTTCCGGGTTTGAAGTCGCTATCGTTGGTGCGCCAAATGCAGGAAAATCCACGCTGCTTAATACACTGGCGGGCCGGGATGCGGCAATTACATCAGAAACTGCCGGAACGACCCGGGACATTATCGAAGTCCGTATGGATTTAGGCGGCATTCCGGTGACGCTGCTGGATACAGCAGGATTGCGCGACAGTGTTGATGCTGTTGAATCCATCGGCATTGATCGGGCGATCAAACGCGCTCAAGATGCTGACCTGCGGATTTTTCTGGCAGCGCCTGATGAAACCTTAATGATATCGCCAGTTAAAGATGACATTGTTGTTGCTCCCAAGGCCGATCTGTCACCTGATATATCCAATGGAATATCAGGTAAAACAGGTGCAGGTATTCCTGAATTGATCGCCCAAGTGCAGTCGATTTTGCAAACACGCGCCGCGTCAGTGGGCCTGGCGACGCATCAACGCCATCGACAGGCGTTGGAGCAAGCCATGGGATTTCTCGAAATGGCAGATAAGGTTCTGGATCGTGGGCCTGATCATTATGATATAGCTGCCGAGGAGTTGCGTTCTGCGATTCGGGCGCTTGAGGCGATGGTTGGTCGCATAGATGTAGAAAACCTCTTGGACGAGATTTTCGCAAATTTCTGTTTGGGCAAATGATGGAGTGTTTCACGTGAAACATTTTGATGTGGTGGTAATTGGTGGTGGCCATGCCGGATGTGAAGCAGCGCATGCAGCGGCTCGGCTTGGCGTTACAACTGCTTTGGTGACGATGTCCGAGCAAGGTATTGGCGTCATGTCGTGCAATCCAGCGATTGGCGGGCTGGGAAAAGGGCATCTGGTTCGGGAAATCGACGCTATGGATGGCGTGATGGGGCGCGTTGCGGATAAGGCGGGTATTCAGTTTAGGTTGCTCAATCGGCGGAAAGGCCCAGCCGTTCAGGGGCCACGCGCGCAAGCTGACCGCAAAATTTATCAAAGAGAAATGCTGCAAGAGACTGCGGAACGGCAAGGATTGACGATTGTCGAAGGCGAGGTGATCGACTTCACGATGAATGGGGATGCTGTTGGCGGGGTTATTCTAGCGAGCGGCGAAACACTCTCGGCTGGCGCAGTCATCCTTACCACAGGCACATTTCTGCGCGGCATTATCCATATTGGCGATGAACGTAAGGCTGGTGGGCGTATTGGCGATAAATCTTCGGTCAAACTTGCTGAGCGCATTGATAGCTTTAATCTGCCGATGGGGCGTCTGAAAACCGGCACGCCGCCGCGACTGGACGGGCGTACAATTGATTGGAGCGTGCTGGAATCACAACCCGGCGATGATGATCCTGTGTTGTTTTCGTTTATGTCCAAGGAAACGACTGCTCGCCAAATTTCTTGCGGCATCACACATACAAACATCCATACGCATGAAATTATTCAAGAAAGCCTGCATCTATCTGCGATGTATGGCGGACATATTGATGGCGTGGGGCCGCGATATTGCCCGTCAATCGAAGATAAAATTGTTCGATTTTCAGAAAAGACATCACATCAAATATTTCTTGAACCTGAGGGCGTTGATGACCACACGATTTATCCCAACGGCATCTCTACCTCGCTTCCGGTTGATGTGCAGGTTCAATATGTCCGATCGATTAAGGGATTGGAAAACGCAGAAATTCTGCAGCCTGGCTACGCCATCGAATACGATTATATTGATCCGCGTGCGCTTGATGCGGTTTTGTCTGTCAAGTCAGTACCTAACCTATATTTGGCTGGCCAGATTAATGGAACAACGGGCTACGAAGAAGCGGCTGCACAGGGTTTGGTCGCGGGCCTGAACGCCGCTTTGGCTACTCTAGACCGACCAAAAGCCATATTTAGCCGATCTAACAGCTATATTGGTGTTATGATTGATGACCTGACGACGCGTGGCGTCACCGAACCATATAGGATGTTTACATCTCGCGCGGAATTTAGGCTGTCGTTGCGAGCGGACAATGCTGACCAACGATTGACTCCTCTTGCGATTGAGTTGGGCTGTATTTCTGCAGAGCGGACAGTATCGTTCGTGGACAAACTAGCGAGATTAGAAAGCGCCAAGGCCAAGTTGATGGAGGAAACCTTTACACCAAAACAGGTTGCGGCGGTTGGTATCCCATCAAGCAAGGATGGAAACAGGCGTACGGCATTTCAATTGCTATCGTTCCCCGATGTTGCTTTTGAAGATCTGATCTTACTTGATCCAAAACTAGATAAGATTGATGCTGAGACACGCCGTCAAGTGGTGCGAGACGCGCTTTATTCCAACTACATTGACCGACAGCAAAAAGATATCGACCGCCTTCGGAAAGATGAGGCGCATCTGATACCCCCGAACTTTGATTTTACGGTTCTGGAGGGGCTATCAAACGAATTGAAAGGCAAGCTAACGACGATTCGCCCGGCAACACTGGCGCAGGCCGCGAGGATTGATGGCATAACGCCCGCTGCGCTTACTTTGATTCTTGCGCACCTTCGCCGCGACACGAGAAAAAAAGCAGGATGAGTGCCGTTGGTGAAGTGGATGTTTCACGTGAAACATTCGAAAAGCTCGAAGCCTTTGGCGCGCTGGTTGAAAAATGGACAACAAAGATAAACCTAATTTCAAAGCCAAGTGTGCCTGAGCTTTGGGAGCGGCATATTGTTGATTCAGTTCAACTTTTTACTTTGGCGCCACCGAAGGGCCATTGGGTCGATATGGGTAGCGGCGGCGGGTTTCCGGGCATTGTAATTTCTATACTTACGGCTGGAAAATGTGAGGGCCATCACGTAACGCTGGTTGAGAGCGATCAGAGAAAAACCGTCTTTCTGCGCACCGCAATTCGTGAGCTTGATCTTTCATCTGCGGTGATTTGTGATCGCATTGAAAATATCCCAAACCTTCATGCCGATATAATATCAGCGCGTGCTTTGGCTGATTTAACCAGTCTTTTGGGGTATGCGGATATGCATCTAAAGCCGGAAGGCCTTGCTGTATTCCCAAAGGGTGAAAACTGGAAAACTGAACATGAACACGCACAATGCCAGTGGTCTTACGCATGCGAACCCATTAAAAGCGCAACCAACCCCTCAGCCGCAGTGCTGAAGATCAAGGATATCGCCCGTGTCTGATCTGTCTCGGCCAAAAGGCCCGAAAATTATTGCGGTTGCCAATCAAAAGGGTGGGGTGGGTAAAACCACGACAACAATAAACCTTGCCGCGGCCCTGGTCGAAAAATCCTTACACGTTTTGGTTATTGATTTGGACCCTCAGGGAAACGCATCGACCGGCTTGGGTATCGACCTTGAGGATCGCGAGTTCACGACTTACGAGCTGTTGTTGGAAGATATTGATCTCAAGGAAGTTATTCAGGAAACAGATATTGATGGACTTTCGATTGTCCCAGCGACCGTCGATCTAAGTTCAGCAGATATGGAACTTATCTCGAACGAAAAGCGTAGTTTCCTTTTGCATGACGCGCTTAGGCAAACGCAGATGGACGAGTTCGGCTTTGACTACATTCTGATTGACTGTCCGCCGTCGCTGAATCTGTTGACGGTTAACGCGATGATTGCTGCACATTCAGTGCTTGTGCCGCTTCAAAGTGAATTTTTTGCCCTTGAAGGGCTTTCCCAGCTTATGTTGACCATTCGGGAGGTTCGGCAAGCTGGCAACAAGGATCTGCGAATTGAAGGGGTGGTGCTGACGATGTACGACAGCCGCAATAACCTGTCTCAGCAGGTCGAACAGGACGCGCGTGGCTATCTTGGAAACCTAGTCTTTATCACGGTTATTCCGCGGAATGTACGGGTGAGCGAGGCGCCAAGTTTTGCAATGCCTGTTTTGACGTATGATACTCAATCCAAGGGTGCGCGTGCTTACCGTGATCTGGCAAAAGAGCTGATTCAAAACAATTTAAATTGAGGGCAAGGAAATGGCAGACAAACAAGATCGCAAGCGTGGTTTAGGGCGTGGACTATCAGCGTTGATGGCGGATGTCGCTGAAACTGAAACAACAGCTGCGCGTGGTGTTGCAAGCGCGGAGCAGTTCGTTCCGATTGAGCGTATTTCGCCAAACCCAGAACAGCCACGTAAACGCTTTAATCAAGATGATCTTGATGACTTGGCCGCGTCAATAAAGGAAAAGGGTGTAATTCAGCCTTTGATCGTGCGGGCGCGGGATGATGGGAGCTTTGAGATTGTCGCTGGCGAACGTCGCTGGCGTGCTTCGCAGATTGCGCAACTGCATCAATTACCCGTTATCGTGCGTAATTTTACGGATGTTGAAGTTCTCGAAGTAGCGATTATCGAGAACATCCAGCGGGCTGATTTGAATTCTGTTGAAGAGGCTACGGGTTATCGTCAGTTGATGGATAAGTTTGGCCATACGCAGGAAAAGATGGCGGAAGCCTTGGGCAAAAGCCGCAGTCATATTGCGAACCTTTTGCGGCTATTGAACCTGCCTGAGCCAGTATTAGAGATGCTGCGTGCGGGTGATTTGAGTGCGGGCCATGCGCGCGCATTGGTTCCAGCATCGGATCCTGTAAAATTGGCGAAACAGATCGTCAAAGGCGGCCTGTCCGTGCGGGCGACGGAGGCGCTGGTTAAGAAAGAGCACGTCAACAGCGACACCAACATCTTTTCCAAAGAGAGCGGAAAATCGAAAGCAGAAAAAGACGCGGATACCAAAGCGCTTGAAGGAGATTTGTCGGCAAGCCTCGGGATGAAAGTCGAACTTACGCACAAACCCGGGCAAGAAGCGGGTCAAATGCTGGTACACTATAAGTCGCTGGATGATCTTGATGAGCTGTGCCGAAAGCTGAGCGGAGGTTAACCCACAAGAAGCTCTTCGGTCACCGCATTCAAAACGATAAGTCCTTGATTTGTAACACTTAAACGATCATCTACGCAGGTAATCATGCCAATCTCTTCAAGGTGCGTAATTTTGTGCTTGGGTAAAGATTGACCAGTTATCAGCGTATATCGGCTCAGGCTCACACCTTCTTTCAAGCGCAGCCCCATGAGCAGAAATTCGTTGGCCTGATCGCTTGGTGACAACGCCTCGCGCGGCTTTTCCGAGTCATGGCGCGCGACGCCATCAAGCCAGCGTTGCGGGTTGCTATAGTTTACAGTTGCCCATTTCTGACCCTTCACAGTGATACGCCCATGCGCGCCGGGGCCAATGCCAACGTAGTCGCCGTAACGCCAATAAATCAGGTTGTGCCTTGATTGCGCACCATCGCGGGCATGGTTTGACACCTCATAGGCAGGCATCCCCATTTCACCGCAAATTTCTTGGGTCAGCTCATACATGTCAGCACCTAAATCATCGTCAGGCAATCCAGCGAGTTTTCCGCGCGCATACCGATCACCGAAAGCTGTGCCGCTCTCGATCGTGAGTTGATAGAGTGAAAGGTGGTCTATTGCGAGAGTTAGAGCCAGTTTTAGCTCATCTTGCCACTCCGGAAGCGTTTGATTTTGCCGCCCGTAAATCAGGTCAAAACTCACCCGATCAAAGGTATTGCGTGCAATATCAAACGCGGTCAGCGCCTCGGCTGCAGTGTGAAGGCGTCCCAAGCGCTTTAGATCTGCATCGTTCAGCGCTTGAATGCCCATCGATATCCGGTTGATACCGCCTTGTTGATATGCGGCAAAGCGGCCCGCTTCGACTGAGCTGGGATTGGCTTCGAGGGTGATTTCCAGATCATTGGCGGTTGGCCAAAGCTGCCTGATTTTAGCAATGATGTCAGCGACAATATCCGGATCCATCAAACTGGGTGTACCGCCGCCGAAAAAAACAGCATTCAGCACACGACCAGTTGTTTCAGATGCGGCGCGTGACAGTTCAATCAAATAGGCATCGCGCCATGCCTTTTGATCAATCTTACGGGTCACATGCGAGTTGAAGTCACAATATGGACACTTCGCTTCGCAAAATGGCCAATGGATATAAAGGCCAAAGCCGCCTTGCTGCCAATCTTCAGTCAAAACAGGCCGACATTAACTTGGCAAAAGCATCTGCGCGGTGGCTGATGCCGTTTTTGGTATCCGCATCCATTTCTGCAAAGGTTATGTCATGCCCATCAGGCTGGAACATCGGGTCATACCCATGACCTTGCTTGCCGCGCATCGGCCAAACCAATGTGCCATTAACCTTACCGACAAAAACCTCGTCGTGACCATCAGGCCAAGCCAACACGAGTGTCGCGCAGAATCGAGCGCGGCGCGGATGAGGGGCGTTCTTGGTTTCAAGAAGGTCATGGGTCTTGGTCATCGCCATGACGAAGTCTCTGCCATTTGGGGTTTCGGCCCAATCGGCGGTATAGACACCGGGCGCATTATCCAAGGCCTCGACCTCAATCCCAGAATCATCAGAAAGCGCCGGCAGGCCCGTTGCCTTTGCCGCCGCGTGTGCTTTGATGCGGGCATTCCCGACAAATGTATCCTCAGTTTCTTCAGGTTCTGGCAAATTCATTTCCGCAGCACCAACGACCCGCACGCCACGGAGCGCAAACAGCTGCCCCATTTCTTCGAGCTTGCCCGCATTGTGCGTGGCAATCAGAATACAGTCCTCGGTGAATTTGCGGGTCATGCAGTCACGGCTTTCTGTATCGCGACCAATTCTGACACACCTTTTTCGGCCAGATCCATCAACTGGTTCATCTGGTCGCGTGAATATGTCGACCCTTCCGCACTCATCTGCACTTCAATCAGTTTGTGCGAGCCGGTCATGATGAAATTGCCATCAACGCCCGCTTCGGAATCTTCGGGGTAATCCAGATCAAGCACGGGCTGACCAGCATAGATGCCACAACTGATTGCAGCGACGGGATCAACCAGTGGATCAGAGACCACATCACCAGCTTTCATCAGCTTATTCACGGCAAGGCGCAGTGCGATCCAGCCGCCAGTGATCGAGGCACAGCGAGTGCCGCCATCCGCTTGCAAGACATCACAGTCGACGGTGATTTGGCGCTCACCTAGCGCAACGCGGTCAACACCCGCGCGCAACGAGCGGCCGATCAAACGCTGAATTTCAACAGTGCGTCCGCCTTGTTTGCCTGACGCTGCTTCGCGCCGCATGCGGGTGTTTGTCGCGCGGGGCAACATGCCATATTCCGCTGTAACCCAACCCAACCCAGACCCCTTGATGAATGGTGGTACGCGATCCTCAATTGTGGCTGTGCAGAGCACATGCGTATCACCCACTTTGATCAGCGCCGACCCTTCGGCGTGTTTGGTAAAGCCTATCTCAACAGAGACAGCGCGCATTTCATCGAGTTTCCGGCCAGAAGGACGCATGGTATTTCCTTTTTGATGTTAATCACGGGATAGCGCCCCGATGGGCGGCGATGCAACCCCGGTTTGGCGTTTGGGCAATTGACGTTTGGGTGCTGCATACCTTTATTGGTGGACGAACAGAGGATGCCATGACAGAGACCTCAGACTTGCTAAACGACATGAATGACCGATCCCGCGAAGTGTTTCGCCGGGTGGTCGAGGGATATTTAGCCAATGGTGATCCGGTTGGGTCACGCACGCTCACGCGGGACTTCAGCGAAAAGGTGAGTGCGGCCACGATCCGAAATGTGATGCAAGACCTTGAATTTATGGGGCTACTTGGCTCACCGCATGTCAGCGCGGGGCGTATCCCGACGCAAATGGGCTTGCGTATGTTCGTTGATGGGATGATTGAAATTGGCGATCCGTCCGAGCCGGACCGCGAAAAAATTGATGCAACGATGGGCGACAATGCCGCAGATGTAGGTGGTTTGCTGGACCGGATCGGTTCGGCACTCTCAGGCGTGACGCATGGCGCGTCACTGGTTTTGACGCCAAAACACGAAGCACCGATCAAACATATCGAATTTGTATCGTTAACGCAGGACCGAGCGTTGGTTGTTTTGGTGTTTTCAGACGGGCATGTTGAAAACCGTCTGTTCACGCCGCCACCGGGTCAAACACCAAGCTCCATGCGCGAGGCGGCGAATTTTCTGAATGCGCTTGTTGAAGGAAAAACAATCAGCGAATTGCAGCGCACCATCGGGCAGGCGATTATCCAGCGGCGGCAAGAGATCGATGTGCTCGCGCAGCAATTGGTCGAAAGTGGTTTGGCGTTGTGGCAGGGGGACGATGAAGCCACCGAACGGTTGATCGTGCGCGGGCGGTCAAACCTGCTTGGCCAGGATGGCGAAGAGGATTTAGAACGCATTCGAAACCTCTTTGATGATCTGGAACGCAAGCGAGACATCGCGGAATTCCTTGATTTGGCCGAAGGCGGTGAGGGTGTGCGCATTTTTATTGGTTCAGAGAACAAACTTTTCTCACTTTCGGGTTCCTCTTTGGTGGTTTCCCCTTATATGAACGCTGATCGAAAGGTGATTGGTGCCGTAGGTGTTATCGGCCCCACGCGCCTGAACTATGGACGTATCGTGCCGATTGTGAATTACACGGCGCAACTGGTCGGAAAGCTGATTTCCGACCGGAGTTAGAGGTGGAAGATGGCAGAGCCGAAAGAAAACGAATTTCTGGATGATATTGATGAGGCTGAGGCGGATGAATACGCCGACGAAATGGCCGAGATTGATGATGAAGCGCTTGAGCTGGACGAGCTGCGTGCAGAGCGTGACCAGCTCAAGGACCGTTTTATGCGGGCGCTTGCGGATGCAGAGAATGCGCGCAAGCGATCCGACAAGGATCGCCGTGAAGCCGAGAATTATGGCGGATCAAAATTGGCCCGCGATATGCTGCCGGTTTACGACAATCTGAAACGCGCGCTTGAGGCAGCAACAGAGGAACAGCGCACTGTGTCTGGCCCGCTGTTGGAAGGCGTTGATCTGACCATGCGCGAATTGTTGAACGTGTTCAAAAAGCACGGGATCGACGTGATTTCACCGCAAGTCGGCGATCGGTTTGATCCCCAAACCCATCAGGCGATGTTCGAGGCACCTGTGCCGGGGACCAAAGCGGGCGACATCATTCAAGTCGCTGCCGAAGGGTTCATGTTGCACGACCGACTTTTGCGCCCGGCACAGGTTGGTGTGTCTTCAACGCCTGGCGCGTAATTTTGCGGGCGCCGCATTTGCATATTTAAAGAACAATGAAGAGGCGGTCAGGATTTGGCCGCCTCTTTCAGTTTGTATAGCAAGTCCAATGCTTCGCGAGGGCTGAGCTCATCCGGTAGAATATTTTTGAGCTGCTCTTCGACCAATGAGGGCTTGGCTTGTTGTGGCGGCGCGGTGGGGCTGACCGAGAACAGTGGTAAATCGTCGATCAGAGTCTTTTGCGTGGCGCCGCCCTCGCGTTCACCTTTTTCCAGCGCTTCTAATACCACGCGGGCGCGGGCAATTACTGCTTCTGGCAAGCCAGCGAGTTGGGCAACTTGCACACCATAAGATCGATCTGCCGCCCCTTTGCGCACTTCGTGCAAGAAAATTACTTCGCCTTCCCACTCTTTGACTGTCACGGTCGCGTTGTCGACGCCATCTAGCTTCCCGGAAAGCGCGGTCATCTCGTGGTAATGTGTGGCGAATAGCGCGCGTGACTTGTTCACATCGTGCAGATGTTCAAGGGTTGCCCAGGCAATCGACAGGCCGTCATAAGTTGCTGTACCACGACCGATTTCATCGAGGATAACCAGTGCGCGATCATCTGCTTGGTTCAGGATCGCAGCAGTTTCGACCATTTCGACCATAAACGTAGAACGCCCGCGGGCCAGATCGTCAGATGCGCCAACGCGACTGAACAATTGGCTGATCAGCCCGATATGGGCCGAGGTTGCGGGTACATAGCTGCCCATTTGGGCCATCAGGGCGATCAGCGCATTTTGCCTTAGAAACGTCGATTTACCGGCCATGTTCGGCCCGGTGAGAAGCCAGATGTTAGCAGCATCGGCATCGGCGCTGAGGTCGCAATCATTGGCAATGAACGGCTCCCCTGATTGCTGTGCCAATGCGCGTTCAACGACAGGGTGCCGGCCGCCTTCAACTGCAAACGCCCGGCTGTCATCCACCTTGGGTTTTGTCCAGTTTTCTGCCTGTGCAAGGTCGGCGAGCGCTGCGGCCAAGTCAATCTCGGCTAGCCCAGTTGAGGTCACGCCGATTTCAGTCGCCCGTAGCAGAACTGCAGCTTTTAGGCTTTCATAGAGCCGCTTTTCTATCTCCAGCGCATGATTGCCAGCGTTCAGGATTTTCGTTTCCATCTCGGACAGCGCGACCGTGGTAAACCGAACTTGGTTGGCGGTGGTTTGCCGATGAATGAATGTTTCGGACAAGGGCGGCGATAACATCTTTTCCGCATGCGTCGACGTTGTTTCGATGAAATAGCCAAGCACGTTGTTGTGTTTGATCTTAAGTGTCGAAATGCCAGTGTCAGAGACGAATTGTTGCTGCATTTGGGCAATGACGCTGCGGCCTTCGTCCCTTAGTTTGCGCGCTTCATCCAGATCAGCGTCGTAACCGGGCGCGATAAAACCACCATCGCGCGCCAGCAACGGTGGTTCAGCGACAAGTGCGTCGTCCAGCAGTGCAATGAGGTCATCATGACCGCCAAGCCCAGACGCCTCCGTCGCAATCAGGGCGGGCAACTCAAATTGCGCCAGTTGATCGGCCAGTCCGCTCGCTTCGATCAGACCATTGCGCATCGCGGCAAGGTCGCGCGGGCCGCCACGATCCAGAGAAAGCCGTGACAATGCACGATCAAGGTCAGGCACTTTGCGCAATCTGGTGCGGATGTCCTGAGTTAGCCGCCCGTCGTCAAAACAAAACGTCACCGCATCCAGACGTCTAGAGATAACATCGACCGTGCGGGACGGGCTGGATATCCGGCGCTCCAACAGGCGGGCGCCGACGGCGGTTGAGGTGCGATCCATAATGGCGAGCAGTGATCCGGCGCGCCCTCCAGTCAGGCTGTGTGTGAGCTCGAGGTTTCGGCGGGTTGCGGCATCAATTTGAACCGTTCGGGCTTCGTTTTCCTTTTGTGGCGCGCGGAGCAGGGGAAGTTTGCCTTTTTGTGTAATCTCAAGGTATTCGATCAGCGCTCCCATTGCCGAAACTTCAGCACGGGAAAACGCACCAAACGCGTCGAGCGTGGCAATGCCGAACAGATCGCAAATGCGTTTTTCACCACCGGTGCTGTCAAAAGCTGAGGGGGCCAAACCGGTCAGCGCAATCCCAAATTCAGAAACTAAATCGCGTAATTCCGCTTCCTTTACCTCGGTCACGACCAGTTCGGACGGGTTCAGTCGCGCAAGTTCAGGTCCAAGCCGAACATTGGACAGCGGCATAACGTGAAACGCGCCAGTGGAGATATCAACCCATGCCAGTGCGGCCGCATCTCGCACTTCGGCATAGGTAGCCAGATAGTTGTGCCGCCGTGCCTCTAGCAAGGATTCTTCGGTTAGTGTCCCAGGCGTGACCAATCGGACCACATCGCGCTTTACCACGGATTTGTACCCGCGCTTTTTGGCCTCTTTCGGGCTTTCCATTTGCTCACAGACAGCAACACGAAAGCCCTTGCGGATCAGGGTCAGCAGATATCCTTCGGCGGCATGTACCGGCACACCACACATGGGGATGTCTTTGCCGTCGTGTTTGCCGCGTTTTGTCAACGCAATGTCTAGCGCCTCCGCCGCGGCGACAGCATCATCAAAGAACATCTCGTAAAAATCGCCCATGCGATAGAACAGCAACGCGTCCGCATACCCGGCCTTGAGGTCGAGATATTGCGCCATCATTGGTGTGATCTTGTCGTCGCTCACCTGCATCCCCCGCTTGCATAAGTGTCTGTACAAAACCACGCCACTTAGGGAAAGGGGCTGCAATGTAGGTTCGCGGTGGACGGGTGTTATGATCGTGGTAAAAAGTGATATGGTCGATCCAAACGAAAGCCTTGCCTGCTGTGCGCAACAAAGTTGAATTCAGCCTTCTTCCGGATGCTCTGTTTCTGAATCCATGGCGTGATCCAGGGTTTAAATTGCTGTTGGAGCCGGAGTTCATTTGGCGCGAGATGCCGATGGCGCGTATTGAAGGGTTTGCGGTCAGTTCGTTTGTCGAAATTAATCAGAAGATCAAAGCAAGCATTAAGACAACCAAACAGAGCAAGGCATTTAGTCAGGCAATTGAATATAATGCAGTTCCCGTAGTGTTGGAGAAGGCGAGCTTTCGCAAATCCTATGTGATGGCGCGCGACCGTTTGATCCTAAGCGGGGCATCGGGCAGTCGGCTGTTGAATAAGTACAGATGGGAAAGCGATGACGAGAATGTTGATGCCCGGCTGGATGATTTTTTTGCCAGTTGCCATGAGCACAATAAGGACAAAGAAATCCCTCTCTATGCAGGTCTTTTGGACCCCGATATGGATTTTGCGATCGAGTGCCGAAATACGTTTAACTACTATCATTTTGTCACGGAATCCTTGTCGCAATTGACGTTGTTGGACACTTTGGAATTTCAGGGAAACATCTATTTCCATTTTCCCAATCAAGAAGAGAAACAGCGCTCGTTCGCGCAGGATTTTGTGACAGCCCTGTTTCCTGAATTCGAAGGCCGGGTGTTTTTTGAGAGGTCGCCAAAGGACTATATTAGAGTTCTGACCGCCTATGATCTGATCGGTGCGCATCCGATGATGCCGGAAAGCGATGTCGCGGGCATCGAGCGCTTTGCACCTGATGGGCTTGCAGAAAAGAAAGGATTATCCAGCATTCAGACGCTGCCAATTCTTGCGATGAATTCTGTCAGCTCAACCTTGTTGGCGTTGCGCAAGCGGGCATTGAAGGCCATCGAGGGGCATGATTTCTCACATCTTCCCAGACGTTTCTACGTTGGTCGTGACACCCGTCAAAGCAGGTCACGGCACATGGAAGGTGAAGATCTGCTTTTTGATCATCTCAAACTTTTTGGATTTGACTACATCGTATTCGAAAACCTGTCTCCGCTTGAACAGGTAGCGTTGATGGCGAATGCAGAATTGATGATATCGTACCATGGGGCGGGGTTCACCAACATGTTGTTTGCCAACCCCGACGCCTATGTCGTTGAGATTGGCACGTTACAAACCGCCCAGGTACGGTGGGGTGATTTCTGGCCATTGGCAAACGCATCTCAGTGTCGCTATGTGAATTTCTTTGCTGATTTTAAGGCAGAAAACCCAAAGCTAGAGCCGAATTTCAGCGAAGATGGCATTGTGCCAGTGTTCCTATCAGAAAAAGGCACTGCGCAAGTGATGGCCTTTATCGTGACCGTGCTTGGCCAATACCCCGATCTGACCACCGCGGCCAGTTTGGCAGATGTCGCACGAAAAGTGCTGCAAGTGGGGGCCGGCGATCATGCGGTGAGGTTGCTTGAACAACACGCTGATTTGGTCAGAGAAAATGCGATGCTGTGCATGCTACAGGCGGATTGCCATAAGCAGCAGGACGAACCAAAATCTGAACTTCTCGCGCTTGACCTCGCTTACAAGGCAGACCCAACGCGATGGCAGACATTGGTGCGTATGATCTGGTGCGCCAACAGATGCGAAAGACCCCAGGTCATTCGCTGGGCCTTGTCTCGCCTTAAAGCAGATTTCCCGCAGCGCCACGACGCGTTTCTCGGGAACCATGAATGGGTGCGTTACATCGCCTAAAGAAGAAACTGTTACAAATGGTTGCCTGATTGTAGGTCAACGCGGAGACGGCTAAGGTCTCGAAAAAACAGAAAGCCGTATCCCGTGTCCAAAAACCGCATTACCTCCGCCGAAGCGCTTGCCTTTCATCTAGACCCAACACCGGGCAAGTTTGAAATTACCGCGACCGTTCCAATGACCACGCAGCGCGATTTGTCACTGGCGTATTCGCCGGGTGTTGCCGTCCCGTGCGAAGCAATCGCGGCAAATCCGGAGACCGCATATGATTACACCAACAAAGGCAATCTAGTTGCGGTAATCTCAAACGGGACCGCGGTGTTGGGATTAGGTAATCTTGGCGCATTGGCGTCCAAGCCGGTGATGGAAGGCAAGGCTGTGCTGTTCAAGCGGTTTGCTGATGTGAACTCCATTGATATCGAATTGGACACCGAAGACACCGATGCGTTTATCAACGCGGTCAAATTGATGGGCCCGACTTTCGGCGGGATCAACCTTGAAGACATCAAAGCCCCTGAGTGTTTTATCATTGAGCAGCGCCTCAAGGAAGAAATGGACATTCCGGTCTTTCATGATGATCAACATGGGACGGCCGTGATTTGTGCCGCTGGGTTGCTGAACGCACTGCATATATCAGGGAAAAAGATTGAAGATGTGCGCATCGTTTTGAACGGTGCGGGTGCGGCTGGTGTCGCTTGTTTGGAGTTGCTCAAGGCGATGGGCGCGCGGCATGATAACTGTATCATGTGCGATACCAAGGGCGTGATTTATCAAGGTCGCACCGAAGGTATGAACCAATGGAAGTCAGCGCATGCTGCTTCGACCGACTTACGTACATTGGAAGAAGCGATGAGCGGTGCCGATGTGTTTCTGGGTGTCAGCGCTAAGGGGGCCGTCACACAAGACATGGTGGTCAGCATGGCTGAAAACCCGGTGATCTTTGCAATGGCCAACCCGGATCCCGAAATTACCCCGGAAGAAGCGCATGAAGTACGCGCAGATGCGATTGTCGCGACGGGTCGCAGCGATTACCCCAATCAGGTCAACAATGTACTTGGGTTCCCATATTTGTTCCGTGGTGCGCTTGATATCCATGCGCGCGCCATCAACGACGAGATGAAGATCGCCTGTGCGCATGCGCTGGCCAATCTTGCCCGCGAGGATGTCCCGGATGAAGTTGCGCTGGCTTATGGCAAAACGCTGAGCTTTGGCCGTGATTATATCATTCCAACCCCTTTTGATCCGCGGTTGATCCACCGGATTCCACCCGCAGTTGCGCGGGCCGGGATGGATACGGGCGTGGCGCGGCGTCCGATTATCGACATGGACGCCTATGAGGTAAGCCTGAAATCAAGGATGGACCCGACTGCGAATATTCTGCGTGGCATCAACGCGCGCGCGCGTAACAATCAGGCGCGGATGATCTTTGCCGAGGGTGATGACCCTCGTGTATTGCGGGCCGCGGTTTTGTATCAACGGTCCGGCCTTGGCAAAGCGTTGGTGGTCGGCCGCCAAGACGATGTGCGGGCTAAATTGTTGGCAAGCGGTATGGAAGATGCGGTACGTGAGCTTGAAGTGGTGAACGCCGCGAATTCGCACCACTTGGATACTTATAAGGACTTTCTTTACGGGCGTTTGCAGCGGCGTGGATTTGATAAAAAAGATATTCACCGTCTTGCGGCGCGTGATCGACATGTCTTTGCGGCCTTGATGTTAGAGCACGGCCACGGCGATGGGTTGGTCACAGGGGCGACGCGTAAATCTGCTCATGTGCTAGAGCGTTTGAACCATGTGTTCGAAGCAAACCCCGAACATGGCGCAGCAGGGTTTACCGCCTTGCTACACAAAGGGCGTATCGTCTTTATCGCTGATACACTGGTCCATGAATGGCCTGAAGGAAATGATCTGGCCAATATCGCGATAAGCGGTGCGCGTGTGGCGCGGCATCTTGGGCTTGAGCCACGTGTCGCATTCGTGAGCTTTTCGACATTTGGTTACCCGGTGTCTGAGCGCGCTGAAAAAATGGCGCTGGCGCCCAAAATTCTCGACGAGCGCGGCGTGGATTTCGAATATGAAGGCGAAATGACTGTTGATGTGGCGCTGAACGCAGAATCGCAAAAGAATTATCCGTTCTCGCGCCTTTCGGGCCCCGCAAATATCCTAGTGGTTCCGGCGCGCCATTCTGCCAGTATTTCCGTGAAGTTGATGCAAGAGATGGCTGGAGCAACAGTGATCGGGCCAATCCTCACTGGTTTGGATAAATCCATTCAGATTTGTTCGTCGACTTCGACGGCGAATGACATCCTGAATATGGCAATATTGGCGGCATGTAAGGTCGGTGAATGATCTGGAACCTTGGCTCTATCAATGTGGATAACTTCTATGCGTTGACGCATTTGCCCGGTCCGGGTGAAACGCTGGCTGCGACCCGTTTTGATCAGGGCCTAGGTGGCAAGGGCGCAAATATGTCGGTGGCGGCAGCGCGGGCTGGTGCGCGGATCGAGCACATTGGTGCCGTCGGGCAAGATGGAAAATGGGCGGTTGAGCGTCTGTTGGAATACGGAGTCGACACCCGGCATGTATCAATACTGGATACTGCAACTGGTCATGCGAACATCAACGTGGATCAGGATGGCGAGAATAATATTGTTCTCTTCGCTGGGGCCAATCACGGCATTACAGATCAAATGATCGGCGCAGCGCTGACTGAGGCATCGCCGGGCGATGTTTTGTTGATGCAAAATGAAACGCTTGGACAATCCTTTGCGGCAAGAACTGCAAAAACGCTGGGCCTAAAGGTAGCATATGCAGCAGCACCGTTTGTCGCTGAGGCGATCATGTCGATCATGGATCAGATTGACTTACTGGTTCTGAACGAAGTTGAAGAAGCGCAGTTACTTGAAGCTGCGGGCACAAGCCTGCACGATTTACCAATTGCGAATATCGTTGTGACATTGGGCAGCGATGGCTGCAAATGGGTCTCTAACACAGCCAAAACTATTGAAACCTACGCGGCCTACAAAGTGCAAACCGTCGATACAACAGGCGCAGGTGATACATTCACCGGCTATTTGGTCGCTGGCTTGGACCGTGGAATGGAAATGCCAGCCGCGATCGATCTTGCGTCAAAAGCGGGCGCGTTGATGGTCATGCGCCATGGTACAGCTGATGTGATCCCGGACCTTAAGGAAGTTCAGGATCACGATTTTGGTTAACGAACAAATGGGGCGTCGGAACCCCAAAGCTGTTTTACCCGTTGATCACGGCCACAGCCATTGCGGTATTTCTTGTAGGCCACAGATTTTTTGACCCCGATGCCAACACTGCTGATGGCAAGGCGATCACTGCTTTTGTAGAAATCCTGATGATAGGCTTCTGCGGGATAGAATTTAACCGCGCCCAAGATCGGCGTGACCACCTTTTGCCCTAAAGCAGCTTGTGCATCGGTCTTGGCTTTCTCTGCTGCAGCTTTCTGTGCTGATCCATTTGCAAATATTGCGGAACGATAGCTGGCGCCACGGTCACAGAACTGTCCACCTGCATCCGTTGG
Source organism: Sulfitobacter sp. (assembly GCA_051252035.1). GTDB lineage: Bacteria > Pseudomonadota > Alphaproteobacteria > Rhodobacterales > Rhodobacteraceae > Sulfitobacter. The sequence continues at coordinate 24,605 of JBPOFE010000019.1, forward strand.
GTCGATGGAACGGAAAAACAATGAAAGAATCGTATCGCGGCTGACCACACCGGGATCAAAGGTGATTTGCACCGCCTCATAGTGACCCGTACCGCCAGCAGTGACTTGTTTATAGGTTGGATTCGCCGTTTTGCCGCCCGCGAACCCCGATACCGCTTCTTTAACGCCCTTTACGGATTCAAAATCCGATTCAACACACCAGAAACATCCGCCCGCCACGACGAGCGTTTCAGATCCGGCTGCTTTTGCAGTTGTTGCCTGTGCAAACAGGCCAACTGCGATCATCGCTGCCAGCGCGACAGCTTTTTGGTTGGTAAAATGTGACATTGCGTGCTCCTGTTTTGCCAACGCTGCACTGTGAATGTCACATAGGGCAACAGGCGCACGGGCCAAGTCACGCGGTGGTGAATGCAATTTACCGCTTGGCATATCGCAGTAACATTTCTAGCGTCGCAGAAATTGCGAATGGCTTGATGAAAGTACAACAACGATGCGTATTGCCATGTGGTCTGGCCCCCGAAATCTAAGCACTGCGATGATGTATAGCTTCGGTGCGCGGCGCGACTTTTCCGTGATGGATGAACCTTTTTACGCGGCTTATTTGCAGCGGTCCGGTGTCATTCACCCGATGCGCGATGACATCCTTGAGCATCATGAAGCCGACCCGGAAAAAGTTGCCTCCATGTGTGCCGGAGCAGGTTCACCGCATCTCTATATGAAACACATGCCGCATCAGATGCTGGACGGATTTCCCATGGATTGGGCAGTGGATTGCGTCAATATCCACCTTATTCGTCATCCCGCACGTGTGATCGCGAGCTATACCGCCAAACGAGAGGCGCCGACACTGGAGGACATCGGATTTCGGCAACAGGCAGAGCTATACAAAAAAATTGGTGGTCTTGTTATCGATAGCACCGACATTCGCGCCGACCCTGAGGGCATGCTGCGTAAGCTATGCGAGGCGATCAATTTGGATTTTGATCCGGCGATGCTGAGCTGGCCTGCTGGTCCACGATCAGAGGATGGGGTGTGGGCAAAACACTGGTATGGCGCGGTACATCGCAGCACGGGTTTTGCGCAGGCCGAAGGGCCATTGCCCGAAATTAGTGGTCAGGGCAAAAGCGTCCTAGATCAAGCAATTCCGTACTATGAAATGCTGTTTCCGCAAAGAATGCGCTAGCATCGCAAACTTAAATAAGGCCCAAGGAATGCCCCTTTAGCCTTATTAGTGTCTATTTATGACTTCAATCGCTTGTCGCGGGCCGCAAGCAATTTCAACCGAAGCGCGTTGAGCTGAATGAAGCCCTGCGCGTCTTTTTGGTCGTATGCACCGGCGTCATCCTCAAACGTCACATGCGCCTCAGAGTACAGCGAATGATCTGACCATCGACCAACCGTGCGTGCATGACCTTTGTATAGTTTCAAACGAACCGTACCCGTCACATGGGTTTGGCTGGCGTCAATCGCCGCTTGCAACATTGTGCGTTCGGGGCTGAACCAAAAGCCGTTATAGATCAGCTCCGCATATTGCGGCATCAATTGGTCCTTGAGGTGCATAGCGCCCCGGTCCAGCGTAATTGATTCGATACCGCGGTGCGCTTCCAGCAACAATGTGCCGCCAGGCGTCTCGTAAATTCCACGCGACTTCATCCCAACAAAACGGCCTTCAACCAGATCAAGCCGACCGCAGCCGTGTTTGCCGCCCAATTCATTCAATTTCGTCAGAATTGTCGCCGGCGACATTGCCTCGCCGTTGATAGAAACGGCATCGCCGCGTTCAAACCCAATCTCAACATATTCAGGGGTGTCTGGCGCATCTTCGGGGCTGACGGTGCGCTGATATACGTAATCGGGCGCATCCACGGCGGGATCTTCCAACACTTTACCCTCGGACGACGTATGCAACAGGTTCGCATCAACGCTAAACGGTGCCTCGCCGCGTTTGTCTTTCGCCACAGGAATTTGGTTCTGCTCAGCAAACTCTAATAATTTTGTCCGGCTGGTCAGGTCCCAATCACGCCATGGCGCAATCACCTTGATATCCGGGTTCAGCGCATAGGCGGCCAATTCGAACCGCACCTGATCATTGCCCTTGCCCGTAGCGCCGTGCGCCACGGCATCGGCGCCCGTTTCGGCGGCAATCTCAACCAAGCGTTTCGAAATCAACGGCCGTGCGATGGATGTGCCGAGCAGATATAGGCCCTCATACACGGCATTGGCGCGGAACATTGGGAAAACAAAGTCGCGTACAAATTCTTCACGCACATCCTCAACATAAATCTCGGACGCACCCATCATTTCGGCTTTTTTGCGGGCGGGCTCCAGCTCTTCGCCTTGGCCCAAATCAGCGGTGAATGTCACCACCTCGCAATTGTATTCGGTTTGCAGCCATTTCAGGATAATCGACGTATCAAGCCCACCAGAATAGGCGAGGACAACTTTTTTGGGCGCGGCCATGACGGGTTCCTTTGCAGTTCGATTAGCGAGGTATCGGGTTTTTTGAGGGCGGGCAAGATTGAAGCGGCGCGTTGACCTGTGACGCATGCGCGCCTATCGACAAATGGTGCAAACAAAGGGCGCAATATGACCATGGATTTCCAAAAAAAGGCCCGGGCGGGTGAGCAGGCAATGCGCGCGGTGTTTCCGCCCACGCCGTTGATGCGCAACGATCATTTATCCGAACGGTTTGGCGCTGATATCTGGCTCAAACGCGAGGATCTGAGTCCGGTCAGATCATATAAATTGCGTGGTGCGTTCAATGCGATGCGCAAGGTGATTCCGGATCAATCCGTTTTTGTCTGCGCATCGGCGGGAAACCATGCGCAGGGCGTGGCGTTTATGTGCAGCCATTTTGGTGTGCGTGGCGTGATTTTCATGCCGGTCACGACACCGCAACAAAAGATCCAAAAGACGCGAATGTTTGGTGGCGCGCAGATCGAAGTTAAGTTGGTTGGGGACTATTTTGACAAGACCTTGGCGGCGGCTCAGAAATTCTGTGCTGACGAAGGGGCACATTTTCTATCGCCCTTTGATGATGATGATGTGATCGAAGGCCAGGCATCTGTTGCGGTTGAGATCGAAGCGCAATTGGGCCGCACCCCTGATCATATCATACTGCCTGTGGGCGGCGGTGGATTGTCGTCTGGCGTGCGCAGTTATTTTGGCGATACCTGCAAATACACCTTTGTAGAGCCTAAAGGCGCGCCCAGTCTGGCCCGCGCGCTGACGGATGGCGCGCCGGTTGATGTGTCCCCAATCAACAGCTTCGTCGATGGTGCCGCCGTGGCAAAAATCGGTGCGCGTAATTTTGAACGGCTAAAGGATGTGAACCCGGCGGATGTGATTCTTCTGTCAGAGGATCGGATTTGCGTGACAATCACTGAAATGTTGAATGTCGAAGGGATCGTGTTGGAACCCGCTGGCGCATTGTCGATCGAGGCGCTGGGCGAGGTCGCGGATCAGATCAAAGGCAAAACTGTGGTCTGTGTTGCGTCGGGTGGTAATTTCGATTTTGAACGTTTGCCAGAGGTGAAAGAACGTGCGCAGCGATATTCAGGGATCAAGAAGTACTTCATTTTGCGTATGCCGCAGCGGCCCGGCGCGCTTAAGGAGTTCTTGAATATATTAGGGCCGGACGACGATATCTGTCGCTTTGAATACCTCAAGAAGTCCGCCCGCAACTTTGGCTCCGTATTGATCGGAATTGAAACGCGCAGCCCGGATAACTTTGACCCGTTTTTGCAGCAATTGGTTGAGGCCGGGTTTACCTATACTGACATTACCAATGACGAAACGCTGGCACAATTTGTGCTGTAAGAGGGCGCGATGAAATTTGCGGACAGTTCAGTAGTGATCACTGGCGCGGGCAGCGGGATTGGTGCCGCCTTGGCGCGACGTGCTGCGCAGTTGGGTGCGCGGGTTTGCGTTGCAGATTTGGATGGCGATAAGGCGCAAGCGGTCGCGGGTGAGATCGGTGGTATCGCAGTGCAATGTGATGTACGTGATGAGGCCGCGATCCAAGCACTGATTGAAGCAGCGGCGAGCCGACATGGTCAAATTGACATATTTGTTTCTAATGCTGGGCTTGGCATGGGTGAGCCAAGCCATGCCGCCTCTGCCGCTGACGCGGTTTGGATGCTGAACTGGCAGGTTCATGTGATGGCCCATGTCTATGTAGCACGCGCATTATTGCCCCAGATGATCGCGCGAAAATCAGGCCACTTGGTCACTGTTGCCTCTGCGGCCGGATTGTTGAACCAAATCGGTGACGCGGCCTATTCCGCCACGAAACATGCCGCGGTGAGTTTTGCGGAATCGCTTGCGATAACCCATGGTGAGGACGGTATAAATGTGTCTGTTGTCTGCCCGCAATATGTGGCGACGCCATTGTTGGGCCTGTCAGATGTGGATGCGTCAGATCGAGGGTCGTTATTGACCGCTGATGAGGTGGCGTCGGCGATTGTGGCTGGCGTTGAGGCAAAGAAATTCCTCATTCTCTCACATCCGGATGTTCAAGGTTACGCAGCGCAGCGCGCGCAGGACCATGATCGTTGGATTGCCGGAATGCAGAAATTACGTGAGAAGGCGTTAAAGACTTTGGGCGGCGCACGTGCCGAGACATTGTATAAGCTTGTTTAGCTTGCCATCACCTGTGGCAGTTGGTTCAGAAAAACAACTTTCGATGCATCATACGATGATAGAATGGTGACTATATCAACATCACTGAACTTACCTTGCCCTGATGTGGTTTCGCCATTCTGACACAGCGCCGCAAAATCGCTAAATCCCAAGCTTAACGCGCTGCCCTTGAGAAAATGCAAATCAGCCTCAAGCGTCGACGGGTCGAGCGCCGATTTTAACCGATCCGTTACTTCATCAACCTCTTCAAGGAACAGGTCGACCACCTCGTCAAAGTCCTCTGGACCGATTTCATCACGAAGTTCTTTAACGCGTGTCCAGTTTATCATCTGCATTTTCCTTCTTGTCCTGTGCAGGATCGCAGGAGGGGTTTAACAAAACTTGAGGAATCGCTGCTTGTGTGCGCCAAATTTTAACATTCACCAGACATTAAGAATGACGGTTTATCGGGAGGGTGAACGCTTTTTAACAGATATATAAATGACCCATTTATCCCCTGCGTTGGCTGATTCTGCTGACGCACAGCCGCATAAAATGAAACTGGTGCTTGTTGTTGACGACAGTCGCCTGCAGCGGCGTATTTTATCAAAGTCACTGGCGAAATGGGGGTTCGAGGTAGAAGAAGCCGAATCCGGTGAAGACGCCCTCACACTCTGCCAAAGCCGGCGGCCAGATTTGATTGTAAGTGATTGGATGATGCCGGGGATGTCGGGGTTGGAATTTTGCCGCGCATTTCGTGCAATGCCAGATGGACACTATGCCTATTTCATTTTGTTAACTTCCAAGAGTGAAAAGGAAGAGGTCGCGCGTGGGCTGGATTCTGGTGCTGATGATTTTCTCACCAAACCAGTAGACAATAATGAACTACGTGCACGGATCACTGCGGGTGAACGCATCTTGCACATGCAGCGGGAATTGTCTGAAACCAACCGTCTGATCAGCGATACCTTGGATGAGCTGCAGCGCCTCTATGATTCGCTTGATAATGACTTGTTGGAGGCGAAAAAACTGCAACAATCGTTGTTGCGGGAACGCCACAAGGTCTTTGACAAAGGAACACTTTCCCTGATGCTTCGGTCAAGCGGGCATGTCGGAGGTGATCTGGTTGGGTTTTTCCCGGCGGGCATAGATCAGCTTGGCCTTTTTGCGATAGATGTTTCTGGCCATGGCATAAGCTCCGCATTGATGACTGCACGGTTGGCGGGTTACCTGTCAGCAACTGCACCAGACCAAAACGTCGCGTTAAAACGCCTGCCCGATGGCAGCTATGTTGCACGTCCACCAAGCGACGTCATCGCATCTATGAATGACTTGGTTCTGAACGAAATGGAAACGGAACACTATTTTACCCTCATGCTGGCGATTGTTGATTTCCCCACGGGCAAAGTGACAATCGCACAGGCGGGCCATCCGCATCCGGCCATTCAGCGTTGTGATGGCTCCATTGTTCAAACTGGCACAGGCGGGTTTCCCGTTGGTCTTTTAGCGGGCATTTCGTTCGATCAGTTTGAGATACAGCTTGATCCCGGTGACCGCTTGCTGATCCTGTCTGATGGCGTGACCGAATGCCCGGATCAGTTTGATCAGATGTTCGGAGAAGAAGGGCTGGAGCGGACAATGACCAAACTCAGTCGCACCAACGGCACTGCATTTTTAGAGGCGCTGATTTGGGAACTCACCGAGTTCGCCGGTAACGCTGATTTCCCCGATGATGTGTCGGGTATTTTGTTTGAATATTCTGGTTCGGATCACGCGACGTAGTTGGATAGAAACAAGCGGTCCCCATCGTTGCCCAAGGCAGCAATCGCCTCTGACGCGGATAGGACCAAAGTGATGTGATCCGGTTCAATCGGTTCTTTGATGGGACGCACTGGATGGGCTGCATACACATGGCAGAGTTTTTCGGCCCACATGTCATATTCTGGCATATAGACAAACCGCCTGAACGCACCCAATCGGCGCGGCTTTGAGATGGACCAGCCAATTTCCTCAAGCACTTCGCGGTGTAGCGCCTGAAGCGGGGATTCGCCCGGATCAATCCCGCCACCCGGAAGCTGCACGTCAAATTCGGGCTCGGTTTGTGCCGTCATAAGGAACCGCCCTTTGAGCGGTAGAATGGCATAGACGCCGGACCGCAAGCGATAGGTCTGGTTTGGTATCGGTGGTTGCCCAACACGTCTGATCATCTCATTGCCCCTTTATCCACAGCTTGCCGCCCCTATATAGACGCGGTATGCCAAGCGGCCCCGAATAAGGAAACCCCAATGACCACCATCTCATCGCCCGGCCAAATGATCGCATGGGACGACAGCGTTCTGCCTTTTCAGCTTGACGACGCTGACATTCGCGGCCGTGTGGCGCGTTTGGATGGCGTTTTGGAAGGCATCTTGCGTCAGCACAATTATCCGCCACAGGTCGAAGCATTGGCTGCCGAAATGGCATTGCTGACTGCGTTGATCGGGCAAACAATCAAAGTGCGCTGGAAGCTGTCGCTGCAAGTACAGTCCAAAGGCGCCGTGCGGATGATCGCAACAGATTACTATGGTCCAGAAGCAGACGGGAAGTCCGCGCGCATTCGGGCCTATGCCAGCTATGATGCGGACCGTTTAACCGAAGGTGCGCCGTTTGATCAGGTGGGCGAGGGCTATTTTGCGATCATGATTGATCAGGGCGACGGCATGACACCTTATCAGGGGATCACGCCTTTGGAAGGCGCATCAATTGCCGCCTGCGCAGAAGCGTATTTTGCGCAATCGGAACAATTGCCAACCCGCTTTTCGCTGAGTTTTGGCCG
>JBPOFE010000190.1:0-5393 GCA_051252035.1 Sulfitobacter sp.
TCATCAAGGTTGAGAACGCCATTGCGTCAGAGACTGACGCGGCCAAGCGGACCAAGCTGGAAACCGAACTGGCCGATCTGAATACGAAATACAACGCGCTGGTGCAGGACGAACAAGTCAAGCTCGCCAAGTCGCAGACGCTTGAGCGGTATATTGAGAAGGGTAAAACCTGGATCGATTCATTGCAGAACCAAGCGGCGACGCAGATGGTTTTGATCAACAAGTTGCAGACCGATACCAAGCAGCGTGTGGTTTTATATGACGCGTTGACCAAGTCGTTGAAGACGGCGCAGCAGCAGGATGTCGCACACCGGATCAACGAGATTGGTGTGAAGACGGATCAAGAGGCGCAATCAGCGATGGCTGGTATCGGTGCGGCAACAAACGCACGCATGGCCGAAATGATGGAAAAACACGAGGACCATATGGTGTTCGCGCGTGAAGTGCTGGAGGCCAAGGCCAAGGCGGATGAACGGTTCGCGCGGCGGTTTGCCAAGATCATCGAGAAGCATGACAGCAATCAGTATGGGGCGTGACAGACGTGGATCGTCAACAGCGGCGTCTATGTTTGATAGTAGCGGCGGGCGTGGTGTTTTTGGGGGTGCTGGATAAATTTGGGTACTTCTTGACGCTTGGCCTGATTGAATTGGCGGGCCTTTGCTTATTGGTGTTTACTATTGCTCAAGTGGCTTGGGAATCCTGTCGCGATTGTTGGCGACGGCTCAGGTCGGGACGTTACAATGGCTGACCCCACCCTAGACCACGTCGGCCTGACCGACACCTTTGCCTCGCGCCGCTACTTCCGCAAATTCGAAGGCATCATGCAGCACATGTTGCATGTGGCTGGCGTGATGGAGGCGGAGCAAAAGCTGAACCGTGAAGAAGTCGCAATCCTAACCCGCTATGCGGCCAAGCTGACCCATACGTTCAAGGCGTTGAGCCTGAAATACCTGCTGGTCGGGCGCAACACGGGGCGGTTTTTTGGATCGCTGACCATGGATGAGCGCGATAGTGGTTTTCCGGTGGCTGCCGAAATCATGACCATGGCCAGTGATGCGCAGCAGGCGGCCACGCATCTGGAGAATATGGCGTCTGAAACGACTCTAAAGAACGAGATGGTCCAGACGATTCTGGGCGACCGCGAGGTGCCGGCCAAACTGCAATTCGCGCTTTCGCAGCGACTCTATTACGAGGAGCTGGCCAAGGGTGATCTGTTCTGGGTGCACAACGACCCGCAGGCGGATTGGACGGGGAACAAGTCAGATTATCGCCGCACCTTTCGGCTGCATTGGGCGACGTATGACTCACAGGTGAACCTGCCTGTGATCTACCTGATGGAGCTTGAGGATACGGGCGATGTCGCCCTGCCCAAAGACGAGCGCCGCTGGCCGGAAGTGCAGGCGCATCTGAGCGCACAGGCGTTGGGCGGGTTGAAATTGGTCACAATTGCGCGTGGGTTTGATCAGGATTTTGACGATCTGCATCCCAAACGGCTGCGGCGGTTTCATTTGGGGCCGATGTACAGCCATGCCTATACTCGGCAAGCCGGGCCGCTGCGCGAAGTGTTGGCCGAGGCCAAGGCACCCGAAGGGCAGGATTGGGCATTGGTCTGGACTGAAGAGGAACTGGTGTCGGACCGGGTGATCGAGGAAAAGTCCGGTTGGTTTTCGACAGTGGAGCGCGAGGTCTTTGCGCTTGATCCATTTGGGGTTCAGGGCCCGGACCTTGGCGCGACGCGGTCCGAGCGTAGCATCATCCTGCCGCAGCGGCCCTATCAGGTGTTGGAGGAAAAGAACCCGCCGGGGTTTGGGTCCGTGCGCAAATTTGTTGTCAGCCCGCAAGGGCGGGTTTTGCAGTATTAGCAGCGCTGTACCAAAAGGGCATATTTTACGAACAATGAATGGGTTGAAGACATGAGCCAGACATCAGACGCCATGGAACTCCGCGAGGAGGATATTAAGAAGCATATTTCAGTGGCGGGTGCACTGCTGGAAGGGTTCGACCATGCGCCGCGGATTGGGACGCCGACAGGGGCGGATCAGCCTGCGGAGAAATCCAGCGGCATCGGCACGCGGCGGCGGTTTCGCAGTACCACACCAGGATTGGTGACGCAGCGCAATGTGGCGACGTCCGGCGTGCAATTGATCGCGCGGATTGCCGGGGCGGATGAGGGCGATACGCTGGTGTCGCCGATACAAGCGACGGTCATGCATGCGTTGCGCCGGGCGGTGGCAATTGCACTGGCGGTGGCCGAGAATTATGCGGATCAGTCAGGGCTTGGTGATCTGAAACGTGCCAATCTGGAAGGGTCTTTGCCTGCCGCGCGTAAGACCGAGTTCTCGGAATTACTGGCGGGCGAGGCTTTGGTGACGCTGTATGTGTTTGGCAATGCTGCGGCTTATTTGTTGTCCTCGAATATGTCCGAAACCACTGTCGAAGTCGGCGATGTCGACGAGGTGTTGACCGATAACGGCCAAGTCGCGTTGCACGGTGCGTTGTGGGAGCTGGATCAGGATATTGCGGCCCATGCGAGCGATGATGCGCGGCTGGTGGCGACGGTTTGTGCCTTTGCCGAAATGCTGATGGAGAAGGTCGCGTTGCGCGCGCAGACGGCACCGCGTTTGGAGAGTTTCAAAGCCGCGTCTTGGCGGGTTGAAGTGGATGATTTTACGGTTGCGGGGTTCAGCCCTGCGTCCAAGGCGAAGTCCACCACGCTGACCATGACCTTCAAGAAACCCAATGAAGTCGTCGGCAACCACATCGCGAAATATCAGGCGATGAAGCTGGCCAAGATGCTGATGGCCTATGACTTTGATCGCCGTTTGAACCCGTTCGCCGATCTGGGTGGATTCATCTTTACCTTCATGGGCGACGGTGCGCCGGGGACGGGGAAAACCACGCTGATCCAGATGATGGCGGGGTTGGTGTCGGAATATTGTCAGGTCGCGGGGTATCCGTTTCGCTATCAGAACCTGAGCACCGATAACATTGACAGTTATCAGGGCAAGTCGGGCCAGAACGCCAAGGCGTTTATCAACAACATCATTGATCCGTCGGTGATTGGCTTTGGCACGATTGACGATATTGATCAGTTGGCAGGCAAGCGGGGGGATCGGCAGTCGTCAGCGGGGCAGTTGGAGATTACCGCCGTGCTGATGGAGTCGTTCGCCGGGGCCAACACCGTGGTGCGCGGCAATTGCACGTTTGGGATGTTCTCGAACTATCCCGAGAATGTCGATGATGCGCTGCGCCAGCGGGCAGGCGCTCGGTTTCTGGTCGATGGGCCACAGACGCGGGATGATTATATCGACATCCTGAACCTGCTGATGGGCAAGAACCACGATATTCCGCTGGGCGATCATAAACCGTTCGCAGCGCAAGAGATCAAAAAGGCCGTCGCGGCATCGTTTGAATCGCATGCCCGGCCGCACGAAGAAGGGCTGCTGCGCGTCTATGATCGGGTGTCCAAGGACATCGGCGCTCTGGACACGATTGCCAAGCTGGGGACCTATCTGAAGGGCATTCAGGAGGCAGATGAGCGCTTTACAGGACGCGCGATCAAGAACATCACGGACGCGGTCAAGGTGCGGGCGATGGACTTTGAATTGCCCGACGAATGGATGGAGCAACCGGAGTTGTTTCTGTTCAAGGGGTATGACGAAAAGCTGGCGATGATCAAGGATATGCGCAAGCCAATCACGGTTGAGATGGTGATACAGGAGATCAATCGGTACGCGGATTCTGAGTTCCGCTATGCCGATAAGTCCGACGAGATCGCGATTGAGAATGCGGTGCGGGACATGCAGCGGATGGAGGCGGCGAAGAAGCGGTATTTGAGTGGGGGCGAGGGGTGATCCGTTCTAACGATCCATCCTCCTTTCCAAGACCAATTAAGGAAGCGTTGCGAGAGCATAAAGACCCCTTAGTCTCTTGGGCTAAGCGGGAGATTGATCTCTGCGATACTGTTGATCCTGATTCAATAGAAAGGATACTCTGGGAAAACGACTGGTCAGAGAAAAAGACTTATGTATTAGAAGAACTATTGATGGAAGAGTTGAGGGATTTCGATGTCTCTTTGTTGCATTACACCCGGCTTCTGGAGCATGAATTGATCAATGTGCAGGAATTTGGGATGCAACCGACTTCACTTGATTTGCTTGAGCAACGGCTCTTAGTAGCAGTGGAGAGGGAAATCCTCACAGAGGCAGATTGTTCAAAGATTTACGAGCAGACCCCTTTGCTAAATCAGGAACAAAAAAGTGCTAGGCTAGGTGAAGTATGTTTTGTTTCAGCGCCAATACAGCATGCCGACAATGGAATAAGACCATTATTGTCACATTGGGGCGGTGAGATGATCTATTTTTGGCTCAAGGATGATAAACTGAAGAAGAAACTCAAGTCCATTGGGCACCCTACAGTTATCGAAACATCTGTTAGACTAGCGGACAATGTTCACATCTATTCATATGCAAAATCGATATTGAACTGTTTTTTGCGTTCCAAGATGGAATGGGCCGAAAATCCATGGTGTGAGCTTCATATTCGCCGCCAGATCTTACCATCCGAAATTAAGAGGAGCGTCGTCGAGGGTTCCAGCGAATTTGAGATACTTGCGGAAGGTCGGTGGGAATGAAACGCCTCATCAAACACGGCCTCATGTTCGGCAATCTCTTCCACGTGGACTCGCCCGCGTTGGTCGACCGCTATAACCGTGCGCTGGAGCACCTCACAGGCAAGCGCACTGAACAAACAGATTTCCACGTCGATATTTCCGGCTACTCGCCTGAGATCGGCGATGAGTTGAACGACCACCTGTACCTCAACCACGCGGGTGTGAACCGGCAGTTTATCCTGCTGAGCATGGAGCAGCGACGCTGCCCGTTGCTCAACACCAAGTTCTCGACCTCGCGGGGGATTTTGCAGCAGTTCTATAAAGAGAACGAGGCGCAGTTGTTTGCCCTGACCGCGCGGGATGCGGTGGCGGGGGAGTTGGTGAATTCGGTTTATGATGTGTCCAAGCCTGCGCGCTTGTTTGACATAAGACGGATCAAGGTTGAGGCGGATACGACGGCAGGCACGGTGCGCGATGCGGCGAAGCTGGGCGAAATGGTGGATCGGTTCAAGACCGAACCCGATGGCTGGTTCGACGATGTGCTGATTGCTGACATGATCACGCTGGCGGGCAAGACCGGGGATGTGGTGCGCAATCCAGTGAAGCTGAAACAGATGAGCTTTGATCAGCGCAATTTCTGGACGGCGCATTTTGGCGGGCTGTACCTGTTTCAGGACGTGGATCACCCGGCGTTGATCGCGCCAAGTGGCAAGGAGGGGCTGGACGATCTGCCGATTAAATATGTTTTTGATGCGGGCAATCGAAACCAGATTGCTAAGTT
>JBPOFE010000191.1:0-5370 GCA_051252035.1 Sulfitobacter sp.
GCCCGCAAGCCGCCACCCGCCAGCGCACGTGGCAGGGCGATCAATGCCTCAGACGCGATGCCACGCCCACGCACGCCGGGCCGGATGTAGAGTTCATCAATGATCGCATCTAAACCGCCAAATTCGACCGACCAGCCAAAGGTGATCACGATATAGCCGATGGGCGCGCGGGGTGGTCCGATCAGATAGGCGGCACCGTGCGGGATTCCGTCGAGCAATGGTGCCACACCCGCTCCGCGTGCCTCATCTTTCATTTCGATGCCTTCTTCGGCGTGAAAGGCTGTGACGAGGGCAATCAACCTGTCCAAATGTTCTGGTTTGGCTAGCGTGAGGGCCGCGCTCATAGTCGGGCCAGCCGTTCGGTCAGCAAGGCAAAGAAACCATCCGCATCAATGTCACCGATGAACGTGGCATTGGGTGTGCGGTCGGTGACGCCCCACCAATCTGCGACGGTCATGCCCATGGTGAGTTCTGACTCCGTTTCAATTTCAACGTTGATGTGACGCCCGGTGAACAACTCTGGCTTCAAAAGGTATGCGGTGACGCAGGGGTCATGTAGGGGCGCGCCTTCGGAGCCGTATTTTTCCTTGTCAAAGCGTTCAAAGAAATCAGTCATCTGCGCCACGGCGGTGCCGACGGGCGTATCCAGCGCGCGAAACGCGTCATTGCGAGGTTTTGTAACAAGCGCCTTATGGGTAACGTCAAGCGGCATCACTACTATCGGAATGCCAGATTTAAATACAATATCAGCGGCTTGTGGATCGACGTAAATGTTAAATTCGGCTGTAGGGGTGATGTTGCCGCCTTCAAAATAGCCACCACCCATCAGCACGATCTTGGCGACGCGTCTGGCAATATCAGGGGCTTTTTGCAGGGCAGTTGCGATGTTGGTCAGCGGTCCGAGAGGGCAGAGGGTGATGGTGCCGGGGGCATATTCACGCAATTGATCGATGATAAAATCCACCGCATGACCCTCGGCCAGTGGCATCGTGGGGTCAGGCAGGTTCGGGCCATCAAGCCCGGTTTTGCCGTGAACGTGTTCTGCTGTGACCAGTTCGCGACCAAGTGGGCGGTCGCATCCGGCAAATACCTTAACGTCGCTACGTCCAGCCAATTCACAGACGATCCGTGCATTTTTTGAAGTCAGATCAAGCGGCACGTTTCCTGCGACGCAGGTCAGGCCCAGCACGTCCAATTCGTCAGGGCATGCCAACGCCAGCAAGATGGCGACCGCATCATCTTGGCCGGGGTCGGTGTCGATAATAATCTTGCGCGGAGGCATGGCGGGGTCCTTTTGGGCGTAGAGATAGGGTATGTCCGAGCCAAGTGAAAGGGCGTCGGTATCACGTCGGTATGATGTCGGTATTACGTCGGCATTGTTTTGCCTGCGCGTTCGTCTGCTTTCACCGCGTCCCAAAGCGCATCCATCTCGGCCAGATCGCTTTGCGCAGGGGTTTTGCCGCGGGCGGCCAGCCGCGCCTCGACGCCTTCAAAACGGCGGGTGAATTTGGCGTTGGCGGCGCGCAGGGCGGCTTCGGGGTCAAGGCCAAGGTGGCGGCCCAGATTGGCCATCACGAACATCAGATCGCCAAATTCTTCTTCGACTTCTGCGTGGCTCAGGGTTTCGCGGGCTTCGACCAATTCCGTGGCTTCCTCGGTGATCTTGGCAATGACATCATTGGTTGACGGCCAATCAAACCCAACCCGCGCCGCACGTTTTTGCAATTTCAGTGCCCGCAACAGGGCAGGCAGGCCAATCGCCACGCCGTCCAACGTACCTCCTTGGGCCTTGCCCACGCGTTCCTTGGCTTTGATCGCCTCCCAATCGGCGGTCTGCTGATCAGCGGATTTATCGCGGCTCTCGTCGCCAAAAACATGCGGGTGCCGTGCCACCATTTTATCGGAAATATTGCGCACTACGGATTGAAATGTGAAATGTCCGGCCTCTTCGCCCATGGCCGTGTGATAGACCGATTGCAGCAGCAAATCGCCCAATTCGCCCTCAAGCTCGGCCCAATCCTGCCGGGCGATGGCATCGGCGACCTCATAGGCTTCTTCGATGGTGTAGGGGGCGATGCTGTTAAAATCCTGTTCGATGTCCCATGGGCATCCCGTATCGGGATCACGCAGGCGGCGCATGATTTCCAAAAGGCGCTCTATCCCGGCAGTTTGGTCATGGATCAGAGCATCATTCATTGATGTATCGGGCATTGCGGCTGGGTCCTGTCTGGTGTCAGATACCTCAAGCAAGAATGACCCAAGGAGTCCAGCCCATGCCCGTGGTGAACCGCATCGCCGCTTTTGCGCCTGACATGAAAGAATGGCGGCAACATCTGCATACGATCCCTGAATTGGGCGTGGAATGCCACAAGACCGCCGCCTTTGTGGCCGAGCGGTTGCGTGAATTTGGCGTCGATGAACTGCACGAGGGGTTGGCGACGACGGGCATGGTCGCGATCATCAACGGCAAAGGTGAAGGGCCAACGATTGGGCTGCGCGCGGATATGGACGGGCTGCCGATTGTTGAGGAAACAGGGGTGGAATATGCCAGCACCCACGCAGGGCGTATGCATGCCTGTGGACACGATGGGCATACAACCATGTTGCTGGGGGCCGCGAAATATCTGGCGGAAACGCGTAATTTTTCAGGCCGGGTTGCGTTGATCTTTCAACCTGCTGAAGAGACGGGCGGCGGGGCCGAAGTGATGGTCAAAGAAGGTGTGATGGAGCGGTTTGATATTGCGCAAGTCTATGCGCTGCACAATCTGCCCGATCTTGAAACAGGCAGCTTTTCCACCACGCCGGGACCGATCATGGCGGCGGTGGATACTTTTCACATTCATATTCAGGGTAAAGGCGGGCATGGCGCAATGCCCCATGAAACACGCGATCCGGTGACGGCAGCCTGTGGCATTGCCCAAGCCATCCAGACCATTGTCAGCCGCAACCATATGGCGACGCAGGATCTTGTTGTTTCGGTCACACAGATACACACCGGGTCAGCCGATAATGTGATCCCGGACAAGGCATATATCAATGGCACCGTGCGCACATTCAACAAGGATGTGCAGGCGATGGTGATGCGACGGATGGCGCAAATCGTCGCGGGACAGGCGGCGAGTTACGATGTCGAGGCGAAACTGGAATACGACGTTGGATACCCCGCGACGATCAACGATGCACCAAAGGCGGCCTTTGCAGCAGATGTTGCACGCGATGTGGCGGGCGAAGCGCATGTGATTGCAGATCAAGAGCGTGAAATGGGCGCCGAGGATTTCAGCTATATGCTGGAAAAGCGCCCCGGCGCGTATCTGTTTCTGGGGCAGGGTGCGGGCGCGGGTCTGCACCATCCTGAGTATAACTTTAACGATGACGTGGCCCCGGTGGGCGCTTCGTTCTTTGCACGGATTGTTGAACAGGCGCAGCCTGTGGGGGGGAAATAATGGCGCTGGAAGACGCATCAAAACAGATCGACATGGCGTTCACGCGCGACGACCTTAAGGGTCCAAGTTTTGAACTGACCTTTGCCGGTGCGACGTCGTTTTTGCGGCGCAAATACACCAAGGGCTTGAGCGGCGTGGACATCGCCGTGACCGGTGTGCCGTTTGATCAGGCGGTGACCAATCGGCCCGGCACACGGCTGGGGCCACGCGCCATTCGAGAGGCGAGTGCTTTGCAAGCGCCCGATGCGCCCTATGGCTGGGATTTTGACGTGCTGAGCGAATTTGCCATCGCGGATTATGGCGATCTGGCGTTTGATTATGGCCATGTCAGCCAGTTCCCCGCGGCGTTGACCGCACATATCAAGGGGATTTTGGACGCCGGGGTGGCCAGTGTGGTGCTGGGTGGTGATCATTACATCACTTTTCCGATTCTCAAGGCTTATGCCGAAAAATACGGCCCGATCAGCCTTCTGCAATTTGATGCCCATACGGATACGTGGCCAGATGATGACATGGACCGGATCGATCATGGGACGATGTTCTATAAGGCGGTGAAGTCTGGGATCGTGGACCCGAAAACCTCTGTGCAGGTGGGAATCAGGACAACCAATGAAGATACACTGGGCGTGACGGTGATTGATGCGCGAGAAGTGCATGAAAAGGGGCCGATTGCGACAGTGGAGCGGATCAAGCAGGTGTTGGGCGACAATCCGACCTATCTGACGTTCGATATTGACGCGCTGGACCCGGCCTATGCGCCGGGTACGGGCACGCCTGTGTGGGGCGGTTTGACCTCGGCGCAATGTGCGTCGATGCTGCGTGATCTGGCAGGGATCAATATCATGGGCGGCGATATCGTTGAGGTATCACCGCCGTTTGATACCACGGGGGCGACGGCGATTGCCGGGGCGCATGTGGCGACCGAGATACTCAGCCTTTTGGGCCATCGGATGCGCAGCACATGAGCGGAAAGAACCAACCGATTTCGGGCAACGATCTGGCGCGGTTTTCCGGGCCGAACACGTTCATGCGACTGCCATCGGTGAATGACCTCAAGGGGCTGGATGTGGCTGTTTTGGGCGTGCCGATGGATATTGGTACTTCTTGGCGGTCCGGCACGCGGTTCGGGCCGAAACAAGTGCGCAGTGAGAGCGCGATGTTGCGGCCTTATAATCTGGCCACAGGGGCCGCGCCGTTTGACAGTTTGCAGGTGGCGGATATTGGTGATCTCGCGATCAATGCGTTTTCATTGAGCGACAGTTTGCGTATTATCGCAGAGAGTTACGATGCGATCCTCAAGTATGATGTGATGCCGCTGGCGATTGGCGGTGATCATTCGATCACCCTGCCGATCCTGCGTGCGATGGCGAAACGGCATGGGCCGATGGCGCTGGTGCATGTTGATGCCCATGCGGATGTGAACGAAGACATGTTTGGCGAACGTGAGACCCATGGCACAGTGTTTCGCCGCGCACATGAAGAAGGGCTGATAAACCCCTCAAAAACATACCAGATTGGCCTGCGCGGCACCGGATATTCGGCTGAGGATTTCTCGGAAGCCGCCGGATGGGGATTTCAGCAATTTCCGGCACATGAGTTGTGGGGGCGCTCGCTGGCCACGCTTGGTGCGGAAATCAGGCGCGATATCGGCGATGTGCCGACCTATGTAACTTATGACATCGACAGCCTTGATCCCGCCTATGCCCCCGGCACCGGCACGCCGGAAATTGGTGGGTTGACCACACCGCAGGCGCTGGAACTGATCCGGGCGCTTAAGGGGGTGAACATTGTGGGGGGTGATTTGGTCGAAGTGTCGCCGCCCTATGATACCTCGGGCAACACGGCATTGACGGGTGCAAACATCCTTTATGAAATGCTGTGCGTTCTGCCGGGCGTTGCATATCGTTGATGCGACGGGTTTGAGGGC